>DCPZ01000017.1 GCA_002323795.1 Flavobacteriales bacterium UBA1531 | reverse complement strand
TCCCCTGTCCCACCAGCAAAATCAACAACTGCAGAACCATTGCAATCTCCGCCGCAGACAACCTCCTCCAAAACCAGCCACTCCACAACCAGAGAATCGGGTTCTATGATCTCCGAAGCATTGGTAAAAGAACAACCGTTCTCGTCTTCTACCGTCACCTCGATTGGACCTGGCGTCAGGTTTTCAATGGTATATGGTAAGGGCTCTGGCTCAGGAATGCTCAATGAAAGCAAACCGGTACCACCGATGCCCGAAACCGTCAACATCCCGTCATCGAATGAAGTGCAAGAAACATCGATAGGCTCCAAAATCAGTTGAATCGGATCCGGTTCAATGAGCAACTGCGGATCTGAACTGACCATGCAACCCGCCTCATCCATTGCACTCAGTACAAAGGTGCCTGCGCTCACAGCAAAGCATGAGTCCTCGACAAATCCTTCCGCAGGAGGATCGACTTGAAACATCAAACCGCCTGTTCCTCCGGATGTGTTTTCTAGGCAAATGCTTCCGTTGGCTTCGCCAAAGCATGTAACATCTGCGATGCTCACTTCAAACGTGATCAACTCAGGGGAATCGACCACAAAGGTGTCTTGAACGACACAGCCGTTGATGTCGGTTGCATTGGCCAGATAAATCCCGGCACAAAGGGCATCCAACTCCCACTCCATTGCATCTTCATCCGTAACAGAATAATCAAACTCCCCTGTCCCTCCGAATGCCGCGATATCAGCAATTCCTTCGCATTCATCAGCACATAATAAATCGGTAACAGTGACAGCGATGGTCACTGAGTCCGGTTCAATGAGCGATACATTGGTCGAAATGCTGCAATCATTTTCATCGGTCACAACAAGCAAGTAATCGGCAGGTTGAACGTTGTTCAAGTCAATTGATACAAAACCTACTCCAGAAATGTTTTCGTTCAATGCTGGAGATCCTGCCAATGTCAATTCACCCGTTCCTCCAGACATGCTCCCAACAATGGCGCCATCGTTGTAATCGTAGCATGTGATATCAAATGATTCCACAACCAATTCCACCGGCTCAACGCACGAAATTGTGATGGAGGTATCCACCTGACAACCATTTTCATCTTCAACTTGGAATTGCCATTCACCGTTGCCATCGACACAATCCAATTGCAACCATTGATCATCACCATTTGGTGACAAACCGTTTCCGACATTTTCATCAGAAAAGGCAACGATATCCAACAAACCGGTCCCTCCGTCGAAATCCAATTGCACCGCTGCAGTGAGCGAATCTGCGCAAACATTGTCTTCTAGCAACTCCCATGTAGCGATGAGTTCATCTGGTTCTGTGAAGCCAAACGTTTCAGAGGTATCCCGGCACGTGTTACCATCTACAATGGCGACGTAATAGTCACCTTCTGCGATTCCACTAAAAGTCACGTCATTCACTTGACTGGCAACAAGCGATTCATCAATGGCATTGTACAACTCGTAAGTGATTGGAGAAGCTCCGTTCACAGCAACATCAACAACAGCTAGTTCGCCAAAGCAATCAATATCCTGCATGACATCAATCTGCGCATCTGAGGAAAGGTAATTTGCACAGGGGTTTTCAATCTCCAGAGGACTCTCACTGTCTACGTCATCATCGATACAATAGAATTCCATATTATCGTTGTCACCTTCAACAAAGGTTTGGAAACAAGCACTAATCGCAAAATCCCCGCAAGTTGTTACTTGAGCAATTTGGATTCGCAGATCAGATCCAGCAACTGGGGCAGCATCAGGCGTAAGAAAAATCGCCCCGTCAGCAATGACCTCTGAGCACATTGTTGTGGAATTGTAAGACGGAGGCAAAGGAGTGAATGACTCGCCACTCGTGAGGTCCAACGTCCAATAGGTGTCGTACTGGATTTCAGGGAAAACCGGAAAAAGAATAGGATTTATACTTCCCCCCACAAGCGCATCCGAAGCTTCTGAGTTGTAGCAACCACAAGGTGCACTGACATACATCAGAGGGGTTTCATTAATTTCCACTTCAGACGCGTACATGCTAATTAATTGATCCGTTTCATTGGTGAAATTCGCATAGACGTCATAAGTAACGAAGCCAAAAAGATCTTCAAAGAGCAGTCCTGGATTTGTTGGATGAGGTTCTATCGGCTCATAAAAGGCGGTGTCCACCTCCCATGTAATGTCAATCAATTGTGCTTGCGCGGCCGAGGACAAAAAGAGAAGAAAGAAAAATCCCAATGATCGGTATAACGCAATGATGCGGATCTGACCAGGACTCATTTTCTTGATTGCAGGATTTGGCATTTTCCAGTGTTTCGGGTTTCACAGACAAAACCCCACAAACCTCGAAGGTGTTGCATGGCTTTTTTCCATTGAGAGCGCAAAATAGCAGAAATCACTCAGAAGTGTGGAGGAATTGTCAAGTTGCGCGCTTGCTCAGTCCATTTGGAGTCGATTTCAACGCTAAAATTTAGAATCATTCCCCACGCAGCTTGCGCACCTCCTTCTCCGTCAAAGGCCGCCATTTGCCGGGAGCGATGTCCAATTCAAGCGACATGATTCGAATCCGCTTCAGTCGAATTACCCGATGCCCAAGTGCTTCACACATTCTGCGAATCTGACGATTCAATCCCTGAACCAAAACAATCTTGAATTGAGTGGAAGTCATTCGAGTCACTTTGCACGGTCTCGTGAACGTATCCAAGATGGATACTCCAGTCGCCATGGTTTTTATGAATTCATCATCAATTGGCCGATTCACCGTCACGATGTACTCCTTCTCATGTCCATTGCGCTCTCTCAAAATGTGATTTACAATGGATCCGTCATCGGTCAATATGATCAACCCCTCACTCATCTTATCCAAACGCCCTACCGGAAAAATTCGGCTTGGATAATTGATGAAGTCAATGATGTTATCCTTTTCACGTTTGGTATCGGTCGTGCAAACGATGCCAACAGGCTTATTCAATGCAATGTAAGTCGATGGCGTATCCTCATTCTTTTTCACCTCAATCCCATTTACAGTAACCACATCTCCTGGCATGACCTTCGTGCCTTGGGCAGGTACAACCCCATTGATTTTGACTGCTCCATCGTCAATGAGCTTATCCGCCGCTCGCCGCGAGCAGTAACCAACTTGGGTGAAATATTTATTGATTCGCGTTCCTTCTGCTCCTTCATTCATGGTGCGAAAATAGACCATGCACGCAACGGAGGCGAAAATCCTACCTTTGCAACAACCCACTGGCCCGCAGATGCACTGCGCCATCAATGTTATGGTATACTGGAATGGAAAAAGACCCTGTCTACACTCCCAAGAATAAAGTCCGAATCGTCACGGCAGCAAGTTTGTTTGACGGCCATGATGCTGCGATCAACATCATGCGTCGAATCATGCAAGGTTCAGGTTGTGAAGTGATCCACCTCGGTCATGACCGCAGTGTTGATGAGGTCGTCAACTGTGCCATCCAAGAAGATGCCCAAGCCATAGCCATGACCTCCTACCAAGGCGGACACATGGAGTACTTCAAGTACATGAAGGATCTTTTGGATG
>DCPZ01000083.1 GCA_002323795.1 Flavobacteriales bacterium UBA1531 | reverse complement strand
GGCAGGATTGCTGGAATACCAATGGCAAATTCAAAACGTAGCCGAACAATGGTCGCGTCCAACGTCCAATTCGCGCATTACCCTTTCTGGACTGCAACCGGGAACTCACGAGGTAGAATTCCGGGCATTCATTGATGAAAACATACCCTGTGAAGTCACCCCAGTAACGATCATCGTTCATCCTTATTGGTATCAACTCCCTTGGATGAGAGCACTTGGGTTATTGCTGTCAGTATCACTCGTCATTGTATTCATTCGCCGAAACAGACGCATCCTCGAGGCGGACCATTTAATTCAAAAACAAAAAGAGCACAACAAACGGATGGAAGTCGAGAGGGCCATGAAAGCTTCGATGGAAGAAACGGAGATCGCATTGCGCGCTCAAAAAACAGAAGCAAAAGAGCAGCAGTTAGCCGCAAAAAACAAGGAACTAGCGTCAGCAACCATGCACTTGGTTCAAAAATCGCAACTGATTCAAACCATCGACACAAGCTTGCAATCGCTTAAATCTCAAATTCCCGGAGAAAGCAGAGCGGAGATTGATGTTCTCCTGAACATCATCAAGGAAGGGGGGAAACTGGACAATGCATGGGATACCTTCACCAAACAATTTGACCAAGTGCATGTGGAATTCCACAAACGAATTACAGAGCAATTCCCCTTATTGACCAAAACCGACTTCAAGCTTTGTACCTATCTGCGCATGAATCTTTCCTCTAAAGAAATTGCTTCCCTGATGTTCGTTTCACTGCGAGCGGTCGAAGTCAGTCGATCGAGACTGCGCAAGCGACTTGGATTGCAAAAGGATCAAAATCTGATTGCTTTCATTCAAAACATATAAGCATCAAAACATCATTGCCGTGAAAGGACCAATCATTGAATGCAACAGGAACGTACAATTGCCTCTCTTGACGGCATGTTTACTTGCCTTATTATCCGCCTGTTCAGATGTTCAAAATTCGAAAGAAGACGGCTCATACCAGCAGGTGGTGCTGGATGAAAACTGGGAATTTCGGCAAAGCGGAGACACCTCTTGGATGCCAGCCAATGTTCCCGGTGATGTTATGACGGATCTTATGCAACAAGGACAACTTGACAACCCCTTTCAGGGAACGAATGAAAGAATTGCGCAATGGGTAGAGAATCAGGATTGGTTCTACCGATGTGTTTTTGACTTATTGGAAAGCGAGCATCTGAGCACCAGCCCCAAGCAAGAATTGATTTTTCAAGGGATTGACACCTATGCTGAAATCCGATTGAATGGATCGATGCTTTTGGAAACAAGCAATATGCATCGAACATTCGTCCTACCGATACCAGATACGATTCAATCTCCATGCACACTTGAAATCAACTTAAAATCAGCAGTCAAGTCGGGTATGAAAGTCATGGCAAATCAGAAACGCCTAATCCCGACAAGCAATGAAAGTCGACCGTTGAATGAACGAACAAGCAGCGTGACCCGCAAGGCGAAATACCAATACGGATGGGATTGGGGGCCGAGGCTAACCTCCTGTGCCATATGGCGACCCGTAATCTTGAGAGAAAGAAATGCACTGCAACCCGATGACATCCGGCTCACTCTGATATCGCTTGATGACCAAGAAGCAATCTATGAAATCGAAGCGCCATCAAGCATTCAGAGCGGCGAAATCAGCCTTTCTGGGCCCCAAAACAAGGATGTAAAATGGCATAGCACCCCTTGGGAAGCGGGCAGATGTCGAATGAACATTTCTTTCCCTGAACTCTGGTGGCCAAGAGGAATGGGGGATCAACCCCTGTATTCACTCAAGTGGAATGGAATTGATAACAGCATCTGTGTGCGTTTCGGCATCCGGGACATCCATTGGAATCGGACTCCCGATGCTTACGGAACCTCATTTCAGTGTGTGGTGAATGGTCAGTCGTTTTTTGCCAAGGGAGCCAATATAATTCCGCCTGACTATTTCCCAGCTCGCTCAATGGCTTTGGAAGATGATCTGATTGCAGCAGCAACCGAAGCCAATATGAACATGCTTCGAATCTGGGGAGGTGGAGTTTATCCGAGCGAATCGTTCTTGAACTTGTGTGATGAAAATGGCGTACTCATCTGGCAGGACTTCATGTTTGCTTGCGGCATGGTTCGAGGAGATGCTGGACATCAAGCCAATGTGAAGTTTGAAGCCATTGACCAGCTAAAAAAGATGCGAAATCATCCGTGCATCGGAATCTTATGTGGGAACAATGAATCCATGCATGCGTGGAAAAATTGGGGCTGGGCAGAAGCGTTTGAATTGCACGGAGAAGACTCCGTGGAAACCGAAAAGGCTTACAGCACAATATTTGACTCCGTTTTGCCCAATGCCATCGACTCATTGACCGATTTTAAATATTGGCCTTCATCGCCCATGGTGGATCCGAATCGAACAGGCCCCGGGGATTCCGGAGATGAACACGCTTGGCGCGTATGGTTTGACACATTGGATTTCGATTATTACAGCAATCATGCCGGACGTTTCGCCAGCGAATACGGACTCCAAAGCTTACCCAATCAAAAAACACTGAGCGAAGTTGGAATCGCCCGATGGGACGATGAAGCCTTGCAGTTTAGGCAGCGATCAAGCATGGAATGGCTTCAGGCGGGGCTCAATGGCTGGGGTATGATGCGCATATACGCAAGAAGATATGCAGCTGATCCAGCGCTCAGTGCTGATAATCCCGAACATGGAGGAACAACTGAATTGAAGCGATGGATATACCTCAGTCAATTGACACAGGCGATAGGACTTCAAGAGGCGATAGAACGCCACCGAAACAGTCGTGGAAGAATTGCAGGCTCATTGTACTGGCAATTGGATGATGTTTGGCCAACGGTTTCATGGTCAACAGTTGACCATGCTGGTCGCTGGAAACTAGCACATCATGCCGTCAAACATGCCAATGCCGATTGCCGCGCCATCTGGAACCGGTCCGACTCCATCGAACGCTCTATGCAATTGCACAATCAAGGACCCACTGGAATCGAGGATTCGAATCTACGTGTTCAATGGCGTAATGCATTGGGTGAAATTGAAAATGACGCGTCAAGAACGATCACTTTGACTCCTTTTGAAACCTTAGAGCTGAGCTTTCCTGGAATTTCACAAGGGTATCCAATCGTTTCCTGGAATTGGACCAAGAAGGACGGCCAAATGATTGACAGTGGCAATGTTTTGTTATCAAAACCATCAACGATTCGTTGGCCAAAGGCACACATTGATATCACACAGCTCGAGGATGAACTGATCATTTCTTCGGACAGCATTGCATACGGTGTTCGCTTGCAGAGTAATGAGGAAGGTCGATTTTCTGAAAACGGATTCATATTGCTTCCGGGGACGGAAAACGCACGAAAAGTGAGGTTCTTACCGTCGATGGGGACAGCCTCAACATCCGTTTCGTTTTGGACGGAACATCTTGCTGAATTCCAATGAATCCAAGCTCAATCAATGCAATTCTAACAGGTTGAATTCATTGCCTCGAAAGGTCACAGTATCCCCCGCTCCCTTTCCCAAAAGCAATTGACCCAGCGGTGATCCCGCGGAAATAGCAAAAAGAGGCTCTTTTGATTCATTTACGCGACCCAGCGGAACCGAAATGAAATACACGCCTTGTTTGGTGCGAACCGCCGTTCCCCAAGCTACTTTTTCAAAAGAATTCGCAGGCATTTGTCCCAGCTCAGTCAGCTGCTTGCGCGCTGACTCCATTTGCACTTGAATGCGCGTCAACTCTTGCTCCATCATCGCCCTACCTGTCTCATGCTTATCTCCGGCAGAACTCTTAGTCGCTGAGCCCTTGGACTCTTCCAATTGCGCCTGATCTCTGCGCAGGGATTCCAACCGCAGACGCAGCTGTTGATCAATCAATTTAGTCCAATTTGATTTGAGCGAAGGCATGATTTATTCGAAACGCAATTGAACATCAAAGCTAATTCATTCAGCCCCTCATCGGAGCAAATTCACCTGCCCTTTCCACTGGCGCGATGACTCCGAAAATGCCTGAGAATCAATTTGAAGAACCCATGTGTAAATCCCACCCGGCGCAAAATGTAATCCGCCCACCTTTGCTTCTCCTATCCAATGTGCTGAATGATCTTGAGTCTCCCACACCTTCTGACCGTAACGATTGTAGACAACAAGCTCATATCGATCAACCAGGGCAGGATCTGATAAAACAGGTTTCCATCCATCGTTGATGCCATCCGCATAGCCCTGCTCCGGAGGAGTGAAGGCATTTGGCACATACACCTCGAGGCTCTCGAGCACTTCCACCATCATCATGAATTCGGAAGCACAACCAAAATCATTGATCACTGTGAGCAAGACTTCGTAGGTGCCGGAAGCATCATAGGCATGTGTACCATGCCACTCTGAAGAGAGGTTTCCATCTCCAAAGTCCCAAATGGCTTGACCGACATCTGAAACATTTTCAAATGCCCATGAGCTATTGAGCGGGTCAGGAGCATCAAATGTGCCGGCATACGGATTGGCGTAGAATCCAACGATCGGTCGAGGCAAAACAACCACTGAATCTTCCAATGCAATGGACGCAACACATCCACGATCAGAGACAGCCGTATAGCTCACCTCATAAGCTCCTGGCATTTCAAGCATCACCTCTACCGTTTCCGAATCACTTTCAAAAACAAGCGTTGAATCCAAATGAATCTCCAGAAGCCATTCAACAGCATCGATAGATGCATGCTCCACCTCCAGTAAGTGAGGTGCGCACCCCATGAGAGGACTTGCCGCGAGTGAAACTTGAGGCAAGACCAGAATCTCCACAGAATCTTGGGCAAAGCCGTGACATCCGAATTCGTTCTCGCTCATTAATGTGATGACGTGATTGCCCGGTGACAAAAATTCAAGTTCGACACTGCTTTCAGCCGAGACCAAAACACTGTCAATGAACCATGCCAATTGCGACGATTCCGAAGCCTCGACTTGTGGCGTCATGATTGATGGCACTCCACATGCAATCGAATCCAGCAATTCAAAAGTACTTGCTGCTGAAGGAAGGACCTCCACATGGACAGAGTCTTGCGAAGAACAGCCCCATTCATTCACCACTGCAACCTGAACCCAATGTTCCAGCGGTACATCTCCTTCATTCGTCAGATACAACTCAGGAGAAAAGGCGCTTGAGAAGGGAATCTCATCGTCAATTGACCACAACCATTGACCCGCACCCTCTGTTTGATTTTCCAATGTCACCTCCAATGGAGAACAACTGCTCTGAACGTTTGAATCAACCGCTATGACCAGCGGATTGTGAACGAAAATTTCAAAACTGGTTTGAGCCGAGCAGCCGTGTAACGAATCCGTTGCAGTCGCCGATAAGGTTTGCAGTCCACCAGTGGTCATTCCAATTTGTGCCGGAGCAGCGAAAAGTTCAACACCCAAGGGGGAAGACCATTCAATTTGAATCGGGCTCGCAGCTGCTGATGGCACAACATCGAACCACACGGAATCTCCCAAGCACACATTCTCACTTGCTGCAGCAAATTCCAATTGAATGGCCGGATGCACTGTTACGTTGACTTCAAGCGAATCAACAGAGCAAGCCCCGGAAACGGTTTGAGTGATCACATAAGTTCCCGGATTGGTGTACGTATGGTACGCGACAGAATCAGAGGCCATTGTGCCATCGCCAAATGCAAAATCAACCGCATCTCCTCCAGAACTAAAATCTGTCGCAGTAATGCTCAAGGGCAGACAACCTGAAGTGACATCCAAATCAAATTGAGCTTGAGCTAAAGAGGGAACGACTGCAACAGAAGTCGAATCCACTGCAGAGCCACAGGCATTTGAAGCCATTAAGAATGCGAAATATTCAACAGGCTCTGATTCCGCCTCAAATATTGGCCAAACAGGTTCGAAACCATTCGTTTCTTCGCCATTGTCAAAGTTCCAAGTCAAGACATCGAATGTTCCTTCGGATTCAAAAGCGAATTCCGCCAAGAAAGGTGAGCAACCGCCTTCAATGGTCTCCAAGATCTCAATCGATGGAACATCAAGAACTACAAGTGTGTCTTGCATCGAATCAACTCCACATGAGTTGGAAACTAGCATTTCCAGCACATGACCACTCGCTGATGAAGGAACCTCGAATAAGATGGAGTCCCCAGATTGAAGCATGAGTTCTGCACCATCAAGACTCCACTGGATCAAATCGATTTGTCCTGTTGCTGCACTTTCCATACCAATGCTCAGCGGCGCACAACCTGAATCTTCAGTCAAACTAAATTCAGCCACAGGGGGAGCGATCCATTGAACTTCTTGCCCCACAGAATCGATGCATCCCCACTCGTTCACAACGGTCAAAGAGAGATTCACACTCCCCTCCTCCCCAAAAACCACAGTTGCGTCAGCCGAAATGCTCACAAGCGTATCCGCAAACAGCCAAGTGTATGATTCTACAGCGGTGGATGATGAAAAAACAGTCAAAGCCTCACCCACGCATTGCTGAGAAATGATCGGAAAATCAGCGACTGGAACGCTATTCATGTTCACGATGTGATGTGCTGAATTCCAGCAACTTGTAGAATCATCTTGCACTGAATACTCAATGAGGTAATCATTCGCTGCAAGATTGACATCAAACGTCCCTCCAATTGAATCCAGAACTCCTGGCCCACTCCAAATTCCGTTGGCGGGTGAGGCCATTGGCAATTCAAAAGTCAAATCACCGGCACAAAGTGCACTTTCCATTTCAAGTGCAATCACCGGCAGGTCGTGGATGACCAAATTCAACGAATCCGTGACGAGACAAGATGCTTCCCCAATTGAATAGAAATACTGAAATTGGCCGACATCCAGAGCTGTGAGATCAACACTGCCTTCGATCTCATCCAAGAGGCCAGGTCCTACCCAAGCTCCAATTGCTCCATTTATCTCAGGCAATTGAATCACAGAAGCATCCACGCATGCTTCTAACTGAGAAGTCAAGTCCAAAACAACTGGAGCGACTACTTCGATCGTTGTTGTATCCGAGGCACTGCAACCAAATTCATCCTCAAAGGTGTAAACCATAGGCCAAGAACCAATTCCGAATGCACTGGGTAAAAAGTCTTCAACTTCGTTCCCTGTCACTCCAATTGCATCGGGCAATTCCCATGAACCTCCAGTTGGATTCGCCGCAGGAAAAGAAATTGCAATGCTCTGATCACAAGCCGCAATCTGCTCTTGAACCCAGACTTCGGGACGCGGCCTGATCAAAAAATTCGCATCGATAACATTCGTACACCCCATTGTATCGGCAATCGTCAACTGGACCAATGAAGTATCAGGACCGGCGGGTGGGGCCAACATGAAAAACTCGCCATCTGCAGTCTGAACTCCCACTCCCGACCACTCGAGGTCATAGTCCATGGAACCGTCAACAGTTCCCCCAAAAGGTAAAGCCGAAAGGGCAATGGAATCGTCAGGGCAAAAACTGTAAGATTCATACTCTATTGTCGCATTCGGAAGGGACCGCACTTCGATGACCACTGTATCCTGCTGAGTGCACGATGAAGAACCGGTTCGAAAAATGTATTCGTGGAACCCAACCGAGAGTCCCTCCGTCAGGATAATGTGCGAAGTAGAGTCCAAGACTCCCTCTCCAGACCACCAGCCTCCTGTTGCGGGCAGGTAATCAATCATAGATAATTCTGGTATGCCCTGACAAATCACTTGATCTAAGCCTGCTGAAATAGTATCCAATGCAGATATTTCAACCGGCATAGCGGCTGAATCCGTGCAGCCTACAGGACCAGTAGCAGTATAAATCAACTGGTGAATTCCCTCTCCCATCACGGCCGGATTGAAAACACCGATTGAATCAATCACCCCTTCCCCAGACCAAACACCCAATGCTGGCTCCACTAGCGGTAGATTCACCTCCAACGACTGGTTGCACAATTGCCAAACCTCTGGCAAAACAATTTCAGGAAGTTCGATTGGTTCGATGAATGCCGAGCCTGCATCGGAGCATCCTTCATCGTCAAAAACTTCAACGAATACGAACGAAAATCCTTCTTCAACGTCCGCAATCCAAAACGGATCATTTGCAACCGTAAACTGAACGCCATCTGACCACGTAACGCTGTAGTCACTGCCCTCTGCCAATGTTCCACCACCTGCATATAATTCGAACCAAACGGTATCTGCATCGCATGCTAAACTGCCCTGAGTTGAGAGCAAGGCCACCGGGTGCTCCATGACATTCCAAATGACAGTGTCTAGAGTGGCACATGAGCCTTCTCCGACTTGATAGACAAACTCGCTCTCACCTGCTTCTAACTCACCAACGTCCACGAGTCCAGCATAAGGATCCATGAGAGCCGGACCACTCCAAATGCCCGATTCAACCTCATCAAATCCCGCTAAGTTCACCCAATCGTTGCTCTCACAAATCGAGCTATCTAGACCGGCACTTGCTAAGACTGGCTCATTGATCAAAACGTATGACGTATCCATTGAGGAACATCCATTGGAATCTGCGAAATGGTACTCCAACGGAACAGAGCCCAATTCAACCCACCCTGGATTGAAAAAGCCTTCCAAAACGCTTGGTCCTTCCCAATGGCCTCCATCGGGTGATCCTTCTGGCAAGGTTTCGTTGAAATCCTGGTTGCAAAACATCAAGTCCTGCGGCGCAACAACTTCAGGCAAATTGGCAATGGAAAAGTCGAACTGAGCGCTTCCAGCGCACCCTTCTGGCTGCAACCAAACAGGAAAAGGGTCAAATGCAACCTGGGCGCTTACCGAATAATCTCCCGGAGCCAAATCCAAATCAGATAAATCCAAGTCGCCGCCTGCGATTATGCTGTCGACAAATAGCCAAGTTTGGCTGGTTGACCATCCAAAGCTTTGGACCGAAGGTTCAAATTCAACCAAGTTCCCATCACAAATCAATTCCTCCCCAGAAATGCTTACCCCAGGCACAAAGAATGAGTTCATCTGAAAACCTGTGGAGGCAGTGCACGAGAGACTTCCATAATTGGTTGATCCTTCGAGGCCGCCAACAATCGTGCTGTTCATTTGGTATACTGCCACTGAATCGCCATCCCCCCCTCCACTGAGTAGAGAAGCAGACGAACTCCAGATGTAATCATCGGCACCTGAAGCGCTCAATTCTACTGAGGCGCCTTGGCAAATCCAGTCATAATCATAATCCACTGAGACTTCAGGCAATGCACGAACTTCAACAAAGCTAGTATCGCTTGCTGTACCACACGTATTTTCAACATAAGCTACAACCTCAAAAGCACCGGCCTGCTCAAAAGGCATGGTCAAAGGTGCAGGGGAATTGGAAACAATGCTATCGCCATTTACAATCCAAGCAAAACTGGAGATGGCTGTATTTCCAGGGTTCACATATACAAGTGTCTCCCACGTATCGAAGGCACATATTTGTCCACCCTCAGTGATACTCACTTCCGGTGATTCTGCTGCGCCAACGTATAATGGAGAAGACACAATTGCACAAGTTGGAGAGTCCGAAGCAGAAACAGAAAGCTCGATTTGATAAAAAACCGACTCCAAAAAAACAATGGACGGCGAGGCGTCAAAAGCTGTGCTTCCGTCACTCCACTCATATTGCCCGCCTTGTATGTTCCATTCGAAAGAGAAATCGCCACAAAATGGAGAAGGCACGTCATTCATCAATGTCGCAACAAACGGAGCACAAACTCCTTCTGAGTCGATCCAGACTTCGAAAGCATCCACAGCATCAATTCCGTCGCAGGGCGAATCGCAATCTTGTGCAATCGATTGGTTGATGAATTGCAAACAGCTCAGCATTGAAAGCCAGCACAGTTTTCTCACTGATCGGGCCACTCGTGAATTGTAACTCTCTGAAAAAGACATTAAATGCCTATACGCAATACCGCATGCAAACGTTACGAATTTCTTTATCCCCAATTTTATTTCTCCTGACGGCGACGATATGATCCAGAAATTCATCATTCCGAGTGCAGTAGCTGCTACCCAGAACAACAAAGAGAACATTTCTAACCGTTGGGGGAAGCTGATGTATGCGCTGAATCCAAATAAAACATACTTCAAGGGCCAGACGACACTGAAAATGAGTTGCCTGAAGGAACGTATTTTTATGGGCTCGACATCCCCAAATGTCCATGCAAAGAAGCACCTGACCAGCAAAAATATTGCACAGACAAATCGCCGTTTATCGCAATTAAAACAGCCGCAGCATCAACAGGACAAAAAATGAAAAAAGACCACATCTAATTACACTTATAAAGCTTGGACATACATCTGCAAATTAAATGTTCTCGGCGAACGGACTTCGTGGGTTTTTTTCTATTTTTCTTTAGTGATCCAACTAACAGCATATCAACTTCTTCAGTTACGCGATGTTATTGAAACGAAATGCAAAAGACCAATTCGAAATCAGGCAGATTGCTCGGCTTTATCTAAAATAATTGAAAAAAGCACCAGAAAAAGAGTCAGCAGTCACACCTTACGCCGCTTCTTCGGAATCGTTCAATGGGATGGTGAATTTCGAATTAAAACGATGGATATTCTCGCCCTATATGTGGGGTATCCTTCCATAAATGCCTTTATAGAAGAACTGAGATCCCAAGCTGATCTCAGCATTTATCTCAAGGCCAACGAAGAAAACAAGACAGATCATTACCTGTTCGAAAAACTCATTCTTAAATCACCAAACCTCGAGAGCATAATGGTGGTAGGTGCCTGTATTCGTGAGGCACTCTTCAAGAACGAAATAGAGCGAGTGATCAATCTTCTTCGCGCACTCGAACCCATGGCCAAAAACCACCAAGGTCATATCAATGCACTCATGCTTTTTGCCCAATACGTTGCACCCGTGCTCTATAAAATTCAGGATGAATCGATTGTCAGGCGATTCATTGAGGACACTCCATACGTGCGCATAGTCCTCTGCCAGTTTGTTCCTATTATGGAATTAAACGGTGGATTTGGAAATCACATTAAGTGGATGCTCCAATACAGCTCCAACCATGAACACCTCGCATTCGGATACTCATTGTTGGGATCAAGTTCCTGGCGCAACAACGATGAAGAGGAGGCCCGAAAGCATACAAGATTAGCAATCGAGAACAGTACGCAGCTCTCCAATATTCACCCGATCCTCAGGGGAAGAATCGACTTTTTGGGCAAAATTGCGGAGGAAGGAACAAAAACGGAACTCACTGCCTCCGACTTCAGCCCCCCCGCAAATCAGCATTTACTTTACTTTCACCCGATTGCGACAGAAGTTGTGCTCCATCGACAGAAAAAATGGAGTCAGTCCCTTTGCAAATCCTTCAACTCAAATAATCAGGACGTGAACAATTGGATAGAAAGAAGTTTTTTCGCGTTGCAAGAAATTACATGTCTATTCAGTAAATGTGGAGAGTGGACAGAAGTCAACATCCGAGAACAACTCCAAGAAAAAAAGACTGCAGACTGGCCACAAGACCACCGAAAAGTTGCGCATGAAATGATCCGCATCGTTGAAGAAGAGTTAGCATGAGTCCACATCGATTCGACTACATCCAGTTCCGAGATCCTTGCTCGATCTTCATCAAGGACCAATCATACAGGCGCTTTGCATCATTTTCGTTCAAGAATTTGAAGGTTCTATTGCCTGCTGCTGTTGCGAAAGTGATGTGAGCGACTCCGCGCTTTCTCATCAGCGTATTCTGATACAGAGCAACTCGCTGAAGTTTGAAAAAACTAAACATGGAACGTTTCTTACGAAGCCATCCGTCATAAATCTGGCACACATCTGGGGTGACCAACAACCAATAATTTTCAAATTTCTTTCGAGCTGAATGGAATGACCATACGATTACGCCTCCAATCAGAAACAATAAAGCTCCTCCAGAACTTGCCGCAATCACCGCCGCGCTTCCAATCAGAATCCGAAGGATCAAAAAGCGATAGTACAGATAAATCGACGGCTCGATTCGCTCCACTTCACTATTTTCCTGCATCGATTCAAAGACAGCGGAGGCCAAATTGGATGAAGCTTCTTTTGAAATTCCCGGCACTGACATAGACAATCCCTTGCTGGATGAATCACTTTCTTGGGCGGAAGCCTGAAAAACGCGAAGCGTTTCAATGCTCAATGCACGGCGCATTAAGGTGCTTCTCCATTCCAATATTTGGATTTTAGCAAGAGGAATTCGGTACTCAAACCTCCGCAACAAACCTGCTTTGAGGCTAATTTCACGATCATACAGCACCGCCTTCAGGTTAAAATACCTCAATATTGCTCCTGCACTGGAAACAATGAATGATAGTATTAAAAAAAGGAACACTCCGAGGGGAATGAACAAAAACCAAGTCCAAGACAGAATGCTCCAATACATTTTTGGCACCAAGGAAAGCCAGGTGTCAATCAATGACTTGAAAGGTTCATACAGGGCAATTACAGCTCCAAGTGCGATGAAGCCATTGCGCAGATGATCTTGGGTTAAGCCTACTTTTAACAATGCCTTGGGCGAAAGGTGAACCAAGGGAAGAGAATCAACTCCGCGTTCAGGCACGGGCGAAGCCAAAACCGAACGCGCTGCCATAATCCCATCCCGAAGAACATTGGCTTCAGAAAGATTCAATGCTTGTAAATCGACCTCGGCACCGCTAGTTCCTGCAGTATCAATTTTCAGTTTAGTCAAGCCCACCAAACGCTGCCATGGAGCTTGTTCAAGATGAAGCGCTTGAATGCGGTCAAATGGAATCGCGATGACTTCGCGCTCAAGCAATCCCTTTTCAATGATGATCGAATGATTGTTAACATGAAACCGAAAACGCCAAAATTCTACGAACGCGGCGATTGTAATCAATGCAAAAACAACAACTGCAATGACCTCTATATACTGTCGAAATTCGTCTGACAAAGCCAATCCTGCGAGAATTGGAAAAAAGGACCTCACCAACAAATTGATGTTCCTTGAGAAATAGCGGATCGTGCCAAGAAAATGCTGCCGTCTTGGCTCACCGAATGCCTGTTGCAGCCCTTCAATCGATTCCATTATCGTCGATATAGTCTCGAATGCGTTGAGCGTCGACAGGATCCATTCCCGCAATGCTCAGGTTTGCTCCTGAACTTCCGGCAGTGTAAATCTTCAGGGTGCACAACCTCACAGCCCTGGACAAAGGACCTTGCGAAACTTCACTGTGCTGAAGACGATTGAACGGAACCGTGGTGTATGTGTGAAAAAAATAACCCGATCGAAACGAAAGGTCTCTTTCACGCACAGCATAACCACGCAGGTGAAAGCCTCGAAATTCCGAAACTCCCCACAGGCTTATGAAGAGAAGCCAAGCGATACAGAATACCCAAAGAATCACCGGCACGTTCGTCAAGAGCACCTCGTCATTGAACGCGGCCCACAAAAGTCCTCCGAGCATAATGCAAAAGCTCAAGGACAACACGATGCCCCACGTCCAGATGCGCAAACGAAAATAACGATTCGGGAGCTTCTCAAAATCTTGTGCTACAAGCTCAGGAAGAGCCTCCAATGACAGCATGTTGTTTTCAAAAACCTCCATTGACGCAATTTACTGGAATTCCTCGTTGCGAGCGCCATTCTCAACGTTTAAACAATGCCTCCCTTGGCTGGGACGCATCTCGGTCTACAAAGTCCCTAATTATGTCGTGAACATCTGTATCCAAACGCGATACGGTGGACGCATCAACGGTAATCTCGCAATCCAAAGGTAATTCCTCGAGTTGCTTGCGGATGGCGGCCTTATGCAGAAATGGCACAACTTTATCGAGGTAAACGATGTGATGCTTTTTTTCCGAATCCACAGAGGCATTCAATAGTGGCTTTAAGCGCAAACTTTGACCTTCTCGAACATGATCTACGATGACCAAAACCAATGCAATCGCTATGCCTATGCCTATGCCGACCAACAAGTCCGTAAAAACAATGGCAACCACGGTAACAATGAAAGGAATAAAATTCCGCATTCCACTTTTGGCGATGGTTACGAATTGAACCGGTTTTGCGAGTTTATACCCCACGACCAAGAGAATGGCAGCAAGGCTCGATAGCGGAATCAAATTGAGTACATTCGGGATGACCAATACAGACACCAACAATAGCAATCCGTGCAAGATGGCAGAGAGTTTGGTGCGCCCCCCACTGATGATGTTGGCACTACTGCGCACAATCACTTGGGTGACAGGAAGGCCCCCAAGCAAACCCGAAACCATATTTCCTGCTCCTTGAGCAACGAGTTCGCGATTGGTCGGCGTAATGCGTTTTTCCGGATCCATTTTATCAGTAGCCTCAACGCACAATAGGGTCTCTAAGGAGGCAACGATGGCAATGGTTGCTCCAAGTAACCAGACATCTCCACGCATCCATCCACTGAAATCTGGAGTGGTAATCATATCACTCAAACCGTTCGTCATCAATGGAATTTGGACCAAGTGATCGGCACTCAGCGCAAACTCACCGCTTTGTGTCATTGCATTGATGATCACACCAGCCGCAACAGCGACTAGGGATCCCGGTAAGAATCGCGTCCAACTCTTCGCTTTCATAAAAGGACGTTCCCACAAGATTAAAGAAAATAGACCAATGGCCGCAATTAGCATCGCTACAGGCTCCGTGTAGTTCAGCATCAATAAGATGTCGGTAAATGAATTGTGCGTCGCATCTTGAGCAAATTCAAGCGAACCTTCTGGTTCATAATCATACCCCACCGCGTGCGGAATTTGCTTCAAGAATATGATGATCCCGATGGCCGCCAGCATTCCTTGAATGACAGAAGAAGGAAAGTAAAACCCGATGATTCCAGCCTTGATGAATCCCAAAAGCATTTGAATGAATCCGCCAACGAATACAGCCAAAAGGAAGATCTCAAAAGATGGCATTTCTTGTATCCCATTGAATACGATGACCGCCAGACCTGCTGCAGGCCCGCTCACTCCAAGTTGAGAGCCACTTATGAATCCAACAATCAAACCACCTACGATGCCCGCAATCAGCCCCGAAAGTGGCGGAGCTCCCGAAGCGAGAGCGATGCCGAGGCAGAGCGGGAGAGCAACTAAAAAAACAACCAAAGATGCCGGGGCATCTTGCGAAATAAAACGAAACATGAAAAACAAATTGAGGAAAAAAAATGAGAATATACAGCGTCCAGAAAGGGCACCAAACTCTTCGGTACGAGCGTATCACAAAGAGGAAACCTGATTTTATACCCTCGGAGGCTGGCCTGGTCTTTCGATAGCAGGTCCGTCTTCCAGTCTCTCGTTCAAACGAACAATACACAACATCGCGTCGCGCGCGACGCGCTCGCTTTCCAGTCGTGCCAACTTTTGGGTTTTTTCTTCGTCATCCGTCTTATCCTTCTCAGTCTCTTTCTCGCCTCCTCGCTCATCCTCTGTTAAATCGAAGATCCATTCGGTTTGTAAGCCAGCAGAATTGAACGATTGCGAAAACTGAATCAAAGGGGAGACCACCCAAAGAAACGTAACCACCGCGAGCACGCAGTGTACATATAAAAGTCTCGGCTCGGATGTGTTTTTCACTCGTACCACCTAGTTAGATGTAAAAATACATACCTCCTCCGTATGAATATGTTCACACTGTGCAAAAGATGCCAACGACATTCAAACACTTTTTTCATGCCTTTTTGGCCACAACAAACAATTTGCCTGTCTCTGCCTCTTCTCCTGATTTTTGATCGTATCCAATGGTTTTCATCTCAACTGAATCGAAACCTGCCTCCAAAATAACTGCTTCCAAAGTTTCTCGATCGCAATAGTGCATAAAAGCGAGCTCCTCTCCCCTGCTCCGTTTGTAGAATACATCACCTTTTTCATACCCTTGTGATCCGAGTCGTTGCTCATCAAATTGACGGATCGTATCAGGGCCCCACTCAGCTGGATCAGCCGCGTCGAAGACGTCAAAAATCATTTGCCCCCCCGAGCGGAGCATCTGGTGCGCAGTTTTAAGCACTTGCTTACGAATCCTTCGGCTTGGCAAATGACCGTAAGCGTAAAGAAGTGTAATGGCATCAAAACTCTGCCAATGCGGCCGAAGCTCAATTTCAATCAATGAATCCACCTCCACTTGAACGCCTCGTTGTCGCGCCTGATCAGCCATCTCCGGGCATAAATCAACCCCATGCATTTCATATTGCAAAGATGTCAATTCTCGAATGGAAGCTGCCCGGCGTCCTGTTCCACAAGCAAAATGCATGACTTTCCGAACCGGTTGAACCTCATTCATATCAAGAAAGCTGCGCACGATCCGATTGTCAATGGCGGCAGTGTATCGGTTCCGCTTCAACACCTGCAAATCTTGGGCATCATAGACTGAAGCGTGTTCAGCATAATAATTTGAAACCATTTGCTCAATGCTCTGTGGATTTGGCTTTGGGACAATGTTACAATGGAAATGAGATGCATCTGAAGGTGCGACATATTCGAAGGCAACGGGCTCAACCATTCGATAAAAACTCGCATCCAAAGCGACAGAAGCTGTTGGCGCGAGAGCATTGCACGTAAGGCGATTGCCGGTAGGCAAATCATAAAGCACAAGACCATCCAAATCAGCTAGCGCAGGGGAGTAAAAGTGGAGTGTAACCAATGATTCGGAGTCACTTCCATTTCTAATTTTATGTAAAGTTCCGTCGGGTTCTGCTATAATCCCTTGGGAGCTCGCTTGGATGATTTCTTTGATGTTTAGCTTATCCTGCTTGAGCTCGTAAGCAACATTCTCCAGCTCACCACTGAGGCAAACAACAGCTCCCCAAAAGCCTTCATGATGGTGAACAGCACTTTCTACGCCCGGAGGCCACTGAATCAAAACCACCTCAAATGGCTCCAAGCAGAGGATGTTTCGGGCATAGTCAGTTGGATCTTCAATGGCTGGCAACAACAACTCCCAATCCATGCTCTTCCAGTCATATGACTCGACCCAAGAGCAGAGTGATTCGTAATTCAACGGATTAGGGCCTGCGGTTGCGAGATCCTTGACGAGCGCTAGCAATGAATTTGCCCTGTCACGTTGGTTGGTAGCCATTTCCACTTTTTGAAGCTTTTTCCTTTCGAAGGACAAACATTTAGCAGAGAAATTTACGCCAAATCTGACCGTTCAGAGCATCCTACTAAAATATGAGTGTATGACATCAAAAAAATCAAGCTACTTGAGGCTAATCATAACTCGCCATATGTTGCACAAAAAAAGCGCCAACGGATTCCACCAAAGGCTGATCCACATCGGATCTTTCAGGATGCCATTGAACACCGATGTAACACGGATAGCCAATCGTATCCTTTCTAGCGACCCCCTCTATCAATCCATCCGGCGCTATGGCCCAAGCCTCAAGCCCTTCTGCCAGTCGATCAATTCCTTGATGATGGTGAGAGATTACAATGGACGTATCGCCTTTGGCCCAAGAAGCAGAAGACCATGCGTTCAGCGCTGTGACCACATGAGTCGTATCCAACGTGTTGCCTATCACGCCTCCCCGATGGCCATTGTGGCCCAATACATCCGGAAGATGAGGATGCAAACTACCGCCGCCGTGAACGTTCATAAACTGCATTCCACGACAAACACCCAAAAAGGGAAGTCCTGTTCGGTCTACTTCATCCAACAGAAAAGATTCCAAGGCATCACGCTCCAAATCGATGCTGCCGCATCTTAGAGTATCAGCGGCCTGATCATAACGACTGGGGTGAATGTCTGCTCCTCCCGTTAAAATAATACCATGGGCATCTGCCAACACCTCGTTTAATTCATGCCGCGTCAATGCAGACGCATTGTGCCATACAATTGGCTTGGGAGCGGCCAAAGGCTCAAGGAAATCTTGGTATGTACGGCTTTGATACAGCCGAGATGCCACAATCACCAGGGTGTCTTCCCCATTGGCAGCATCGATTTTGGAAGTGCTGTTGCTGCATGATCCAAAACAAATGGCCATCAAAAACCATGTAAATATTCGCATGTGGTGAATTTAGCGCCGAAACGACAACCTTTGAGGCCGGCGGATGTTATCATTGGAAACACAAGAATGTCCATGCGGTTGCTCACAATAGGCGCAAGCTCAAGCCGAAAATCGATTAATCGGGCGTTCGCCATTTGGGCCGGACAGCAATTTGATGCTGATTTAGATGATGTTGATCTCAATGATTTCGAAATGCCCATCTACAGCGAAGACCGACAGGCAGAATCAGGCATTCCATCCCTGGCCCATGACTTTAAAAGCAAAATCAAAGCCTGTGACGGAATCATCGTGTCTTTTGCTGAGCACAATGGCAGTTATACGGCTGCATTCAAAAACATCATCGACTGGGTATCCGTGATTGATAAAGAATTGTGGGAGCAAAAACCGATGCTCCTTTTGTCCACATCACCCGGAAGGCGAGGAGGGAAAACACTCTTAGAATTGGCTGTAAATGACTTTCCGCTACGTGCGGGCAGAGTGTGCGCTCACTTTGCACTTCCCTCGTTTTATGCCAACTTTGAAAATGGCATCAAGGATCAAACCATTCGGTTGGAATTCGACATTGCTGCTGGCGCCCTGAGAGAAGCCATAGCTGCAAGCGCTTCGACATCCTACTAATGGTAGACCCGGAAGCCGCAACACAGCCCGATAAGAGGGGCACAATTAGCTGATTAACAAACATTTCTACTGAATTAGTGTTAGGTTGTTATGAAATATGCGACCCCTTTCTTGACGTTCGCTGAAAACGCGCTCAATCCCAAAATGCGAGGTGTCATCGAGCGCTTCCTCGTGAGTTGCGCGCTGGTTCTATTCCTCATGCATTTGGCCCTGTATGCAGGCAACGAAATTTTTTCGTGGAGCTTACCTGAATCTCTCTTCTCGCATCCCTTGGCCACCTTGTACACACCGTTTTCGGTTATCCTGATTGCTGAAGTCTACCTGCTGATCTACTACTTGCCCACGTCGTTTGCCCGATCCTTGGGCAAACAAATTGAAATTGTAGCCTTGATCGAAATTCGATCGGTCTTCAAAACCTTGGAAAACACATCGACATGGCCTTGGGAAGCAGCCTTTTTCCCGCACATGCTATCCGCCGTGACACTCGGGGGCATGCTCGTTTTATTCTACTACCTTTTGCCTCGAAGGGTAGCCCGGTTAGAAGAATCTCAACTGAAAAAGTTTGTCCGATTCAAAATGGGAATGGCAGGCATACTGACCCTTTTCTTCATTGGCCTGAGTGTATATTCCATAGGGAACTGGCTATGGGAATGGATCACATATCCTGAAGCCTTGCATTCAGATCTCAACAGTGTTTTTTACAATGAATTTTTCACAGCCCTGATCCTTGTTGATGTTCTTCTTTTGGTCGTTTCATTCAAGTATCTGGATGATTTCGGATTTGTACTGCGAAACTCGGGTTTTGTTGTTGCTACCATTTTACTCAGGCGCGCGCTCGGCACTGACCCTTGGTATGCTTTTTCGTATGAAATGACTGCTGTTTTACTCGCAGTCATTATGCTCTTGTTGCAGCGCGGATTGAGCAGTCGCAACGATGAAGAAGATGATTAAGGTGGCTCATTCCTGTGGGTACGATATCACCTTTTTAACGGTGAGGTCATCAAAGACGTGTAATTGAATTCCATGGCTGGAAGCCTTTACTTGTTGTCCTAGAAGGTTCAACACCTCAATCAACTTTGGAGCCGTACCATGAGCACCGACCACGTCGACCGCTTCTGGACAGTAGTTCCCATCTGGGGCTACCAAAGGAATCATGTAGGCAGGATCGTTGATCAGCGCATGAACCAAGAGGTCCGTTGCTTCAAGCAATTCCGGCGATGGCAATTCCCACTCATCAGCGATCCCTTCGGCGGTCGTCGCATCGTTTAAAATGCCCATCTCCGTTACAATTGCCCAATAAAGGTATTCAATCGCCATGCATTTATAGTCACATGTTTCATCATCGTAGTGATACCATGCCTCCTCCGGATAAACATCAGGCATGTCAAAAAACTGTCCGCCCCGAGCCACATCCATAGCAGCACTGAGCAAAGATGAATTGGGTTGGAGAGAAAATGCCTCTGGATAAATCACGACGTGACCAACATGATTGATCGTGTGGAGTACTTCTTCAAAGGTCGCATCTGCGCCCCAATAGCCCGGGTCACTCGGATCTATCTCTTCGTTGTACAAAACAGCGCTTATTCCATCACCTTCATAAAATTCAAAAAGATTCTCTTCCGCATCAGAGCCTTCAAAATTCAAGACAGGCATAAGTGCTTGACCTTGAAACAAAGCCGCTTCAAGCATTGGATCATCGACGAATCCGTTCTCATCCTGATCGAGCAGCTCTGCTGCGACCGCCGCTACATGTAATAGTTTCGAATCCGAAATTCCAGATTCTGCGACAACATGAAGGCATTCCAAAACATGAATGTACTGAGTGAATTCTGACAATGCAGGATCCTCAATGAAAGGATTTTCTTCGATGACAAAGCAGACCTCATTTTGAGAATTGCATCCGTTGATGCCTGCTGCGCACGAAATTAACACCGCTAGTGCATATGATCTTATAGGTCTCGTCATGGACGGCATTCTTGGTAGTTATGAGGTGTCTAAATGCACAATTTATGCATTCCTTCTTCCGAAAAGCCGAATTGTCCTTGATTTGACGGAACTTGCACGCTGAAGTAAACTGCATTGGATTCATTCGACACCCTCGGCCTTTCCGCCCCGATTCTCAAAGCCATTGGCCAACTTGGTTTTGAAACCCCCACCGACATTCAGAGCCAAGCCATCCCACACCTTTTAGAAGGCGACAGGGATTTCATTGGGCTCGCCCAAACCGGAACGGGCAAAACTGCCGCATTTGGCCTCCCTCTCCTCGATCACCTGGATCCGTCGGATGACAGTGTTCAAGCATTGATCTTGGCTCCGACCCGTGAGTTGGGTCAGCAAATCGCAGAACAAATCGATTTGTTTTCCAAACATCTCAAAGGGATCAAAAGCGTCGCTGTTTACGGAGGTGCCAATATTTCGACGCAAATCAGCCAACTCAAACGACCTCGCCATGTGGTCATTGCAACTCCCGGGCGACTCATTGACTTGGTCAAAAGAAAAGCATTGAAGCTCGATCAGATCAAGTACCTCGTTCTGGATGAGGCGGACGAAATGCTCAACATGGGCTTCAAAGACGAGCTGGATACGATCCTCGAATTTACACCAGACACAAAGAAAACATGGCTATTTTCTGCGACCATGCCAAGAGAAATCCGGCGCATGGTGAAGCAGTACATGGAATCGCCTTTCGAAGTAAGTGTTGATCCAAAGACCACTGTCAACGCCAACATTGAGCACAGATATGCCGTCGTAAAGCAAGCGGATAAGACCGAAGCCATGTCGCGGTTTTTGGAACTTGAACCGGACTTGTACGGTGTTGTTTTTTGCAGAACTCGAAGGGATACGCAGGCGTTGGCTGAAGATCTGCTGAAGATGGGATTCCGTGCAGACGCATTGCACGGCGAAATGTCGCAGCCTCAGCGCGATCGGGTAATGAGCCGCTTTAAGAACCGCGATCTTCAAGTATTGATCGCAACCGATGTAGCGGCTCGTGGCATTGACGTCAATGACCTTACACACGTTTTCCACCACTCACTCCCAAGTGAGCAGGCTTATTACACGCATCGTTCTGGAAGGACAGCACGCGCCGGTAAAAAGGGAATCTCCCTCGCCTTCATCAGCAACCGAGAAAAAGGCTACGTCAACCGCATGTCGCGTGAAATGGATATTTCTTTCGAAGCTGTCGACATTCCAGGTGCTGAAGAAATCGTGCAGGCACGAATGATGAACTGGGCTAAGGAAGTGCTCGATCAAAAGGCCTTTGATCGCGTTCCCTTCGACCTCATCATGCAGATGAATTTACTCTTTGAGGAAACCCCAAAAGATGAAATGATTGCACGGCTGGTAGCGCGTGAATTGGCTCGTCTAAATGTAGACTCCGGTCGGGACATCAATCAGCGTGCGCAGCAAGACGGCGACCGATCGCCTCAACGCAGAAGCTCCTCGGGAGGATACAGTCGTTCAAGAAGTTACTCCAAACCTCGCGGTGGCTTCAAGAAATCCGGTGGGGGCGGAAGCTCAAGTGGCAACGGACGCAAAAATCGAAGCACAGCAAATGGCTCGAGCAGCAGCGATCGCAAAAAGTATGGTGGATTCGGAAAATCTGGCGGCACTGGAAATTCCGGAGGAGGATTCAAAAAAAGAAAGTCCGGTGGAAAGGGCAAGCGCACCGGATTCGGATCAAAGCCTTTCCGAGGATAACAGTGTCAGAGATTTCACAGTTACAGTAGATAATTCATGGACGAAAACGCGGAGTGTCCTCCTGCGATTACCTCTTCCATGAGCTGTTTCTGATCTTCAGAACATGCAACGAGTGTGCGAATCGAAAAAGATCGCAACGCAGCTTTTACGCTCAATGTGCTCACGGCACTGTCCTTCCGACCTGTAAATGGCAAAGCATCCGGTCCACGCTGGCATGAAGCATTGATATTGACGCGGCAAACCTGATTGACCAGATGGTCAATGCATTCCCCAGCGGCTTGAGCGTCTCTCGTGAAAATACTGACCTGTTGGCCGTAGTTGCTTTCAGCAACATCCGTCAAGACTTCTTCAAAATCATCAAATTCTAACACTGGACAAACGGGCCCAAACTGTTCCTCCCGAAAAATAGCTGTATCTCGTTGTGTGGGAAAAAGAATCGCTGGAAAAAAAACATTTCCTTCGACCTCTCCTCCACGTGCATTAACCACGTGAGCACCTTTGGATATTGCCTCATCTACATAAGATTGCATGTACTTCACTTTGCCCTGCTCAGGCAATGGTGTGATATCCGCGTTCTCAAATGGACTGCCGCTGACCAACTCATCAGTTGCCTTGGAAAAAGCCTCGAGAAACTCCTTTCGGATGAGCTTATGAACATAAATGACCTTCATGGCTGTACAACGTTGACCGTTGAAACTCCAGGCGCCTTTTACACATTCCTTCACCGCCAAGTCAATGTCAGCATCATCAAAAATGATTGCTGGGTTTTTGGCTTCCAATCCAAGCACTTGACGCACTCGATTCGGCTTCGGGTGCTGAGAAATGAGCGCATTGCTGCTTTTACTATTCCCGATCAAAGCCAAAACATCAATTTTTCCCGTCTTCATGATGGGCGCCGCAAGTGTACGGCCTCGACCAAAAATGACATTGACCACGCCTGGTGGGAAGCTTTCTGCAAACGCATCAAGCAATGGCGTGATGAGCAAAACTCCATATTTCGCCGGCTTAAAAACACACGTATTCCCCATCAGCAAGGCAGGCAAAAGCACGCAAAATGTTTCATTCAATGGATAATTGAACGGACCTAGGCACAGCACCACACCAATCGGACCTCGACGAATTTGAGCAAGTGTGCCATTTACTGAGGTGATGTGACTCCCTTCCCGATGTAAATTTTTGTATTCCTCTACCGTTTCTTTCAAGTAAATCACGGTTCGGTCAAATTCCTTTTCGGCATCAGACCTTTTTTTGCAAATCTCCCACATCAGCAGATTGACAACTTCTTCCCGTTTTGGCGCCATTAATGCGATGAATTTTTCCATCGCTTGGATGCGAACGCTTGCGTCTGCTGTTGGCCAAGCACCCCGACCAAAGTCATAAGCGCTGCGGGCGGAATCAAGTGCTGAGAGCGCTGAAGCCTCATCCATATCTGGGGCACTGCCCAAGCGAACACCTGCATTTTCTCCGTCTTCAGACAAGCTATTCTCTAGGATTGGGCTTACCACTTCTGCTGAAGCTCCCGCCCATTGCAGCAAGTCACCGTTGATTAGATAGGTTTTGTGCTCTAGGGCTAATGGTGACGATGGTGTTTTCATAAGAAAATAACCAATGCCTGATACACTTGTTCAATCCTCAAAATATCGGGAGAATGAGCGGCCAGTCAAGTGGTTTAAAATAAATCCAAGACTGAAAAATGATCGCAATCACAACGCACACCTCACTGTCATTGCCCTCACGCATCCACCAAGCCGCCTATGTGCCGTTTGCGTCAGTGGATCACTGAAAACCGCGATCTTCTTCCATCGGATAAGATTGCCGTGTACAATCCCGCTGGCCAACTCTGGACGTCTAGCTTGCCTTGAAGCAAAGCACCTTGGAAAACCATGGAGCCACCAGCATCAAATACACAAATCGACTCTAATCCTCCCCATGTGATGCTCGAACGAGTTGGGTTGGGAAATCCGGCAGGGCTGTCATTGGTTCCCAAGGTAGGGACATCGAGGCTAGCATCTCGGACGCGAATCAATTGTTCATCTTCGAATTGCTGGTCCGGAATGTTCCAAAATTCACACGGGATGTATCCATCCCATCCTGCATCAGGCTCAATCATAACCGTGAATCTTTCACCTGGAAAGATATCTAGCTCAACCACTTCCAACGGCTCTGGCAATGGCCTCCCATCGCTCATGTAACAAGTGGCATGCAATTCCTCTGGAAAATCCAAACGCAAAAGGCTGTACGCCATTGAGCCAAGGCGCAATGCGATGGGCTGACCAGCTTCAAACGTTATGATATGTTCCGCTTGCTCCAGCTGATTACCTGAAACACCATTGACCATAAAAACATCTGGGCGAATATCGTGGAAAGGAAAAGACTGCACCGGATTCATATTCGTCTCTATGGCCAAGTCACTGAACAAAATTGGAGCATTTTCGGCATAGGCAGGTCCTCCGTCGTATAGCATCATGTCCGGTCGATTGACTAAAATCATTCCATACATGCCCATTGTCAAATGCAACGTCGTCGTCACATGGCAATGGTAAAGGAACGTCCCTGGGTGATTCGCCGTAAAAGAATAGGTCGCCTCCTCCCCTGTAGTAACATAAAAACTTGTCGCAGGCACACCATCATTGACTTGGTCAACGTCTAGACCATGAAGGTGAATGGTATGACTTTCTGGACTCGGATTCGTGAAATTCAACTGTACAAAATCATTTTGGTTGTACTCCAACAAGGGTCCTGGCAAAGTAATGTAGCCGTCAGCCACCCAACCATAACCCCAGATGGGAATTGCCGTTCCATCCGACAAGAAAGTAAAGCCCTCCATACCGGAAAAAAGCTGAGGCGGAGCCATTTGTCCTGAACAAAGCAAGGACCCAGAAAATGCACAAATCAGGACAAAGATTCGAAACTGTCTCATGGCATGACGTGGATTTGGGTGATCATACCACCCGGATAAAAACCGGCGTTGGTGACAGCAATCAAGTTGTGATTATGAACAGGATACATTCCAATCTGATTCGCCACGAGCTGGACGACAAGAGCTTCACCTCTGAGGATTGGGGATGTGTCCTTCGACCACCCGACGCGCTCAGGATGGAGCGTGCTGCTCACGATGGTCACATGAAACCCATGAAAATGGAAGACATGGTCCATGAATCCATGATTCACAATTGAAATCAAACAGGTATCACCTAAGCTCATCGTAACAAGGGCATCAACATCATCGACGGTTGCAGGATAGGTGCGTTCATTGATGGTGAACTGTTCCGGAATGTATGGCGCATCCCACGCAATGGGCAAACCCAGATCTGCTGCCACCATTCTGTCGATAGACCAATCTCCTAAGTTCCAGTGGAAAAGCGGGAAATCAACATCCAAACCCACCTGCAGTTGACCGCTTGCGCCTAAGACGCGACCAACTTCATTTGTCAGGCCGAATCGGTAGGCGCCTGCGGCAAGTGCCGGGATATTCAATGACAAAGTATCAAATCCTCCAATCTCCCATTCCTGTTCTCCCTCTGCCTCAAGCTTCCATGTGTGCATAATGCTGTCAGAATTGATCAAGACGAGCGTTGACAATTGGTCAGGCACCCTGGAAAGCGTCGCATTGATGCTAGTCCAGTCCGAATTCGCATTGAATCGGATGGATTGCACAGAATCCGGAATGTGCGGCCATTCTCCACGAGCAATCCACAGTGAATCCTGCGCCGAAGAGGTCCAAGACATCATGGACAAAAACATGACTATCAGATACCTAGATATCTTCATAAGTCAAAAATAACCAAGAAACTTGGACGGAAACAGAAATGAACAAAACCTGCTAATTCATGTCCCCATAGTGACACATTAAACGCATTGAATCAACAACGCCAATGCATACGTTCTTCTTTCGGCACAAAGGTCCAGGCCAAAATCCGCGCTGACTTATTGCCAGTGCCCATGGAAATTGTTTTGACCTCAGCAGGACGAACTGTTTTCAACGTAGCATACAAAGCCTTCAGATGTGACTGTTTGGAAACCAGTGTGGTGAACCAAAAAACATTGGCGGCATAATTCTGACTTTCTCGAATCAATGTTTGGATGAACTGCATTTCACCACCTTCACAAATTAACTCCTTGTGCAAACCGCTAAAATTCAGCATTGGATTCGAAGCCCTACCGCCTGAAAGATTCCTCGTTTTTCGCATTGTTCCTTGGGCCGCCTCTTCGGCACTTGCATGAAAGGGAGGGTTGCACATGGTGAAAGTGAAGCGATCTAATTCGGAAACAACACCCCGCAGTATACGAGAGTCATTTGGCTGATGCCGCACTTCCAAGAGCCCTTGAAGCAAATCATTGACCTCGACAATTTTCTGCACGGATTCCAATGATCCTTCCATAATATCAGATCCAACAAATGACCATCCATATTCCACAATTCCTACGATGGGATAAATGGCAGTCGCACCAACTCCTATATCGAGCGCTTGAATCCCCGGCCCTAGCGGAATGTTTCCGAAATGATTTGCCCGCAACAAATCGGCCATATGGTGCAGGTAATCCGCTCGCCCGGGTACAGGTGGGCAGAGATTTGCCTCAGGAAAATCCCAATGCCTCAAACCGTAGTCACTGAGAATGATCGCTCGATTGAGCAATTTCACGGCCTCTGGACGCGCAAAGTCAATGGTATCTTCCCCGCGTTTGGACTTTTGAATGAAGCCCCCCAGTTCGGGAAGGCATGCGACCAGTTCGGAAATCTGATAGCGCTTAAGGTTCCTATTGCGGGGGTGCATTCGATGTTCTGATGAACGTTTACTACTCTTGGTTTGCGGTGAAGGCACGGCGCAAGTTACAGCCAATTGAAATGGCACCAATTCGCATTCATTGCGTCTTAACTTGCTTCCCATGTGGAAAGAAATCGACAACAAGCTCATTTGCGAACAACAATTTGAATCGTTTACAACGGCATTTTCATTTTTGAATGAAGTAGCTGCGCTGGCAATGCAATTCAATCATCACCCCACCATCATCAACGAATACACCCGCGTTCGGCTTGAATTGACCACGCATGATGCCGGAAACGTAATCACAGAATTGGATCGACAACTCGCCGAAGCCATCGAGCGCAAAATGAAAAGGTCATCCGCTATGTGACACCGGGCATTGCTTTATCGATACCGCACCATTCAATCAAAACCACCTGAAGGCTGTTCGCTCAAGTTACCTTTTAACGACCCAACCTGTTGACTTGAGGGCTTCAACTCGTCCAATGCATTCGCGCTGAAAATGTCGCATACAGTGTCGACCTTTGCGCCATCAGATCGTCAATAGAAAAAACCAAAGCCTCCCTAAAACGGTTTCAAATCGCTCCGTTCATGCCATTCAGAGACGTTCGGTTCTGGATTGTCGTGTTCGCCATCATCCGACTGGTCAACATCACCTTACCACCGATCGAAGTCGGTCATAATTGGCGGCAATCCACTGGACTCATGGTTGCCCGGAATTTCTTCGAAGGCCCATTTGACCTGATGCATCCCAAAGTAGATATGGCCGGTGACCTCAGTGGAATTACCGGCATGGAATTCCCTCTTCTAAACGCACTGCATGCAGGATTGGCTCATCTTTTTGGCTGGTCCGATTGGTACGGGCGTTTGATTGTTCTGATCTTCAGCAGCCTTGCCATGTGGAGTTTGTTTT
>DCPZ01000049.1 GCA_002323795.1 Flavobacteriales bacterium UBA1531 | reverse complement strand
CAGGCGATAACCCAATGACAGATGACGATGGTGATGGTGTTTACTCCATTACGTTGGAATTGACCACTCCGTACAATGGAAACTACACATTTACAAACGGAGCATGCGGAGATTATTCATGCAAAGAAGACATTGCAGGCCAGGACTGTGCAGATGGCACTTGGAATGACCGACTGCTCTCAAACATTACAGAGGACCATGTTGTAAATACATGCTTTGGCGAATGTTCTACGGACGGTACATGCTCTCAACCAGCTCAAACGGCGATCGTCACATTCAACGTAGACATGAACGAATACACCGGTGATTTTGGCTTGGTCAACTTGAGCGGTTCACTCAATGGATGGTGCGGAGATTGCAACCAAATGTCTGACGATGACGGCGATGGTGTTTACACGACCACCGCAGAACTTGACTTGGGAACGAACATTGAATACAAGTTTACGCTCGATAATTGGGGGCAACAGGAATTCTTCGCGGGTGGTGAGTCGTGCACAGTTACGAATGACGGTTTTACCAACAGAGCGCTTTTCGTAGAAGGTGAACAAACACTTAATGCTGTTTGCTACAACTCTTGCGATGCTTGTGCTTCAGCTGATGAGACGGCTTCAGTGACCTTCCAAGTCGACATGAGCGATCACGAAGGTACGTTTGGAATGGTAAATCTCAATGGAAGTTTCAATGGCTGGTGCGGCGGATGTGCTGAAATGACTGACGACGACGGCGACAACGTGTATCAACTATCGATTGATTTGACCTCTAACGCCACTTATGAGTACAAATTTACATTGGACGGTTGGTCTTCTCAGGAAGAATTTGCAGGTGGAGAAGCTTGCACAAGCACAATTGATGGCTTTACGAACCGTTCTTTGGTTTTGGGTGATTCTGATGTGGAGCTCGGAGTAGTATGCTATAATTCTTGTGATGCTTGCACAGGTGACGAACAAAGCTATGCAACGGTCACATTCAATGTAAATATGTCAAACGAAGAAGTTGCCGAAAGTGGAGTTTATGTCGCTGGAGGTGATTTCTTTGGAGCACCAGGGACGTACCCAATGACAGACGAAGACGCTGATGGCATTTACACCATCGCTATTGAATTGCCTACACCGTTTACGGGTAATTACATTTTCACCAATGGTGCATGTGGAGACTACTCGTGTAAGGAAAACCTCGCAGGCTTAGAGTGTGCTGATGGTACTTGGAATGATCGTCTGCTTTCGGACATCAACGAAGACACTTCGGTAACTTTTTGCTACGGACAATGCAGCGAATCTTGCGCCTCTTCTGGCACAGCTATGGTGACATGGAATGTGAACATGCAGAACGAGGAGGTTTCTCCTGATGGCGTTTTCCTTGCAGGTGGTGTTGATTTCGGTAGTCCTGGGGACAACCCAATGACAGACGAAGACGGTGATGGAGTCTACTCCATCACATTAGAGTTGACGACACCGTACAACGGAAACTATACGTTTACGAATGGTGCTTGCGGCGATTGGAGTTGCAAAGAAGACATCTCGGGCCAAGACTGTGCAGACGGTACTTGGAACGATCGACTGCTTTCCAACATCACAGAAGATCATGTGGTGAACACTTGCTTTGGTGAGTGCACAACCGACGGATCTTGTTCTGCTCCTCCGGTCATGGTCGATGTTTTATTCTCAATTGACATGACGAATTATGCGTACTTGCTGGACATGGACTATGCTGCAGTTGTTATCAACGGTTCTTGGAATGGTTGGGGTGCATGGGGAGTCGAATTAGCATACAATTGGAACAATGGACGTTTCGAAGGTTCTTTAAGCCTAGAGGAAGGAACTTCTTTTGAATACGTCATCGCTGCTACCGGTGAAGCCGACGGCTGGTCCGGATGGGGACAAGTAATCAATGCTCCAGCTGAGTGCTCATCCAACCCTGATGCTCCAATTGGAGAGGGTGGTGGAAATTACGCTGCTACTGCTTCAGAGGGTCTTGCAATTGAATTATGCGCAGGTAGCTGTGAAGCGACTTGTCCAATCCTCGGCTGCACCGACCCTGCCTATGCAGAGTTTGCATTGGCAGCGAATGAAGACGATGGGTCATGCGCCACACCTGTAGCGTATGGTTGTATTTATGAAGCTGCTGACAACTACGATGCTGCTGCAAACACGGACAACGGATCTTGCATATTTGCAGAAGACGATTGCCCAGGTGATTTGGACGGCGACGGACTTGTTGCCACACCTGACTTGTTGTCATTCCTTTCTGTATTCGGAACGACTTGCGGCGAATAAGCCACTAAAAAGAACAAACATAGAAAAAGCCGGTTCCTTGAAGGAGCTGGCTTTTTCTTTTTCACCGAATGCGAGACAAACAATGATTCATTGAAATGAATCACTGCAGCATAATCTTCAATTATCTTTGACAAGTGAAAAAGCTAGTAACATCCCGATTGCCAACTTCACTCGGAGAATTCTCAATGTCCGCTTACGGAGATGAGAAGGATCTTTTTCCTCATGTCGTTCTCCATGCACCGGTAGCAAGAGGGGTTGTGCCGTTGGCTCGGATACATAGCGAGTGCATGACGGGAGATATGTTTCATTCCACACGTTGTGAGTGCGGGGAGCAGCTCGATCGCTCGCTGGAGGAAATTGGCAAAAAGGGTGGAGTATTGATTTACCTGAGGCAGGAAGGCAGGGGCATAGGGCTCGTTGAAAAGCTTAAGGCGTACAATCTTCAAGATGAAGGCCTGAATACGATTGAAGCGAATGAGGCATTGGGACATCAATCCGACTCCCGGTCCTATGAGGTCGCCGCAAGAATATTAAAAGACTTGAAGATTCCTGTCATTCGATTGATGACCAACAACCCTTTGAAAGTAAAAGCTCTTGAGGCTTTCGGCATCGAGGTAAAAGAACGGGTTCCATTGGTCATCGAAGCACGACCTGAAAACGCAGGTTATTTGGAAGTCAAGCGGGCTGCTATGGGACATTACTTGGGCTAAACGCTTCAAGGGCTGAAAATCACATCGAAATGGCATGCATGAGCTCCATGCACACAATCGCACCCACGGTACCGACTGCGTAACCCAGCACAGCGAGTAAGACTCCTACCGGAGCCAAAGCAGGCGAGAAAGCGCTAGCGACAATGGGAGCAGAGGCCGCTCCGCCAACATTGGCTTGTGAGCCAACAGCGACAAAAAAGAAGGGGGCTTTGATAATTTTGGCCACAGTCAATAACGTGATGATGTGGATGCCCATCCACAACAGACCGATGAGGATGACCGACCAGTATAAATCCCAGTTGTGATACAATTCAACCACATCCATTTTCATTCCAATCGTAGCGACTAAGACATAGAGAAATGCACTTCCCACTTTGCTGGCGCCAGCACCTTCATAATTGCGAAGCTTGGTGAAACTAAGCCCGATGCCAATTGCAGTTGCAGCTACTACAAGCCAAAAGAACCCTTGTTCCAAGCTGCTCAGGTATTGAACAAAGCTATCAGGGTTAGAAGATAGGATTGACCCGAACCACCATTTGAACGCAGGACTCAAACCATCTGCAGTGATATGAGCCACAGCGACAGCGCCAAATGCAATGCCTCCAATGATCATGAGGTCTTGAAATGTTGGGATGCGGGCAATTCCCAGTTGGAATTTCTCCACCTTTTCTTTTAACGCATCCACAGCGGAGGAATCGGCCTTGAGCTTGCGGTCCAATACGGCACTCATTCCTGCACCCACCAAAAGGAAAGGCATCCAAAGATTAGCTACGAATACATCGACGATGAGCATCGCGCTGAATTGATCATCGAGCGTTTGAGAGATTTCTTTCAGAGCTGCTTGGTTCGCACCTCCTCCAATCCAACTTCCTGCGACAGTTGATAGACCGCGCCAAAATGCTTCAGGTGAATCACCACCCAAAACAGCTGGTTCAATGAAGCTGACTGCCCACAAGGCAATCGGACCGCCAATGACGATACCAATGGTCGCTGTGAAAAACATGATGAGCGCCTTGGGCCCCAAATTCCAAATGCCTTTGAGGTCGATGCTCAAACAGAGCAAGACGAGACTTGCAGGCAGCAAGTATCGGGATGCAACGAAATACAGGTTGGACGCTTCACCGTCTACCAGGCCCAATGAATTGTACGCGGCGGGCAAGAAGTAACAGAGGAGCAAGGAAGGGATTATTTTGAAAAACCCTTTGAATCTCGGCAGCGAGCTGCAGTGGAAAACGAGTGCCAAGGTGGCGATGAGTAGCCCCAGTACGGTGGCATCATTGGTGATGAGTGCATTCATGGACTGCAAACTAATGAACAGCGGCTGAATCTCGACCTAAGCATCGACGCATTCATGCTAATTCTCCTTTGAAATGGAGCAATAAAAAACCCCAGAGCAGAGCCCTGAGGTTTTTCAGTTGAGTCCTTGAGTTTCTTATTGGACTGAGATCAGCTCGACTTCAAAGATGAGTGCAGCCAACGGTGGGATAGGACCATTGGGATTTGGATTGGCTCCGTACGCTAGATTCTGGGGAATGTAAAAGAAGGTCTTTCCACCAGGCTTCATCAACTGAAGTCCTTCAGTCCAGCCTGGGATTACATTTCCCAGTGGGAAAGAAATCGGTTCACCACGAGAATACGATGAGTCGAATTCCGTGCCGTCGATCAACGTGCCGCGGTAGTGAACAGTCACAGTAGATGAAGCTGTAGGTGCATCTCCTTCGCCAACAGTCTCATGCCGATATTGGAGCCCAGAAGCGGTGGTTTGGATGCCTTCTTTCTTGGCGTTTTCGGCAAGGAATGCTTGGCACTCTGCATCATATCCTGCGGAGGACTCAGCTTGTTTGGTTTGCATAAACTCTCCAACCATTTGATTGGCTTGTTCTGGCGTGAGTCGGGCATCGCCTTTCATTTGACTGGCTAAGCCTTCCGACATTTTGGCAGTAGAGATGGTTTCAAGTCCTTGGTCTTGCAGATTTTTCGCGAACAATACGCCAAGCGCGTAACTGATGTCTTCCATGGATGGAGTTGGATTTTGGGCTTGTGCATTGGTGACAAGCGCTGAGATGATGATGATGCCGAAGACTTTTTTCATCTTTCGGCGGATAGATACGTATGATTTCATGCTACTATAGAATTTTTGTCTCGGGTAAAGAGCCACGTGTTGTCACTTGATAGTGATGCATCCCAGCGATAGCCCATGCCATCAAACCCCTTCATTTCTTCGGGATTGGTGATTCGATTTTGGACGATGTATTTCGCCATCGTCCCACGCGCTTCTTTGGCATAGGCCATCAATGCTTTGTATTCTCCTTTGATCAAATCTTTGAATACCGGCGTAATAACACGATTGTCCATGGTCTTCAGGAGAGCCGCTTTGCTGTATTCGTTGCTGGCGAGGTTCACGATGAGTCCATTCGCCTCTTTATTCAGTGACTGTTGAAGCTTATCGCCCCAAAAGGCATACAGGTTTTTCGTCTCTGCCGTGTTGGGCCATTTGAGTCCCATTTCCAAACGGTACGGCTGCATCAGGTCTTTGGGGCCGAGAACACCATAGAGACCGCTCAAAATCCGAATGTGCTTTTGAGCAAAGTCCATTTCTTTTGCAGACCACGAACGACTATCGAGCCCCGTGTACACAGCTCCTTTGAATCCGTATGCCGCTGGCTTTGAATTTTCAGTTGTGAATGGAACGTTCCATTTTGAGCACCTGTCATGGGCTTCTCCTGCAACGGCCGTGCTCACCTTCATGAGGGTTTCAATCTCGGAGACATCGAGTTTTTGGAGTCCTGACATCAGCAGTTCGGCGTCTTTCATAAACTCAGGCTCTCTAGGCTGGAAGTTGACGGAAGGTGAATCCGAAGCCATGGTTTTAGAGGGAGAGAGGAGAATGAGCATTGCGGCCTCAAAAGTACGGTTTATTGCCACTCATTCCAATTGAGTTATATTCGAAACATGAATGTAAATCTACTCAGCATTGTTGTTGTACTCTTCAGCTTCTTGAATGCACCAGCGCAGCTTTTTTCGCAGTGTGATGCTGGTGAAACTGCCCTTGATTTGGTAATTGATACGGACCAATGGGCTTATGAAATGTATTGGGAATTGACACCGTCGGGATTGGGTTGTGGGAGTCTGGATTTTTTGGCCAGTGGCGGTAATTCAGAGGGCGTTGGATGTGATGGAGCAGGAAACGATGGATCCGGAGGCACCACCTATGACAACAACGCGGTATATATGGAGGGACCGTTTTGCGTAACCACTGGTGAAGCATACGACTTGGTTCATGTGGATAGTTATGGAGATGGTGGCTCACGCTTTGACCTGCAAATGAATGGAATTCTGTCGGGGATTTTCTATGGATCAGGAGCGGGAAATGTTTGGACATTTACTGCTGGTGAGAGCCTACTTGTTGAAAATGATGTACCGTGCGATGCGGCTCCAGTTGAGGTTGATGGGGCTACGGTGATTATTTCGACTGCAGGTGCTACCGCTCAGGCTGGTGAACCATCACCATTGGCTGCGCCAAACGGGGCGTGTGGATTGCCCGGATCGTGGTGTGGTTCCGACGGAGCTGTGACCAGTTCAGGCTGGGTGTCATTCTCTCCATCTGCCGAAGCGCCTTTGATGATTTCAACATGCACCGACAGCGCCAGCTTCGATACTCAGATCGCTCTTTACAAAGTTGAGGACTGTCAAGATTGGTCCACGTATGAGTTGATTTCTGCTGGCGATGATCAATGTGGTGGTTACCGTTCAATCATGTACACAAGTTGCCTCGAGATTGGAGCGGATTATCTCATTCAAATCGAAGGTTGGGGCGGTCAAACGGGTGATGCGTATGTTACGGTTTCGACGTTGGAAGAAAGTGATATCAGCGCCGATGCGCAGCAGCGAAATGTCTCGTGTCCATTGGATAAGGATTTTGAGCCGAATGGTCTTTTGTTGCCGTTTGTGAATTTCGGTGGTTCTGATTTCAGTTGTTCTTGGATCGGCCCCAACGGTTTCACTTCAGATGATGCTTGGATTTATAATCTCAGTTCAGGAACATATACCGCAACAATCACCACCACGTGCGGGGCTGAATTCACGGTGGTTCGCACCATAACCACACCTGAACCTTGGAGCACTGAGACGACCATTGTTGAAGCATCTTGCGGTGAAGCAGCCGATGGCTCCGTTGAAGTCACAGTGGATGGAGCGACGGCGGACTACACTTTCAATTGGTCCGGGCCCAACGACTTTACATCTGAAGAGCAAAATCTATATGATTTGCTACCTGGTACATACCAACTGTCGTTGAACGATGCCAATGGGTGTTCCAATTCCTTAACCGCCTACATTCCTGAGGTTGAGGCGGGAGGTTTCTCCATCGGAAGTGATACCATCATCTGTGAAGATGAACCATTGCTGGTGTACGGACCGATTGGATACGACTATCAATGGCAAGACGGCTCCACAAACCAATTCTTTTATGTTGTTCCAGGTGATTTTGCAGCTGGGACATATAGCCTCATCTTGGAAGGTTCAACGGATACAGGTTGCTCATTCATAGATGCGATGTTGCTCACAGTATATGACTGCTCAATTGGAATGGATGAATTGGGACTCGCAGATCGTGTGTTATTTCCGAACCCTGCCAGCGACCAATTTTTTATGAATCTTGAACCTGGTCAAAATGGTTGGAACGCAACAGCCTTTGATGCAACAGGCAGAAAGGTTGCAGAGCGCCAATGGTTCGGAGCAGGAGACCCCGTGTTCGATGTAAGTTACTGGCCATTAGGACGTTACACGATTCAATTCCGAGACGATGAGCGTTCCTTGGTGCGCTCTTTGAATGTTTTGCGCTAAGTAGCGCAGAGTTCTTCAAAAAGTGGCGTGCTTTAATAGCGTGCCAGCGCGTTTGATCTGTTCCGCTTTGACGTCTCGGTGTGTGACAAATCGCACCTTTTGACCTCCAAAGGGAAAGCATGCAATCCCTTGTTCTTCAGCCCATCGAACGAACTGTTCAGCAGAAACGTGCTCTTTCAAACTGAAGATGACAATGTTGGTTTCTACCGGTTCGATGGATGCAACACATTCAACTTGTTTGAGCGCTAGCGCCAATTCTTGAGCATGAAAATGGTCTTCCCTCATACGGGGCAGTTCGTGATCTAATGCATGCATGCACGCGCTAGCTAATCCTCCGATTTGCCGCATTCCACCGCCTAAGACTTTCCGGGTTCTGTGCGATTCGTCGATGAAGCTTTTGCTGCCGATTAAAACCGAACCTACCGGTGCTCCGAGTCCTTTTGAAAAGCATACTGAAATGGAATCGAATATTTGACCGTAATCCCGCCATGTCTGATCCATGGGGACCGCATTCTCGTTTCGGGCGATGACTGCATTCCAAACTCTCGCCCCATCCAAATGCAAAGGCAAATTTTCTTTTTTGCACCCGCTCTGGATCGATTTCAAGTTTTCTACATCCCAAACGGCACCACCTCCTCGGTTGCAGGTATCTTCAACGGAGACGAGTGAAGTCCGAGCGTAATGACTGTCCGAGGGGTTGATTTCAGGGAGCACATCGGTCCAGAGAAATCGTCCGTTGTCACCTTCGATGAGACGCACCGAAGCGCCAGAATTGCGCGCAATTCCGCCTCCTTCGTAGTTGTAAATGTGCGATTTGCGAGCACAGACAACTTCATCTCCGGGACGCACATGCACGTTGATTGCAATTTGGTTCGTCATGGTTCCCGAGGGACAATACAATGCAGCTTCATGGCCAAACATCGCAGCACATCGTTCCTGCAACTCAACTGCCGCTGGATCTTCGGCGAAAACATCGTCTCCCGTCTCAGCATCATACATGGCCTTGAGCATTTCGGCAGTGGGTCTTGTGATGGTGTCAGACCTTAAATCGATGGCAGGTGCGTTCATGGTGGGAGCGATTGGAGTTTGTCAATGCTGTAAAACTAACAAGGACTGGGCTTGGCCTCTCCATTTGATGCGAACTATATTCGGCTCCTGTTTTCAAAACATTTGATCCAAAATCCATGAAGATCTATCAAACACACGGTGCATGTTTGCGCCTGAAATTGCCATTTCTATTCTTGCTTCTTGTCGTCAGCCTTGGGACCATGTGCGACTTACAAGCCAAGGAGGGCATGTGGATTCCAACACTCCTCAACGCAGTGGAAGGCGACATGCAAGCAATGGGAATGCACTTGAGTGCGGAAGACATTTATAGTGTCAATGCGGGTTCGCTAAAAGATGCTGTCGTGCATTTTAATGGTGGGTGTACCGCTGAAATGATCAGCTCTGAGGGATTGTTGCTCACCAATCATCACTGTGGCTTTGGTCAGATTGCATACCACAGCACAGTTGAAAATGACTATTTAAAGGACGGGTTTTGGGCGATGTCGCGCGAGGAGGAATTACCCAATCCGGATCTTTTTGCACGTTTCATTCATAAAATTGAAGATGTAACAGAAGCGATTGCAAACTCCGACAATCCTGAGCAAACGAAAAAAGATTTGGTTCAGGCGGCGACAGATGGAAATGGACTAGAGGGCAAGGTGGTCGCATTTGATTTTGGCAATAGCCATTACTTGATCACCACAATCACTTACAATGACGTGCGACTTGTGGGCGCACCACCATCGGCAGTGGGTAAATTTGGAGGGGACACGGACAATTGGGTCTGGCCAAGACACACCGGTGATTTTAGCATGTTTCGGATTTACGCCGATGTGAACAACGAGCCAGCCGGTTACGCCGCCGAAAATGTGCCATTCACTCCAGGACACCATTTCCCTGTCAACGTGGGAGGTGCAGTTGAGGGTGACTTTACCATGGTTTTTGGCTTTCCCGGACGCACTGAGCAGTATCTCACAAGTGATGCTGTGGCGCGCGTAATTGACAAGCTGAATCCTGCTCGGATTGAGATGCGTGAAGCATCTTTAGGGGTCATCAATACTGCCAGAGCTGAAACTGCAGCGTTGCGCATAGCATACGCAGATAAGCAAAGTTCGATTGCCAATGCATGGAAAAAATGGATTGGTCAAAACAAAGGCCTCATCGAATTGGATGCCATCGGCAAGAAACGCAACCTAGAAATGCAATTCATGGCGCGTGCCTCAGCAGCCGAAAATCCAGATTGGATGCGCGTAATTTCCAGCATCCAATCTGAAAATGAAGCGCTCTTTCCATTCCAATTGGCAAGGAGTATGTTCATCGAGTGGGTATACTATGGCCCTGATATCCTCAATTTTGCACAGTCCTTTTCACCGTTGATTCAAGATTGGGATGAGCTGAAGGAGAAGGGTGAATTGGAGGATGTTATTGCTGCCATGCAAGTTCAGACAACTGACCATTTTCGGCAATACGATGCAAGGGTGGATGAAGGGGTCATGGCCTCATTGCGGGATCCTTATCTGAAGCATCTAGATGTTCAATTCATTCCAGAACAATTGCAGAGCACTGGTGATGCAGAAGGCTGGGCAAAAGAGGTTTTTGACAAAAGTGCCTTTGCAGACCAACAGGTGATCATGGCATTGCTCGCAAAATCAAGTCGGAAGGCTTTCTCGAAGCTTGCCAAAGACCCTGCTTATCAATTGATTCAGTCGATGCGCGATGTCTATTTCAATCAAGTCGCAGCAGGTTATCGCTCGCATTCCATGGCTTTGGACTCATTGACCGGAGTCTACACTTCTGCTTTACGCGCCCTCTTCCCGGAGAAGGCGTTTTTTCCGGATGCCAATAGCACGATGCGATTGACCTACGGAAAAGTTGAAGGGTCGGCGCCTTATGATGGAATGGAGTATCTGCCATTTACGACGTCCTCTGGGATTCTGCAGAAGTACATTCCAGGCGATGCAGACTTCGACCTTCCGTTGGACCTGGTTGATGCTTTGAGGGCAGGAGATTATGGCGATTATGCAGATGCTTCAGGACAGCTCCCCGTTTGCTTCACCGGTTCAAATCACACGACGGGGGGCAACTCTGGTTCACCGGCTATTGATGGGGATGGCCACCTCATCGGAATCAATTTTGATCGTTCTTGGGAGTCAACAATGAGTGATATCCTTTTTGACGAGACACGTTGTCGTAACATCATGGTGGACATTCGCTACGTTCTTTGGATAACGGATGTTTACGCGGGTGCAAGTCATCTCATCGAAGAGATGGACCTCGTGCGTTGACCTGAGCTTGATGAGGTCTCCCAGATGAATGAGTCTAAGAAGGGACGATGCACCCGTATTTCTGGCGGCTTAGGCCATGAATGCAATCACAGTAATCAATAGCCCAAACAGGATAAGGGCGAAGGTGACAGGACCTCCAATTTCGTTCTGCTCAGGTTCACTATCGTGACCGTGGTCGTGTGATGAATCATGTGTCATGTGACAAAAATACAGCATCTGTTCGCTTTTTTCAATAGCCCGTGCAACCCTTTTTGGCGCATTCCTGTTTCTCCGATGCGGATTCCATATCTTCGATTTTTTCAAAGAGAATAACTCAATGCTTTCTTCATTTAAGTTCATGGTATCAAGACCTTTCATTCAAGGATTGACTTGGGTGCTACCGTTTGCAATGCTCACCCTTTGCCACCACTCCAAAGCTCAATGTGAGGGTGATGAAACAACCATTGCCATTGTCATTGTAGCCGATAATTATCCAGCTGAAACTTCATGGGAATTGCTCCAAGGCAGTGAGCTAATTGCCTCTGGTGCGGCCATTGGTGATACGATTTGCATTGATGGTTCAGCAGAAAATGCTTGTCTGCAGTTTTCAATCTTTGACTCTTTTGGTGACGGAATCTTTGAACCTGGCGGGTACTGGGTTTTTCAGGACGGTGTAGAAGTGGCTTCCGGCAATGCCATCGGATACGGAGAGACGACGAGCTTTGATTGTCTCCCGGGATCTACTTGCAATGATGCATTCGAACTGACCGAAGCGGATTATGGGATTATAAACCAAGAAACTTCTAATGCCTGGTACCAGTTTGTCCCTCCATCAAATGGACTGTTCTTGTTTTCGACATGCGACGTTGATTGTGACACCCGGTTGTGGATCTATGATTACTGCAACATGGGCAATTTCGATGAGACAAATGAGGGCTCAATCTATTTCGATGACCAAGAAGGCGGCTGCGGCGAACAAGCCAATCTAACGGTGCTGCTTGAAGGCGGTGTGCCGTATTGGGTTCGCATGGGACTTGGAGATGCAGATTATGACAATTTGGTAGGCTTGGAGTCGACCTGGAACTTCCTCGATACGGGAGAGGATTTAGGAACGGACTGGTTGGTTAACGATTACGATGATGCGGATTGGTTATCAGGAGATGCCGAGCTAGGATATGGTGATGGTGATGAGTCGACGGTCGTGAGCTATGGCGATGACTCCTCTGACAAACACACGACAACCTATTTCCGGAAATCTTTTGAATACGAAGGAGAAGGCGAGAATGGAGTGAACGGTCTCTTGCGATTGCGCAGAGATGACGGGGCGGTGGTCTACCTGAATGGAGAGGAGCTTGTCCGGAGCAATATGCCCGAAGGTCCAATTGATGCCAATACTTTTGCAGCTACTGAGATGTTTGGCAATGGCGAAAACGCCTTGAACGAATACCTCGTGCAGTTTGACTTGTTGGAAGGAACGAATGTCCTCGCTGTAGAAGTTCATCAAATCAATCTCACGAGCTCAGACATCAGCTTTGATATGGAATTTCTTAGGGAGTCTGTTTCAGGGCCATGTGCCGATGGATTTGATTGGGAGTTTGATTTTGTGGGACTGCCCACAGGATGCACTGATGAAGAGGCATGTAATTATAATCCGATGGCCGAGGTTGATAGCGGCGATTGCATTTATCCTGGTGACCCCAATTGTACAGGACCCGATTTGATTGTGAGTGCTGAGGCAATTGTAAACAGCCTTAGCACAGAGGTCATGGAGGTTGATGAATCAGATTGTTACATCGAGGAGGGGTGCTTAAACGGATTCGGGAGTCGTGAATTGGTTCGGTTTACCACTCATATTCTCAACATTGGTGAGCTTGATTACTACATCGGAGTGCCCGGTGATTCAGAGAACAACCAATTCGAATTTGGTGATTGCCACAACCACTGGCACCACAAGGGATACGCGAAATATGACTTATTTACACTGGACGGTCAGATGATCCCGATTGGCTTCAAAAACGGTTTCTGTGTGATGGATCTGGAATGCAGTGGCGGAGGCACTGGACAATACGGTTGCGGCAACATGGGCATATCTGCAGGATGCGGAGACATCTATGGTTCTGGACTGAGTTGCCAGTGGATTGATGTTACTGAGGTATCGGACGGTACCTACTATCTGCTGGTTAGAGCTAATTACGACTTCATTCCAGATGCATTGGGTCATGACGAAGTTTCTTACGAGAACAACCACGCAGCAGTATGCATCAACTTGGATCGTTCCACAGGATCACTTGTTGTTGAAACCATAGAAGGTTGCGAACCTTTTGATGACTGCAATGGTACGCCATTTGGCACGGCACAGGCTGATTGCAACGGCGACTGTGACGGGACAGCACTTATGGGAGATTTGGATGCAAATGGCGAGCAAGAAATGGCGGATGCTGTATCCTACGTCGAACACATTCTTGGCAATGACATCGAAGCGATGCCATGCACCGATGTCGATCAAGATGATTTGATCACGGTTACGGATGCGGCGCACATGGCACTTTGCCAGCATTACAATGTGGCACATCAACACCCTGATAGTTCAGGATACCACGACAAATGCAACTTCCCGGTCAACCACATCATCAATCCATTTGATTCGGTTTACTTCACCATTGGTGCAGTAAACTGGACTCAACAGTACCTTGACGTGCACGTTCTAAATCCAAACAATCGCATCGTTGGTTACCAATTCACGATGAGTGGGATTGAAATTGCCTCTGCCGTGAATTTGGTCGATCCGATCGAATACAACATTGTGCCTTCTTTTGCTCCAGGAGGCAATGAAGTGATAGGGCTTTCTTATGCAAACGAGAGCATGATGAAGAATTACGAATTTACTCCTCTTGTGAGGTTGTACTGGTCATCAATTAGCGACGAGGTATGTTTGGAATCCATCATTGATGTGGTCAATGATGACTATCACAATACGTTGACCTTCATCCTAGAAGGATGCGTCGTGTCGAGCGGAGTGGCTTCTGCACTGGATGCCAATGCACCACTCCTTTTTCCGAATCCAATGGTGGAATCGACCACACTGCGATTCACCAATCCAAGACGTGAGCGCTTGACGCTCACAGTCACTGACGCAACCGGAAGAATTGTCTATGACTCTCAGGTCACAGGCACGAGTCACGTGATTGAGCGGGGCGGTTTAAAAAGTGGAGCTTATATCTACTCGTTAAAAGGTGCTTCGATTGGAAACTTTACCGGGCGTTTGAATGTTGAATGAGTTTACGCAAGAAATGAAATCATTTGTACTGTCTTTAATCGGCTTATTGTGCGGCACATTGGTGTCTTCTCAGGTCATCATTAGTGAGTTTTCAGCAGCCAATTATTCTCTTGGTGTTGCGGGAGATAATGAGGATTACGTTGAATTCTACAACGCCGGTCCAACGGACGCGGATTTGGGGGGGTACTTCTTGTCAGATAACCCTGACAATACCGACATGTTTGAGATTCCAGCAGGAACAATCGTTCCTGCTGGGGGCTACCTATTGGTGATCTGCTCGAATGAAGGTGAAGTGCCGGAAATGTTGTACACCGGTGGTTATCTAAACACGAACTTTAAGGTCACTCAAACCATCGGAGAGTCAATTGTATTCTCGGATCCAGCGGGAAATGTTCTCGAATCTTACACATTCGGTGTGGACTGGACGCCCAATCAGGCGGATCACAGTTGGACCCGTGTCGAGGGAACGAATGATTGGATGTTGTGCACGAATCCAACGCCAGGAGAAGGCGTGGATGTTGCCAATCCCGAGCTTTTCAGTGATTACGCTCCAACACCCTTGTTTGTAGAACAGTCGGGTTACTATTCTGGTGGCGTAAATGTTTCTGTTACAGTTCCAGCGGGTTACGACGTCCACTACACGACAAACGGTTATGCACCCACTGATGCGGATGCGCTGTATACGGGGCCAATAACGGTGAATGAAACAACGGTAATCCGTGTTCGAGCCTTTGACCCTTCCGGCGCATTGGCGGGTTCTCATCTCAACACGAACACTTATTTCACCGGTGACGACAGTCACTCAATGATAGTCGTTTCTGCAACAGGAGATGAACTTGAAGATGGCAACTGGCCTGGAGGCTGGGGGGGCGGTAACCCGGATGAACCATGCCACTTGGAATTTTTCAATCCAGATGGAACATTTTGGTGCGAGGCGAGTGGTGATTCCAATGAGCACGGAAACGATTCCAATGCTTATCCTCAAAAAGGTTTTGACTACATCACGAGAGATCAAATGGGGCATACCCACGCGATCCCAGCACCACTTTTTCATGTCAAAGATCGTCAAGAGTATCAGCGTTTGATTTTTAAAGCGGCTGCCAACGACAATTATCCCTATTCTGGGGGAGGCCACATCCGAGATGCGTATGTTCAAACATTAAGTCATCTCGCTGATCTTAAGGTCGATGAGCGAACGAACGAAAGCTGCATTGTCTATTTGAATGGCGAATATTGGGGCGTCTACGAGTTTCGAGAAAAGGTTGATGATTTGGATTTCACCACGGAATACTATGACCAGCCAAGGCATTTTGTAGATTTCATGAAAACTTGGGGTGGTACCTGGGTGGAATACGGTAGCGATGCCGATTGGGACCCTTTGGTCGACTTCATCACAACGGAAGACATGACGGTGGCTGCAAATTATGAATACGTTCAAAGCGTATTCAACACGATGAGCATGATCGATTATGTCTTGTTGAATTCTTTCGTAGTCTGCGCCGACTGGCTCAACTGGAATACAGCTTGGTGGCGTGGCCGACACCCCGATGGATCAGGCAAGAAGTGGAGATATGCCCTTTGGGATATGGACAACACCTTTGGTCATGGCGCCAACTACACAGGCATACCAACGCAAGGACCTGATGCAGATCCGTGCAATCCAGAATCGTTGAATGATCCTGGCGGGCAGGGCCATATTCCCATATTCAATGCATTGCTTGAGAACGAAGAGTTCTGGGCCACATACATCAACAGGTGGGCAGACCTGAGCAATACCCACTTTAGTTGTGACAACATGCATGCTGTTCTGGACAGCATGATTGCGGTCATTGATCCTGAAATGCCGCGTCAGATTGAGCGTTGGGAGGGCAATTACAATGCATGGCAGGAAAACGTTCAGGAGATTCACGATTTCATTGATGAGCGTTGTGCCGAAACATTGATTGGTGGCATTGAAGATTGTTATGATGTGGAGGCAGTCACGCTCACAATCATCATTGATGGTCTCGGGCAAATTGAAGTGAACTCCGTAGACATTGGACCTTACGACATGCCACTTGATGCAACTTATTTCGCAGGTGTGCCCATGATGCTCGAAGCACAAGAGGAATACGGAGAATTGTTTTTATTCTGGGACGTTCTTGACGGAGATGTGGCCTTGACCAATCCGACCAATCCGAACTTGAATTTTACACTCAATGGAGATGCCACCATCATTGCTTATTTCGCAGCCAATGCTGATCCACAAGAAGTTGTTTTCGACGTGAATCCTGCCGGAGCAGGCAACATCATCTTAGATGGAGCATCACTGGCGAATTATCCGGCAACTGAAACATTGGAGTATGGAGCGCACACAGTTGAAGCCATTGGATTGGATGAATGGCACGTCTTCACGGGCTGGACTTCCACGGGTACCGATGTGAGCCCATCTCCGCTCGATCCTGAAGGAGGAATCTCGATCACACAGGCCGCCACGGTTACTGCCAATTTTGAATTGATTCCTCACGTGGACCTCAATGTGCGCGTAGAACCAGCGCTAAAAGGTGCTATCCGGCTCGAAGGGGGCGAAGTGATTGTGACCAATCAATGGTCAGGGGGATTGGAGCTCGACGGGTTATTGAATGCAGAGGCTTCACCGATAGAATTTTGGGAATTTGAACGATGGGAAGTAGCAAATGCTATCCCAAACCCGGATTCCAAATCGCCAAGCATCACCCTCCCTGTTGAAGATTACGAAGAGATTGTCGCGTACTTCCGTCCTGTTGATTTTGCGATGTATGTGCCCAACGCATTCAGTCCAAATAACGATGGTTTGAACGATGCTTTTTTACCTGTTGGTGATGCATTTAAGACAGATTCATATCATTTGACGGTGATGAATCGCTGGGGAGAAGTCGTATTTGAATCTTTCAACCCAGAGGAGCCGTGGATTGGTGAGCATCAATCCGGTGGTCACTTCGTGAGGGATGGACTTTACATGTTCATGCTGGAAGTTCAATCCGTCCACGAATTGTCGCCTCGCAAAATCAACGGAAGCGTTTCTGTGGTGCGATAAGCGATGAAGGTATCCCTGTGGTCAGGCCCGCGCAATTGCAGTACAGCTCTGATGTACAGCTTTGCGCAGAGAACTGATTTTAGGGTCATTGATGAGCCATTGTTCGCTCATTTTTTAAAACGAACAGGAGCGAAACGCCCTTCCCGAGATGAAGTTTTGAGGACCATGTCGACAGATTTGAGCACCATCCTCAGCGATTGGGTCGATGATCGGTCACATGTCTTTCTCAAGCACATGGCGAACCATTTGGAAGGCATGGATCACGGCATATTTCAGGATCATCATCACGTTTTTTTAATCCGAGACCCGCGCAAAGTAATCAGATCGTTTCGCGCTCATGTGGATCATCCAACGGTGAGGGACCTTTGTTATGTTGAACAATGGAAATGGCTCCAAAAATGCCTGCAGTACAATTGGCCATTCCTCGTGATTGATTCTGACGATTTGGTCGCCAAACCAGCACCGAATCTTAAACATATTTGCGACTTTTTAAATTTGCCGTTTGAGCAGCAGATGCTTTCATGGGATAGAGGGGGAAGGCCGGAGGACGGTGTGTGGGCGAAGTACTGGTACGGTCGAGTGCATGCCTCGATGGGTTGGGAATCGTCACCTCAAGCATCAGAACAGGTAACTGCGGTATCCAATGAATTTTCAGTCTTACTGGCCGAAGTTGAGCCTGTTTTTCGGAGATTGCAACAGCACATCATCACCTCGTAAAACTGACTCATGGCCAAATACAATCAACCGGACCCACGCAACGAAGAGACAATGGTTTGGGTGAACGGCCTCGTGCCTCGAAGTGAAGCTTCGGTGAGTGTGCTGGACAGTGTGGTGCAGGGGGGAGATGCGGTGTGGGAAGGACTGCGCATTCGACAAGGACGCGCGTTTCAACTGAATGAGCATGTCGATAGACTCCGGGCATCAGCGCACGCGCTCGCTTTCACGGATATCCCGAGTGCAGACGAAATCCATTCGGCAATCTTCAAAACCCTTCAGGCCAATCAGATGACCGATGGCGTTCATGCTCGGATTACACTGTCTCGCGGTAAGAAAAGTACGAGTGGTATGGATCCACGATTGAACGTTTTTGGTCCGACACTGATCGTGTTGGCTGAATACAAAGGACTGGTCTACGGTGATGAAGGCATTGCATTGATTTCATCCTCCGTGCGTCGCAATTCACCTGCAACGCTGGATTCAAAGATTCATCACAACAACTTGCTCAATAACATTCTTGCAAAAATTGAGGCGAATGTCGCTCATGCAGATGATGCAATCATGCTGGATGTGGAAGGTTTCGTGGCGGAAACCAACGCGACGAATTTGTTCGCCATCAAAGATGGTGCGGTTTTGACACCGAGTGCTGTTGCTTGTTTGCCAGGTTTGACGCGCAACATCGTGATTGAATTGGCAAAGCGAGAAGGGCTCAAGGTTCGAGAGGACCGCATTTCTCTTTCGGAGTTTTATACGGCCGATGAAGTTTTCACCACAGGTACAATGGGCGGTTTGGCGCATGTTCGAATGATAGATGGCCGATTCATTGGTGGCGGAGAGAAGGGAGATGTAACCAAAAAATTGCAAGCAGTTTATGACCAAGCCATTTGGAATCAGGCAACAGTATTGCCATCAGTTGATTGAGGCAAAAACACTCAAATGGATGTTGTGCTCGACTTGCTGGTTGATCCGTCCTTCGCCTTTCTGAATTTTTGAGCGGTTTTGACTGGTGGAGTGCGATAGCGCGCAAGCTTTAAACTTCGAGTTCCCGGACTGCAGCGCGTCGCTTGATTACGGTGTTGGCAGTCACTGATGCGATGACCAATCCCATTCCAACCAAGGCGAGTGCACTCAATCGTTCATCAAAAAGGAGCAAGCCAAAAGCAAAGGCCAGTATTGCTCCGACGTATTTGAAAGGCATGATCACATTGGCTTCGCCACGGTGCAAAGCAAAGGTCATGGAGACTTGTGCAACCACACTCAAGAGTCCAACAGCAATCGCGAGAAGCCACTCTGACCCAACCGGTGCAACCCATGTGAAAGCCGTCCATGAACCCGTGACAGGCACGGCCACCAAATGAAACCAGATGACAACACCAACAGGGTGATCGGTGTCGCGGCATTTCATTGTGGCGAGGTAAGCTACAGCAGCAGCCATGGCGCTGATGACGCCCAGCCCAAAGTATAGCCAATTGATCCGGTCGTCGAACCCCTTGACCATGAGCACGCCCAAGAAGGCTGTCGCAAAGAAGGCCCATTGAATCGGACGCATCGATTTTTGTCCATCAAAATATCGGGCAAGCAACACCGTGAAGATTGGACTGAGGTATTGGATAACGGTAGCACTGGCAATCGGAATATGGCGCAACGTGTGAAAGAATGTCGCGAGCCCGATGGTTCCAAAAATACCGCGAACGAGGAGCCACTTTCGATTCACTCCGAGCAAGGAGTAGCCTTGCCATTTCAACCAGCCGGCAGTTAACGCCAACGATATGATGGATCGCAAGAAAACCAATTCTTCTGTAGGAAGGTGTGCCAGCGCCTTCACACATAGATTCGCTCCTGTATAAAGCACGGTGGCAAGTAACATCCAAGCCACACCAGCTGTTCCTTTGGACGCGGCCATCACATGTTTCTTCGGTAGGCTCCACCGACTTCAAACAAAGCTTCGCTGAGCTGTCCCAATGTGCAATGCTTCACAGCATCCAGCAATGATTCGAATACATTTTCGCCATCAACAGCTGCTTTTTTGACCAATGCAATGGCTTCCCGGGATTCTGCTTCATAGCGTTTGTGCATGGTTTCAACCTGAAGAAGTTGTCCTTCTTTTTCTCCTTGTTCCGCCCGAATAACCTCTCCAGGCGTAAGTGTTGGTGAACCGTTTTTGGCCAAGAAGGTGTTCACCCCGATGATGGGGAACTCTCCGGTGTGCTTGAGCATTTCGTAGTGCAGGCTTTCCTCTTGAATGCGGGAACGCTGATACATGGTCTCCATCGCTCCAATGACACCCCCTCGTTCTGTGATTCGGTCGAACTCTGTCAAAACGGCTTCTTCCACAAGGTCCGTTAAGGCTTCGATGATGAAGCTGCCTTGCAGTGGATTTTCATTTTTGGTCAACCCCAATTCTTTGTTGATGATGAGCTGAATGGCCATCGCACGGCGCACACTGTGTTCCGTCGGCGTGGTGATCGCTTCATCGTAGGCGTTGGTGTGCAGGGAATTGCAGTTGTCGTAAATCGCGTACAACGCTTGCAATGTCGTACGGATGTCGTTGAAGTCAATTTCTTGCGCATGGAGCGAGCGTCCAGAGGTCTGGATATGATACTTCAACATTTGCGCGCGGGAACTTGCTTTGTATTTTTCACGCATGGCTTTCGCCCATATGCGCCTCGCAACCCGACCGATTACAGCGTATTCCGGATCAATGCCGTTGGAAAAGAAAAAGCTCAGATTGGGACCAAATTGATTCAGGTCCATACCGCGGCTTAAATAATATTCCACATAGGTGAAACCATTTGCAAGCGTAAACGCCAATTGCGTTATCGGATTGGCACCTGCTTCAGCAATGTGGTAGCCGCTGATGGAAACACTGTAGAAGTTGCGAACTGAGCGTTCGATGAAAGATTCTTGGACATCACCCATCAGGCGTAAGGCGAACTCCGTTGAAAAGATGCAGGTGTTTTGCGCTTGGTCTTCCTTTAGAATATCAGCTTGCACTGTCCCACGCACTTGGCTCATGGCCTCAGCTTTCAGGCGCTCATAGACATCACGCGGGAGCACTTCATCACCTGAACAGCCCAAAAGCATGAGTCCGAGTCCATTATGTCCCTCCGGCAAATCACCTTCATATTTCGGTCTCGCCATGCCTTGCTCATCCCATTTGGAGCGTAGCACTTTTTCGACGCCTTCCTCCAGGCCATGCTCTCGTATATATTGTTCGCAGCGTTGATCGGTAGCAGCATTCAAGAAAAAGGCTAAAATGATCGGTGCAGGTCCATTGATGGTCATGGAGACACTGCTGGTGGGATCACATAAGTCGAAGCCGCTATACAGTTTCTTGGCATCGTCCACAGAACATACGCTTACACCGCTGTTGCCAACCTTTCCATAGATGTCAGGGCGGCGGTCAGGATCACGGCCGTACAATGTGACGCTGTCAAATGCCGTAGACAATCGCTTCGCTGGCATGTCATGGGATACATAGTGGAATCGTCTGTTTGTCCGTTCTGGTCCACCTTCGCCTGCAAACATCCTCGCGGGATCCTCTCCTTCGCGTTTAAAAGGGTAAATGCCAGCAGTGTAAGGAAAGTGTCCCGGCAGATTTTCTTGCAGCGACCAACGTGTCAAATCTCCCCAGCCAGAGATTCGCGGAGTCGCAATTTTGGGGATTTGAAGATGGGATAGGCTCTCCTTGTGTGTTTCAATTTTGATTTCTTTCCCCCGCACTTCAAAGCTGTAAATGGCTTTTTCATATCGCGCTTTCAACGCTGGCCATTGCTCGAGCCACTCCATGATTTTAGGGTCCAATTCCATCCGAACCTCCTTTGTCTTTTGGTCAAGTGCATCGGAAGCATTGTCCACCAAAAGACGCTGCACTTGTTGCAAGGATTGAAGTTCATGGGCGGTCTGAGCTTGCTCCTCGGTCCATTCGTTATAGGCTCGGATTTGCTCGGCTATTTCGCTGAGGTAGCGCGTTCGTTTCGGTGGAATGACGAACAGTTTTTCACTCGATTCCTTCGATTTGGTTGCAGGCACCTCAAAAGGTGCCTTTGTCCGCTCTGCAAGGCAATTCATGAGCGAGTCGAAAAGCTTGTTCGTTCCCGGGTCATTGAATTGTGACGCAATGGTTCCAACAATCGGGAGCTCGGAATCCTTAGCTTCCCAAAGGTCGTGATTTCGTTTGAATTGTTTTCTAACATCGCGAATGGCGTCTAGTGCACCTCGCTTGTCAAACTTATTGATGGCGACCACGTCAGCGAAGTCGAGCATGTCGATCTTCTCCAATTGTGTCGCGGCTCCAAATTCTGGTGTCATTACATACAGCGAAACGTCGCTATGATCCATGATTTCGGTGTCACTTTGACCAATTCCACTGGTTTCCAGTACGATGAGATCAAATCCACTGGCTCGCAATACGTCGAGCCCTTCCGAGACATGCTTTGAGAGGGCGAGGTTTGACTGCCGCGTCGCCAAGGAACGCATGTAGACGCGCTCGTCGTTTATGGCATTCAT
>DCPZ01000039.1 GCA_002323795.1 Flavobacteriales bacterium UBA1531 | reverse complement strand
GCAAAAGCCACGCACAGCGCCATCATAGCGAGCAAGTGTTTCATTTTGGTTTTGATTAAGGACTATCAATATACCAAAAAGACTTGCAGGTGGTGTAAATCAATCGACTGACGCCCCTTTTCGTTTGAGGTGGTCGCGGTAAAATCAGGATTGGCGCGGGATGTTCGCAGCGGCTCAATCCATTTTTCACCTACCCCTTCCCTCGAAACCAAGCTCCGGTTCCTTAGGGAAATAGTTTGGTTTTCGAGTGCCTTCGAAACTTACTCGATGAAAAACTTAACCTGCTGCTGGAGTGCCTTTTCAGCGCTTAGGATTTGAATCAGATAAGCTCCCGGTGGCCAGTTTATGACGTCGAGCAAACCTTGATTTGTTATTCGAGCTTCCCAGATCAACTGACCCCACATATTCGTAATGCGAATGTGAGCGTCGACATCTCCTGTCAAGCTTTGAATGTGTAATTGGTCTTGAGCCGGATTGGGAAATACCGTCCAAGCAGGACCGACTTCTAACTCCTCAAGCCCCACGTATTCAACGGTCAACTTGACGGTGACAATGCTGTCACAGCCAGCTTGGTTTTCGAGGTAAACAGTGTATTCCCCATCCTCCGTGTATTCCTCTCCATAATACTCTAGCACGTTTATGACCGTCGTATCGAGGGTGCTGTAGGTGGTGTAGTTAACCGTCAGATCAAGTGTAACTAGGCTGTCACATCCTGCTTCATTTGCTAGCATGGCAGTCGGTCCGTTGGTGCTTTCGGTATATGTCACGCCATCGATCCAAGTCAGGCTATCACACCCGAATTGAACATCAACGCCTTCGCTGGGCACGGCAACATCAATAAACAAAGAGTCTGTGATGCTGCACTCATCTCCTCCGCTCTCCACGTACACGTATCCAGACGAGTCAGGGGCAAATGCCAGGCCATCTACTATTCCATTTGACCACGTGTAAGCTCCCAATGCACCCGTTGCATTCAAGATCACGGAATCGCCTTGGCATACCGTTACATCCGGGCCTGCATCAACCATGGCCGAGGCCAGCATCGAATTGTGAATCCCACATATTTCACAAGGACTTAAGCATCGATTCCAAACACCGATGTCATCCAAGTCGCCTGTGAGGCCATCGTTCGCGGGTTCATTCCATGCACTACTTCCAATATGGAATTCGGTACCTTGTGAAAGAGGCTGCAGCAAATCTTCAGAGGTGTTCTCAAAAATCAACTCACAGTTCATGTACATTCGGATCTCGCCATTGCAAACTGTCAGAGTAACAGGCGACCATTCAAGCAATGGCACTGGTTGTTGGGAGATATTGAATGCATTGTCCTCAAAAAGGGATTGGCCTGCTAGGAAATAGGGATACCTTGATTCCGCATCATCAGAACCTTGATATGCTAAATGAAAAGCGTAATCATAATAGGCCCCTCCGCCGCCAACTGTAAATAAACCAGTGCCCTGATGAATAGCATAGGATTCAGGTCTAATCCAATACGTGATGGATAAGGCTTGACCAATCGACATATCCATGTTGGATTCACAAATCCCCGAAATCAATGATGAGCCATCAAAAGAAAAAGCACTCTCAGGCAACCCGTTGCGATCTGATGTTAATACTGCACCTTGACTTTCACCGTCGTTGCCGTTCCCACTTTCATCATTCGCATTTCCATTAAACGGGTACCAGGCCACCAGGCCATCGGTAGGAATGTATTCCGGAATTTGAGCGTAACCATTGATTGCACAGGCTAAGAAGACTAGCGGAAGAAAACGGTTCATTTCAGTAATGTTTGTGGCGTTGTAAATCCAATGATAGTGCTTTTGCAATTTAATTTGAAATGTGACGATCAACCAAACTCTTTTCCTTCCTAAGGAACTCGAGTTCGGTTTCGTTTTGTGATTTCTAGTCGTTGTAAGTCGTTGGTGATGATTTGGTTATATTTGAGTAACCAAACGTCGCAGCGGCAAGAAAACCAAGAATCCGCCCTACCGCGACGGACCGCACGCGAGTGAAAGAGGGATTTACTTAGCTCAGGTTTCGCACCACCTTGTACGTGGGATCATCGAAGTGATTGATCTCGATGATGGACTCAGCCTTGTCAATGAGGGCTCGGCAATCTTCGCTCAAGAAGCGAATGTGTACGGTTTTGCCAACTTCGGCATAACGCGCTGTCAACTTGTTGAGCGCTTCAATGGCTGACATGTCGACGACTCGGCTTTCTTTGAAATCCAAAACAACATGTTCCGGATCACCTTGAATGTCAAATTTCTCAGAGAAGACGGTGGTCGATCCAAAAAAGAGAGGGCCGTATAGTTCGTAGTGTTTCCATCCTTTCTCATCGGTGCGCTTGCGAGCTCGAATGCGGACGGCGTTGTCCCAGGCAAAAACAAGGGCTGCAACGACCACACCGATGAAGACTGCAAGGGCGAGGTTGTGCATGAAAGCGGTGATGAGGGTGACCAAAATCATGATGAAGACATCAGAGGTTGGCATGCGCCGGAACGTTCGCAGAGATGCCCACTCAAATGTGCCAATGGCCACCATGATCATCAATCCTGTAAGGGCTGCCATGGGCAACTTCTCAATCAGAGGAGCACCAAATAGAATGAATACAAGGAGCATGACTGATGCCACAATTCCACTGAGTCGAGCACGCGCGCCCGAGCTCACGTTGATGAGGCTCTGTCCAATCATGGCACATCCGCCCATTCCGCTGAACAATCCACTCAGAATATTCGCGGCACCTTGGGCCACGCACTCCCGATTTCCGTGGCCTCTTGTTCCCGTGATTTCATCCAAGATGTTCAAGGTCAACAAGCTTTCAATTAAACCAACTCCCGCTACGATTGCGGCGTACGGAAAAATGATGGTCAGCGTTTCCACAGTGAACGGCACAATTGGAATGTGAAACGGAGGGAAGCCGCCTTCAATGGAAGCCATATCGCCTACTGTTTTGGTGTCGAGTCCCAACCCAGCTACGATCGCAAACACTACCACGATTGCGGTCAATCCGGCAGGCACTTTTTTGGTCAGCTTGGGCAGGAAAGCGATGATGACCATGGACAGCAATGTGAGTCCCGCAAAAATCCCGAGCGATTCTCCGGTGAGCCAAGCACCGCCGTCATCTTTGAATTGGTCGAGTTGGCTTCCACCGATGATGATGGCTAGACCGTTTACAAAGCCGAAAATCACGGGCTGCGGGACCAGCCGCATTAGTTTTCCCAGTTTGAGAAAGCCTGCAGCAAGTTGAAGAAATCCAGCCAGAATAACGGTTGCAAAAATATATTCGGGACCTTCAATTGCGGCTAACGATGCAATGACCACCGCGATGGCTCCTGTAGCGCCACTGATCATACCGGGGCGTCCTCCCAAAACGCTGGCCACCAGTCCGACAACAAAGGCAGCATAAAGTCCGGTCAGGGGACTGAGCCCAGCAATAAGGGCAAAAGCCACCGCTTCGGGGATGAGGGCCATCGCCACGGTCAGTCCACTCAAAACTTCAAGACGGTAATCTACGGTTTGGCGAAAGTCAAAAAGGGCAATTCTCATGGGCGGTGTGTGCGTCGGAAAAGGCGCAAAAATACCTGTTGAATCCATTCAAATGACCCAAATAAAAAGCAGTAGGAAAGAAGGAGATATGACGCAGTTAACGGGGACGACAGATGCACTGACTCGTTTGGTGTTCACCATCGTTCATGGTGATGAGACCACAGGAGCCATTCCAGACACTCCATGGAATGTCCATTTGATTCATGTCCGTGGCTTCGTAAACGCGTTTGCCATCCAAGCCAAACACCGCAGCGGTGAATTGACTTCCGGCGTGCTTGGAGATTACGGTAATTCCTGAAGTTGAGGTTTACAAACCCCAATTGCTAGAGAGTGCATAGACAACTTGAATCATTCAAACTATATTGGCAGTGAATCCAATAAATACAGAATAATCGTGAAACTTCTCCTCCGCCTCAGCTTGCTCATCCTCACGGTTTCCCTTGCCACGACGTACAACTTTGCCCAAGATTGCGAATCTGGAATGCTGAATAGCACCACGGGCAATTGGGGGTATGAGATGGCGTGGGAACTTTATTCCAATGCGGATGACGCTATAATCGCCTCGTTTCAAGGAACACAGAATTTCACTTCCACAGAACAAACCGTTTGTCTGGAACCCGGCTGTTATTTTTTTATTCTGTCAGACTCTTGGGGTGACGGTTGGAACGGCGGTTCATTGGAGGTTGCGATGGACAACGGCTTATCGGTAGAGATTGATTTGGCGGATGGCGTTCTTGCGTATGCCACATTTGAAATTGGGGGAACTGATGCGTGTGATTATATGCTCTACGGGTGCACGAATCCCGATGCCGAGAACTATGTGGTGGGCGCCACCGCTGATGATGGATCGTGTTTGGTTCCCGATATTTTCGTCACCTCAGGAGATGACGAACGTGAATACTACCTGCATATCCCCGAAAATTTACCTCCGAATGCACCGCTTGTTTTTGTTCTTCACGGACATTCAGGTACTGCTTCAAGCATGGCTGTTTTTGGCGGAATGTCAGAGA
>DCPZ01000035.1 GCA_002323795.1 Flavobacteriales bacterium UBA1531 | reverse complement strand
CTAATACCAGACCATTTCCGTCTACAAGGCTATAATCACCGAAACCGAATGTACAGCAAATACCGTCTCCGAATGAATCATAAATTGTGAAGGTGTAGCAAGCAGAAGCCAAGCAGAAGTCAGCGCTATTGCTGGTTCCAGTGGCAACGGCGCTGCCGTCTGCGTCAACCAAATCCCAAGAAGTCTCAGTTGGGAAGTTGTCTGCGTTCAGTGTTAACGTTAGTGATTCAAAAGCACAAGAACCATCGTCAGTTGTTGCAGCTGCATCATAGTTACAGGCAGTTGCGTCCGTGCAACCAACATATTCACATGAACCGTCGTCAGACGTTGCGGTCATGCTGTAGTTAGAAGCAGCGCTATCCATGCAACCTGGGCCGAAGCACCATTCATCTGAAGAAACAGAGTTTCCAGTTGCAAATCCTCCGCTTACAATGGATAATCCATTCCAAGCAACGCTCCAAGCGCCAGTTGAACCCATTCCGTCACCGAAGGAATCCGTTACGGTAAGTGTGTAACAACCCTCAACAACACAGGCTTCTTCGATGATGTCTGTTCCGTTGGTGTAAGAGCCATACATAGAAGCAACAACTTCACCGAGGTTATTCGAAATGCTGTAGCCAGTCTCTGAAGACCAGAAATTGCTTAACAAAGAAATTGTAAGCGCCTGAAAAGCACATGAGCCATCATCTTCTGAGGCTGCCGCATTGTAATTGCAAGCCGCCATATCTGTACAACCTGGCACTGCAACAGATCCAAGAGAAAACGACGTTGTCTCAGAAGCTGCAAAGTCACCACCTGATGCAAGAATGTTTCCATCTGCATCTGAAAGTGTGTAGCTGCCTTCGCCATACGTGCAGCACATTCCATCAGAGTAAACATCAAACATTGTCAACGTATACAAACCATCTGCTAAGCAGGCAGTCTCCATAGCTGTCGCCTCGCCAGGACCGTATCCGTTTGATGCAAGAATATTTCCAGCGTCGTCAGCAATTTCCCAAGAAGTCTCAGAGGAATAATTATCAAAGACGAGATCGAGGGTTACCTCGTTCGCTTCGCACTGCGCAAGAGCAGCGGGAGCAGAATAAAAGTAAAGCGCGAACATCGCAATGATGCTACAACACTTTGTAAACGTGTTAAACATTTGATTTGGTTTTGGTTAGAATTCTCAGAAAATTTGGTAGAGACGAACGCTTTCGACTCGGTTAAAGAAAGCCAAAGTTGGCTTCATGAAACCTCCGTTTATGCCACGCCTTCGCATGGATGAAACTCAGTTTCGCGATAAATGTAGAGCAATGTCTTCTGAAATCCAATAAATCACAAAGGAATTTTTGGCAAATTTTAGATTGCTCATCGTTAGATTCTCGTCACTCAGCGCTTTTAGATGCCTGTTAGCCGAATTTTGAATTCAACTTACAGAAGGCAATCCCGCTGAGAATGAACAATTTAAGCGTTCGGTAGTTTTGCTGGTCAATTATGGAAAGGACAGAGCTCACCACATTTCAGCATGCCAGCTCATGGCAAAAGGAATGACCACTTTTCGTCGGCAACTTTCCATTTTTTGATGCACCACATTTACCACCTCCGTTTCATCCGAAATCCTGTGAGACTTTCGCAGCGCCCAGAAATCTGAATTTGATGCTTCGCACCACTTTTCACCAACCTTATATAGGTTGCTTTGTCGGTCAAACCAGTCCACGGGATTTTCCCAGCCATTCGTGCACTTCCTTAGATAGGCCACAGATGTGTCAATTGAGCATCCCGTCGCCGGTGCATTGGATTCATTCACTGCAATGAACAATAAGCGGTTGCCGCATAAACGCCAACTGGCCTCGAGGCGTTTACCATGCGCTTCCCAACCCGCTAAAAACCCCTCCAATCCTTCCAAGAATCCCTGCGCCTCCTGATGCGACAGGGCCCTGTTTGCAAAATAAACCCACGTCCGCGAATCGTCTGACATTGCTGACCAGTTCTCAGCGCATAAGTCCGCATCTTGTTGCCAAATAATCTGGTCGCTTTCCATATGCCAAAGGTAATGGACTGCAGTCAAAAGCCCGATTACAGGAGGCAAATGATGTGCATTGCATTAAAATCGAGTTAGAGCACTGCTTTTTTTCCAAATCCTAACGAAATTGCAGCCGTATGTCCGATTCAAACAACAGCTCCTCCGGCCTGATTTCGATCAGCCAACTCCGTCCGTACATCAAACTTCTGATGAAGAATTGGTGGCTCATTGTCATCATGGCAGGAACGGGATATGCGGCCGCTCGACTTATCACTCACAGGCAACTTTACGTATACAGTGCGTCCACGGAAGTACTCATCGCAAAAGACAAAGACTTGAGCTATCAGGAGCAAATGGGCGGAATGCTCAGACAAACATATCCGCGATTTGGTGGCACAGACACCAAGGACCAAGAGAGGATTTTACGGTCTTATGATCTCGTTGGACGCGCGGTCGATAAAATGCCTCTTGCCATTGACTATTTTCTTGTCGGAAGATTGAAAACGAGTCATGTCAGCGGATTTTCGACGCTTAACATCAGCGCTTCGCCCGAATTGTTCAATGGGAGCTATTTGGGTCGGGAAATTGATTTGTTCATTGAAGACGAAGCGCACTTCCGATTGAGCTATGGGACTCGCAACGGCGAGGTCAAGGAAATCATCCATCCATTTGGGGTGCCGCTCGAAGGTCCTGACTTGGCATTGACCATTGAATACAACGACCGGAGTATTTTCAATTTTGACAACCCGTCGGGGCCAACGGTCAATTTGGAATCGCTGGAAGTTGCTCGGAAACAACACTACCGGTTCAAAGTGTTCAGCCGCAACCAGCGCATCAACCAAATGCGCGGAGCGCTCAGGGTGAATAACGTCCTGGGAACAAGCATACTCACCCTCAGCTCTTCGAGTACTCTACCAGGCCGGCCAAAAACGTTTCTCAACATTCTCGGAACAGAGTTTGTCGAGTACACCAAAGAGGCTCGAATGGAATCCAGCCTAAAGACCGAAGCGTTCATCAACGTCCAGTTGGGAGAATTGATCAGCATCATGGATAGCCTGGAGATGATGGTGGATGGTTTCAAGGCTCAAAACGAAATCTTGGATCTGACGCGTGAGCAAAGCGAATTTTTCAATGCACTCGTCACACTGGAGACACAGGAAAGGGAACTGCAATTTCGTCTCGAGGCGTTGACTTCGCTAAAAAGTTACCTCGCATCCGGATTGGAAACCAACAGCTTACCTCCTACCTCCTATCTCATTGACGAAGATCCCTTCCTCATCGAGCAAGTGGGAGCATTGTATCAAATGCGCAGTGAACGGACGCGCGCGCTGCTCGACGTAACAGAAGATAGCTATCAAATTCGCCGACTCGACAGCGCCATCAGCAACGCACGATTCACGGTCAAGCGTTACATCGAAGACACGCGCGTAGCGATTTCAGATCAACAACGCAGCGTGCGCATTCAAATCAATTCTTTGGAAGACCGCCTCAGTGGAATCCCAGCTACACAGCGAGACATTTTCAGCATGGAACGAAAACTTTCGGTCAATGAAAAGATGTACGTGTACTTGCTTGAAGCGCGGGCTCAAAACATCATTCAACGGGCAGGCATCGCACCCGAGGCCTCGATCATTGAAATTGCACGAAGCGCAGGAATCATTGGCCCAAACAAACAGCTGACCATTCGGAATTACACCATGTATGGAGCACTGCTGGCATTGGCCATTGCTTTTGCACGGATGCTGCTTTTCGAACGCATCGAATCCACCCAAGAACTCCGCGAAGCATCCGACATACCGGTTGTGGTAGGATTGCCGCACTATGCAGGCATTGAAGAAAACCCCATTGCCATTTTGGGCGACTCGCGTGCCCAAATCACTGAGGCCTTTCGAAGCCTTCGGACGAACCTGCAATACTTGCTGGCTAAGGAAGGTGCGAACACCATACTGGTTAGTTCGTTGCACCCCGGCGAAGGAAAATCATTTGTGTCTTCCAACTTATCAACGGTGCTCGCCAAAACGGGCAAGAAAGTCGTGCTCGTCGATTTTGACATGCACAAGCCCAAGATTCACAAAAATTTCAAGCTTTCGAACCAACTCGGTCTCAGCACCTACCTCATCGGACGATGTTCAGCCGACGAGATGGGACAAGCTGGACCCGTGGACTCTCTGACCGTAATCACAGCAGGCCCCGTTCCGCCTAATGCTTCAGAACTTGTGATGAATGATCGAATGGATCCGTTGCTGGAGAAACTCCGAGCAGAATATGATTATGTCATCTTGGATACTCCTCCGATGTTGCTCATCACAGATGCACTGCTGCTCATGAGCAAAGTCGATACCGGACTGCTAGTGGCCAACACACAAAAGGCTACGAAACGTGGAATCAAGCACCTTGAGGAATTGCTGAACCAAAACAAACTCAGCCACGCTTCGCTTGTCATGAACAACATCCGAGCCACTCGATTCGGGCAGTATTACGCCAAGTATGCCTACAAATACGGCTACGGCTACGGCTACGGCTACGGCTACGGCTACGGAGGGTATGGAACAGGTACGTACGGCGACGAGCCAGAAACCCAAGCTTAACCAGAGGCTAATTCTCTGGCAGCTCAATGCTGCAAACACAAAATTAATCGCACCACTTCCCGCTTTTGGACAACCAGATGCAACAAAGCCATTGTTTGTAACGTCTTAGGTACTGGAAGCACACTTCGAATTGATTCGTATTTTTGTCAAGGAATAGACTTTGGTTCATGCCGATACCACTGAACACGAGCGCGTTGCGCAAAACATTTACAGGACTGGCTCCGCTGGCATTTGGCTTGTTGCTATCCTTCCACGCTTGGTCACAGTTGGAAACCAGCATGCAATGCGTCCAAGTGAATCAAGCTGGTAATGCATCGGTCACGTGGGATGAGGCCATGGACCCCTCTGGCGTTTTCGAACAATACACCATTCACCTCTTCGAGCCTTCAAGCGGATTGGTTTTGGAAACGTACAACATTCCCAACCCTACAGATCCCGCGAATCCGTCGTTTGTGAACACCACCTACGACGCAAACACCACCGAATTGTGTTATTTCGTGGTGGCCGAAGGTCCTGCAGGGACCTTTGGACCTTCATCCGATACGCTTTGCAGCATTCACCTCACTGCAGACCCCGCGCTCACACCGGGAACTGTGGATTTGAATTTCAATAGCCCTTGGATCGCGAGTCAAAATCCCCCGGCGTTTGTTGAACCCCTTTCCGTAGAGTTGGAAGAAGCCGACGGATCGTGGAGTGAAATTGCTCTCGTCGCGGATAATGGTGGTATCATGACCGCCCCGTATAGTTTGAACGAATGCTCCGGAGATTTGGTGTTTCGCGTGCGACAGCCCAATGTTTTGGAATCCTGTGAGCAAGCATCAAACCAGGCAGGGTCAAGTTTGTCCGACGAATTCGACCCCGATCCGCCGCTGATCACAGCCGTTCAAGTGGATTATGCCTTTCAAGAAGCCCTCGTTGAATGGAACGCCAGCCCTGCCGCAGATCTTGCCGGCTACATCATTTACATCTGCAACGGTGGCTTTCAAATGGCGATTGATACGTTGTTTGATCCAACGGCAACATCTTATCTGGACTTAAATTCCAACGTGCAGGCGTACATCGAATCCTACAACGTTGCTGCATTTGATTCATGCTTTGTTGCGGGTGATCCGGATCCAGGTGCAGCCAGCGAGTTTTGTGCGAGCAGTATTTTTCTGAACACCACCACCACCAACTGCTCAGACCAAGCGACCTTAACGTGGACCGGTGGATTCAATTTGCCGGGAGATTTTGCGGGCTATGAAATTTGGATCAATGAAGAGAATCCCAGCGGGAGCAACAACTGGTCCGGCCTGCAAATGGTCCAAACG
>DCPZ01000044.1 GCA_002323795.1 Flavobacteriales bacterium UBA1531 | reverse complement strand
TCTTCGGCAGCAGCCTCAGCAGCAGGAGCCTCTTCGGCAGCAGCTTCAACAGCTGGTGCCTCCTCAGCAACAGCCTCAACAGCTGGAGCTGCAGTCTTTCCAGCACCTCCACGGCGTGAACGACGTGAGCGCTTCTTTTTCTCTTCGGTGCCGTAGATATCATTGAAGTCAACGAGCTCCATCATGCACATCTCAGCGTTGTCACCGAGACGATTCCCGGTACGAATGATTCGTGTGTATCCGCCATCACGCGTAGATACTTTAGGACCAACCTCACGAAACAGTTCCGTGACCGCAAACTTGTTACCTAAAGCTCGGAACGCTACACGACGACTGTGAGTAGTGTCATCCTTGGATCGGGTCACGAGAGGCTCGAAAAACTGACGCAAAGCTTTCGCCTTGGCAACGGTTGTATTGATTCGCTTGTGCTCAATGAGCGAGCACGCCATGTTCGAAAGCATGGCTTTGCGGTGTGCGGTCTTGCGACCGAGGTGATTAAAATTCTTATTGTGCCGCATGACTTCACTCTTTGTCGAGTTTGTACTTGCTCACATCCATACCGAATGTGAGATTTTTTCCCTCAACCAAATCTTCTAACTCCGTCAGTGACTTCTTGCCAAAGTTCCGGAATTTCAACAGGTCGTTCTTATTGTAGCTGACCAGTTCACCCAATGTTTCAATGTCTGCTGCCTTCAAACAATTCAAGGCACGAACACTGAGGTCCATGTCGCTCAATTTGGTCTTGAGCAACTGGCGCATGTGCAAACTGGTTTCATCAAACTCTTCTACTTCGACACGTTCCTCCAGTTCAAGGGAGATGCGCTCGTCGCTGAAAAGCATGAAATGTTGAATCAAAATCTTCGCCGCCTCTTGCAACGCGTCTTTTGGAGTGATGCTGCCATCACACTCGATTTGAAGATTGAGCTTCTCATAGTCGGTGCGCTGCTCAACACGGTAATTCTCAACGTCATACTGAACGTTACGAATGGGTGTGAAAATGGCATCCATGGCAATCGTTCCGATCGCTGAGCCTTCGCGCTTGTTGTCTTCTGCTTGAACGTAACCACGTCCCTTGCTGATGACAATCTCCAAGTTCAAATTCACTTTTTCGTCCATGTTACAAATCACCTGATCGGGATTCATTACTTGGAACGCGCTCGTGAACTGACCGATGTCTCCTGCTGTGAAAAGCTTGTTGCTCGCCACCTTTACAGTTACGGTTTCACCTTCGGAGCCTTCAATCTGACGCTTGAAACGAACCTGTTTCAGGTTCAAAATCATTTCAGTCACGTCTTCTTGCACACCTTTGATGGTTGAGTATTCATGCTCAACACCATCAATCTTTACGCTTGTGATTGCATAACCCTCTAATGAAGAAAGCATGATGCGACGCAATGCGTTACCCACAGTGATTCCAAATCCGGGTTCGAGCGGTCGGAATTCAAATCGGCCATTGAACTCTGAAGAGTCCAACATGATGACCTTGTCTGGTTTTTGAAAATCGAGAATAGCCATTTGCTGAGAGATTTGGTTTACTTCGAGTACAATTCGACGATGAGCGACTCCTTGATGTTCTCAGGGATCTGATCACGCATTGGCACGCTGAGGAATGTTCCAGCCATCTGCTGTACGTTCCAATCCAACCATTCAAGGCGTTTTGGCGCTGCGCTTAATGAACTAGTGATAACGGCCAGTGACTTGCTTTTCTCTCGCACAGAGACAACGTCGCCGGGACGCATTCTATACGAAGGGATGTTCACCAAGTGGCCATTCACCATAATGTGACGGTGCGAAACCAATTGCCGTGCACCTCGGCGTGAGTTTGCCAACCCGAGTCGGAAAACCACATTGTCCAATCGGCTTTCGCAAAATTGGAGCAAAATTTCACCCGTGATGCCCTGGCGGGCATTGGCTTGCTTGAACATGTTGGAGAACTGCTTCTCCAAGATGCCGTAAGTGTACTTTGCCTTTTGCTTTTCAGCCAACTGCACAGAGTACTCTGATTCCTTCTTTCGGCGACGAGTGTTGCCGTGCTGCCCTGGTCCATAAGGACGGCGTTCCAACGCCTTGTCAGGTCCGAAAATCGCCTCTTTGAATCGGCGACTGATTTTTGATTTGGGTCCGCGAAAACGTGCCATATCGTTATATTCTATTCTGGTTCGACGATGAGATTATACGCGACGACGCTTTGGTGGGCGACATCCATTGTGCGGGAATGGTGTGACATCGACAATCTCGATGACTTCAATTCCCATATTGTGCAACGCACGCATTGCGCTTTCGCGGCCCGCTCCGGGACCTTTTACAAAAGCACGAATCTTGCGCAGACCTAAATCGTGTGCCTCTCGGCCACAATCTTCAGCTGCGACTTGCGCAGCATAAGGCGTGTTCTTTTTCGAGCCCCGGAAACCCATCTTTCCGGCACTGGACCAAGAGATCACTTGCCCGTTGTTATTGGTCAACGAAATGATGATGTTGTTGAAGGATGAGTGGATGTGCACTTGGCCTGTTGCCTCGACAACCACTTTCTTCTTTTTCTTGACGTTTTTCGCCATCGTCTTAATATTTAGGTGATCAGTTCCGAACGGAACTCAATGATTAAATGCGGTGATTACTTCTTCTTGTTTGCTACCGTCTTGCGCTTTCCTTTTCGGGTGCGCGAGTTATTCTTGGTTCGTTGTCCACGGAGTGGCAAACCATTTCTGTGGCGAATGCCACGGTAACTTCCAATGTCCATCAAACGCTTGATGTGCGATTGCACTTCAGATCGCAACTCACCTTCAACCTTAAAACCGGTTGAAATGGCGTTACGGACTGAACCAACTTCGTCGTCAGACCAATCTTGGACTTTCTTGTCTTCGGACACTCCACATTCTGCGAGCAGTTCAGACGCACGACTGCGTCCGATTCCGTAGATGTAAGTGAGTGCAATAACTCCGCGCTTGTTGCGGGGGATATCTATACCTGCTATACGTGCCATGGGCGATGGGTTTGGCAAAATCAGGATTAACCCTGACGTTGCTTCATTTTAGGATTCTTCTTATTGATGACATACAAGCGGCCTTTGCGACGTACAATCTTGCAGTCGGTGGTACGCTTTTTGAGTGAAGCACGAACTTTCATAGTGCAATTATTTCTTGTATCGGAACGAAATTCGTCCTTTGGTTAAATCATAAGGAGACATATCTACACGAACACGGTCACCAGGTAAGATTTTGATGTAGTACATCCGCATCTTTCCTGAGATGTGGGCCGTGATGATGTGCCCGTTTTCCAACTCCACCCTGAACATTGCGTTAGACAATGCTTCTAGAATGGTTCCGTCTTGCGTTATGGACGCTTGTTTCGCCATATGATTAAATCGTTTAGACCTTTCGTTTTTGTTGTTGTAATACTTTTTCTATTTCGTCAAAACTTGAGAGAACGTCTGCTTGGTCTTTGCGCACGACAACGTCGTGTTCGAAGTGCGCCGAGACCTTGCGGTCAGCCGTCACAATCGTCCAGCCGTCTTCCTCATGAAAGACTTCTTTTCGACCTAAGT
>DCPZ01000062.1 GCA_002323795.1 Flavobacteriales bacterium UBA1531 | reverse complement strand
CCCAATCCTCCTCCTCAACACCCCAGCCATGCTCTTGCCAATTGAGCTGGGACTCACCATTGATGAGCTGATCTGCGAACTCCAACTCTTCTGCGCGTGCCATAATGTCCGATGCCATGGGGAATGACTCGATGACATTCGCTAAGAATTCTCGCCACCCTGATCCCAAAGCAGGAGTGTTTTGCAAACCCAGCGCTTCAAATGCTGATTGATTACCAGCGAGCGATTCCGCATATGCTGCAGCAATTATTTTACGATTGATCGGAGTCGATTCAGGCTGTGACGGTCGCTTCCCAGAAGCAGTTCGATGGTGCCAGTTGGCAATGGCCTGCAAGCACTGCAAGTGAATGTTCTCATCCGAAACAAAGGCGTCCGTTTGTTTGTATTGAACCGTGTGCTTACGCCACTGCTCATCGCATCGGGATCGCATTTCATATAAATCTGCGAATGTCTTGACGCCCCCCTTTCGTACGAGTAAATCAATAATTTCAGGACCCATGCCATCAATACTCATGGCTTTACGGCTTACAAAATGCTCAATTCGCCCCCTGATTTGAGGCGGACAAACCGCTGCATTGGTGCAATAATGTTTTGCCTCACCTTCCTTCCGAATCAACAAATCTTGACACTCTGGACAGTGAGTTGCATAGACCAGAGCCGCACTATTATTTGGACGTGCAGCCAAATCGACACCCACTACTTTCGGGATGATTTCACCTCCTTTCTCAACAAACACGGTATCACCTTCTCGAATGTCTTGCGCCTCTATCTGATCGGCGTTGTGCAATGACGCACGCCGAACTGTTGTACCCGCAATTAACACTGGCGTCAACTCCGCCACAGGGGTGATTGCTCCAGTCCTGCCAACCTGGTAGCTGACACGTTCAAGAATCGTCGATTGTTGTTCTGATTCAAACTTAAAGGCAATGGCCCAACGTGGAGATTTAGCTGTCATGCCAAGTTCACGCTGCTGATCAAATCGGTTGACCTTGATGACCAATCCATCGATTGCAAAAGGCAGGTCGTGCCGTGCAATGTCCCAATGATCAATGAAGTCCATGATTCCTTGGACATTCCGTGTGACTTCAACCATTCGCTTCGACACTTCCGGAATGGGAAACCCCCATTGCTGGGCTGCCTGAATAGCAGCACGATGCGTTGACACATCCGAAGGCTGACCTACCAAACCGTAAAGCATACAATCCAAACCACGCGATGCAACAACTTTGCTGTCTTGACTCTTCAAGGTTCCAGCCGCCGTGTTCCGAGGATTAGCAAAAAGCTCCTTGCCTTCCCTGGCTTGTGTAGCATTGAGCAAATGAAACCCAGCCCAAGGAAAAAAAATCTCCCCCCGAATCTCCAATGATTCAGGTGCTTCGGGTGCAAGTATGAGTGGGATGCGTTGAATGGTACGAACATTGGCTGTGATGTCCTCACCAACGGCGCCATCGCCGCGCGTCAAAGCTCTTACCAATTGTCTGTTTTCATAATGCAGGCTGATGGCTACCCCGTCGTACTTCAACTCCATGACAAACTCGACCGACTCACCTTCCAAAATCTTATCGAGCCGTTCAGCCCAATCAATGATTTCATCCGAGTTGTAGGAATTAGACAATGACAGCATCGGCTGCGAATGAGCAACTTTTTCAAATTTATCCGTTAGATCACCTCCGACTCTCTGAGTCGGTGAATTGATATCCTTCCAAGCCGGATGCTGATTTTCTAGTTCAACCAACCGATCGAGCATTGCGTCAAATTCACGGTCTGTAATTTCTGGATTCGCTTCGACGTAATACTTTCGGTTATGCTCATGCAATGCTGCTCGAAGTGTCTCGATTTCAAGCTTGATTGAATCCATGTTGCTGAGCCCATTTGCCATGGTTTAAAGTTAAAACGATGGGTGGTTAAACTGAAGGAATTCAAGCGCTTTCCATTGGAAGAAATTCACAATTCTTCAGGAAAACATCCTATAAATCCATCGCTTCACTGTGACCCAATCGCCATCTTTGAAGTCATGGTCTTTCAAGCCCATTTCAAAAGCGTTCAGCAAACACCCTATACTGGGAATTCTGCCCTTATCATGATTTTGGTCATGCTGGCGACAGGTTGTTCGGCGCTCAACCGCAATACGCGTTCAACGGTGCAGATCGATGACACTGAAGCCCAAGACATCACGCTATTGAAAGATGCTTGGGACTGGGATACAGGCTTCCATTATCAACCAATTGGCAAAGGAATAGGCACGGTAGTGTTGAATAATACAGAGCCTGTGCACCTCATTCGAATGGAGCGCCCGGGGCATTATCCCGATGTTCAGCCGCTTTTTCCAGATCAATTGAATCCAATGAAGTTTGCAGATGCAGCCGGACTGCTTGCCGCCTCGACAATTGGTGGCCTTGCTCTCGGCAATTTTGATCAACCTCAACTCGCGATTGCTGCTTTTGGTGCCGGGGCTCTGAATGCTGGTGGCATCTTTGCGAAGCCCCGCAAGGTCTTTGCCCGTTCTTATTCTTTTGCGCCACTCGAACCCTATCCAACGGCTCAACCCCAGCGACCACCGCTGCGGGTTGAAGGGTTTCACATGGATATTCCTGAAGGTGGTCACTCCTGGATGTATTTTCAAAACATTGATCGCTATGAAGACAATCGGGTCGAATTCATAAGCTCTTCGGACGAACCCGTCCAGATAGAATATTCCAACTTGGATGAGGACTTGAATGAAGCTTTGAAAATGCAAGGCTACTTCCCCGAAATGATGGATGGCATGTTCCACAAGGGAGATGCCATTCTCTTGGACGGTCAACTTTTCGAAGTCAACGAGCATCGTGTTCAAGGGATTGTGCGTTACAACCTAAAAACCGCCTGGTGGCTTTACAATGCTTTTGGCATGGAGACCGATACTGTCACCATTGAAAATCAGTCCAACTGGTCTCTTTACAATTTTTCCGACCCTGGATTTGATCGCGACCTCATCGCAGAAGCCATGGTGCAGTCCATGTTTCTGGCCATCCAAAATCCAACATTGCAGAGTCGATTGGAACGCATTGAGAATCTTGAGGAGAAATGGAAAAAGGATTGGCAAACCATTTCCTTGCCTGGAAACATAAAACCTGCGGGAAAAGTCGCAACGGCGTTGGAGTCCGTGGTCACTGTCGCAGCCGATGACGGCCACGGAAGTGGATGCATTCTAAGCTCGGACGGATACATCGTAACAAATCAACATGTGGTTAGCGACACCAGTTTGATTTACACAGTCTACTTCAATTCTGGATCCTCGTCAAAAGCTAAAATCGTGCGGTACCACCCTGTCTATGACTTGGCGTTGCTAAAAGTTGACACCACTGATCTCGTCCCGTTTGCACTCGACCTATCGGAATCCATCAACGTAGGTGAGGAAGCCTACGCCATGGGCACACCTTATGACCTTGATTTGGGCGCTTCCGTGACGAAAGGAATCATTTCTGGAAAACGAAAAGATGGTGAGCGAACGCTCATTCAGACAGACGTGAGCATTAGTCCTGGAAATAGCGGTGGTGCGCTCATCAACTCCAAAGGAACATTGATTGGTGTTGTGAATGAGAAAGTGCTCGGTTTGGGGGTAGAAGGAATCGGTTTTGCCATTCCTACGCACGTCATCGAAGAGGCGCTTTTAATCCAATTTCAACGCTAGCAGAGTCAAGTCCATTGGAATCAGCGCAGGCGCGCGAATACCATACGCCAATTCCCTTGAAGGTCCTTGCTTCGTTCAACATTTTCCCAAAGCTCTTCAGCGAATAGATTGCACACCGATTGCGTAAAGTTGCGATGACATTCGAAGCCCAATAAACCTCCACCCTTCAGCCATCTGTCAGCAGCACATTTTTTGATAATCGTCTCATAAAATACCAATGGATTTTCATCTGACACGAACAATGCATCTTGCGGTTCTTGATCCGTTACACGACTATCCATTGTACTTTTCTCTGAACTAGGTATATAGGGCGGGTTTGAAGCAACAACATCAAAAGGGTGTTCAGGCCAGTTCATCGAATTTTCAAAAACATCCTTGAGCACCCATTCCACACTTAAACCAACTGTTTCGGAATTGGTCTTGGCCTGATCTAGAGCATTTACGGACGAATCAATTCCTTTCACGGAGTCCTCAGGTCGCCGGGATTTCCAAGCCAAGGCGATGCAACCTGATCCTGTCCCGATATCCAAAAAACGATGTGAAAAGTTGGCATCTAAATCTACCCGATTCAAAAGCTCTTGCACCAATTCTTCGGTTTCTGGACGAGGAATCAGTGCCCGATTGTCCGCCGTCAATTGCAACCCCATAAAATGTACTTTCTTCAAAATATATTGGAGCGGCTCGCCTTCGCACCAACGATCTGCCAATACGCTCAACCTATCCAGCTGAGATTCTGACGCTTTCCAGCGTTCAGATATACGTCCGCCACGATCAAGCCCAGAAACAACATCAAGCAATAAACGACACACAGAATTTATCTCTCTGAAATCGTTTGAGCTTGATGATGTCAACCGTTGCTCAAGCCAACGCTGAACTGCTTGAGATGTGTTCGATTCTGGCCATGGTCCTTGGCCACGGGGAACATCGCCCAATGCTGGCCTTGAATCATCCACGTTTAAATGCTTGATTGGCCGTCAAAAGTTGGGCAGTCGCCAGATTCGTCGCCAATGGAATGTTGTGCACATCACATTGACGCAAGAGCATATTGATATCCGGTTCGTGCGGATGCTTGCCCATAGGGTCTCTGAAAAAAATTACCGCATGCACATTGCCTTCGGTGATCCGAGCAGCAATCTGTGCATCACCGCCGAGTGGACCACTTGCCAAGCACTCGATATCTATGCCTTGTTCCGCTATCCTACCTCCCGTTGTTCCCGTTCCTACCAAGCTAAAACCAATAAACCAAGCTCGATTCTGAGCAACAAATTCAACAAGCTCATCCTTCTTTGAATCGTGCGCAATCAAAGCAATGGTTCCCTTCTTCATTGTTGTTCAATTAGATTTGATCCACACCGACGCTGAATGCGGGGGGATGACAGTCAGATTTGATGCTTCAACATCGCCCCAGACTGTATTCCATTGTGGGGGTGTGTCCATTTCCAACGATGTCGATTCTACATCCATTGAGAACGCCGCATCCATATCTCCAAAATTGACCGCGACTACCACCTCACTCTTTCCCTTGCTTCGTGAAAATGCTAATGCTTGATCAGAATCTAGATTGAAGAAGACGGGCTGAGCGCCGAACGAGCCATTCCACAGTGCCTCTTCTTCGTGGTGCAAACGGTTGATGGTTCGATAGAGCTCGGTTTTGTGATACGTGCCCCATTCCACGGTGTCCTTTTCAAAAAATCGCAGCCGCTTGGTCGAGCCTGATTCCTGGCCTGAATAAATGAGAGGCATGCCCATCAAAGTTCCAGCCAAAATGGCCATCGGATCTCCATTTTGTCCCATGCGTTCTGTGATGGTGCCATTCCAGGAATTTTCATCATGATTGGTTACAAACATCATCCGATAAGCATCTTCACCGAAACGATTCAACTGCTCTGGCACGGCGCGCCGAATTGAATCTACTGACCAGTTGCCCTGAGCCACTTCATTCATAATGTGGTGCATCTCCCAAGCGTAGGACATATCGAACGCTCGAATGTGGTGATCAGACACCTCGGCTTCTGCAAGCATAAACACATCGGCATTTACGCTTTCCAATTGCCGTCGTGCTTTATTCCAAAAGCTCGTGGGGACCTTGCCAGCCACGTCGCATCGATATCCGTCGATTCCAAAGTCGCGCACCCAAAATTCCAGTGCGTCCGCCATCGCATCGTACAAACCTTTATTAACGCCATTGTCCCAATCCAGTTGCGTAACGTCCCACCAATCGGTGCCTGAAGGTGGCTGCAGGTTGCCGGCCTCGTCAAGCAGGAAATATTCGATGTGATTTTTAGTCCAGTCGCTATCAAATGCCGTGTGATTCGCAACCCAGTCAAGAATGACTTTCATTCCCAACTCATGTGCAGTTTCCGTAAAACTCAGAAGGTCTTCCTCCGTACCGAAATCAGGATTTATTTCGTAATAATCTTGAGCACTGTATGGACTTCCCAAACTCCCGGATCCCGGTTCCGCCAAAAAATTATTCTGATTCTCGCCACCCTTGCGGTTGACAACACCAATGGGATGAATGGGCATAAGCCAGATGATATCGATTCCCAACTCCTTGATTCGAGGCAGATCAGCTCGAGCCGCATTGAATGTGCCAGCTGCTGTATGTTGCCGAACATTTAATTCATAGATGGTCGCGTTCTTAGACCAATCAGGATGAACAAGCCGATCCTCCGAATTCCCTCCACCAACTTGCTTCGCAATTGCTGTGGGCTGGTTTGCCGCTGGAACTCCGCATGATGAAATACACGCGACTAGCAAAAATGCTGCTATGATTCTCATTTTTTAAAATAATGTAGGCTGGGCGGCTTCATCATCAATTCCTGATTGATTGGCTTTTTCATCAGCCTTCTTTGTCTGCAAAGGTCCTGTTTCAGCCTTTGCTCTCACGGTAGACTCTTTTGTCATTGCATCCGATTCCTTCTTGCCTTCACCCTCAGCTGCTATCGGCTTTGAGGGCAATTCGCCGATGGACTCCAACCATTTCTTCTGTGCTTCAGATTCACGGTCGACATTTTTCTCTTCCAAAAGCACCTCTGTGACTGGCAGAACACTGAGTTTATTTCCCAATGCTCGTCCGCCCTTCACAGCGATGAAATCGCAAGCATCGATGATTTCATCTTCTCTATCTCGTGTTTCCTTAAAACGCCGGTTGAATCGAATGCGGACCATTGGATGATGATCCGTAGAAACGACACCCAGTCTTGATTGCTCATGATCGCCAATGAAAGAAAATGGTTTTTGAGTCAACTCCGGTAAGAATCTTTTGACGTACCAATCCTCCTTTTCGCCTTCGTAGTAGACAGCGGTCACCGGTCGCTTGGGATGCCATTTTTCCAGTTGAATCATCTTGTCATCGAAACGTGTACTCAAGTCAAAACCTGTTAGTGCGTACTCACCTGAAGATAAGAAGACCACGATGCGGTCATTCGCTCTGAATTCACCGAGCAAACGACCCCGACCATCTGCGTTCAAGGTGCGCACCGTCTCATCATACCAGACGCGCATCGCGCCCAATGTCGAAACCCCTTCCTCTCCCAGTTCGATTTTACGAATGGCATTCTTGGTCAGCAGATTTCCTCCCGCCCCTCGACCGCGAATGGCAATCTCCGAAAATGATGCCGTAAGCTTGAGTTTCTTTAGTCGAGCTGCTGCACGCAGGGTAATATTCACGGATTCCGCCTCGCCATTTGGATTCGCGGTAAGATAAAGAATCCGAGAATTGGGGGTTCCTTTGGTCAGACTGTATTCACGATCACGCGTGATGGCCGGCACACTAAAGCGCTTGATCAAACTCCTGCCTGAGGCTCCATCCAAGTAGATGCAGTTATAAACCGTACGGTCATCGCCTCGTTTCCAGATGCCAACGTGCAGTAAATCCTTTCCGAAAAATGCTTTCTGGCTGACCTTACTGACCTGCATAATGCCGTCCTTTCGAATCACAATGATATCATCAATGTCACTGCAATCGCATAAAAATTCTCCCTCTCCTCGCTTCATTCCTGTGCCTACAAATCCCTCGTGCATCTGGACATAAAGCTTGACATTTGCGACCGCAACATCGGCCCGAGTAATCGATTCAAAGGAGCGCAATTCCGTCTTCCTTTCTCGGCCTTTGCCGTACTTCTTTTTGAGCATCCTGAACCAATCTACCGCATAGTCCGTCAAATTCGCCAGGTGAAACTTCACTTGCTCTATGTCCGCCTCGAGTCCCTCAATCAGTTGATCCGCCTTGAAACCATCGTATTTCGAAATGCGCTTGATTCTGATTTCAGTCAACCGTGTAACATCCTCATCCGTCACACTGCGGAGTAAATGCTGCGTGTGGGGCTTCAATCCAACATGGATGGCGGTCAGAATTTCATCCCAAGTCTCACACTCTTCAATGTCTCGGTAAACACGATTTTCAATGAATATTTTTTCGAGGGAAGAGAAATGCCATTTTTCCTGTAATTCTCCGAGTTCTATTTCGAGTTCAAGCTTGAGGAGTGATTTGGTTCTTTCTGCAGATAATTTGAGCAGGTCTGTCACCCCCAAGAATTGCGGCCTATCATTCAATATGACCGTTGAATTCGGTGAAATCGTCACTTCGCAGTCTGTGAAAGCAAACAAGGCACCAATCATCTTGTCTGGACTCACATTATTGGCCAGATGCACCACAATTTCAACCTCGCTCGCTGTGTTATCCTCAACCTTTTTAACCTTGATTTTACCCTTATCGTTCGCTTTTAAAATACTGTCAATCAGAGAACTAGTAGTCACTCCGAATGGAAGCTCTCGAATCACCAACGTTTTGTTGTCGGCCTTTTCGATGCGGCCTCGAACACGGACCTTCCCTCCCCGCAATCCATTGTTGTAAGCTTCAACATCTGCCGTACCGCCCGTTGGAAAATCAGGATAAAGTTTGAATCCCTTTCCCTGAAGGGCGCAAATGCTCGCATCGATGAGTTCAACAAAGTTGTGAGGCAAAGTCTTGCACGCCAATCCCACCGCAATTCCTTCGACACCTGATGCCAATAACAAAGGAAACTTGACCGGGAGAACATCGGGTTCCTTGTTCCGACCATCATAACTCTGAAGCCAGGTCGTAGTTTTGGAATTGAACGATATTTCCTTACCCAATTTGCTAAGTCGGACCTCAATGTATCGCGGCGCAGCAGCGCGATCACCGGTTAGAATATTGCCCCAATTGCCCTGACAATCGAGGAGTAAATCTTTTTGTCCCAATTGAACCATGGCGTCTCCAATGGAAGCATCACCATGCGGGTGATATTTCATGGTGTTTCCAATGACGTTGGCCACCTTGTGAAAACGCCCATCATCTAGCTCATTCAAGCTGTGTAAAATACGACGCTGAACGGGCTTTAAGCCATCATTTTGGTGCGGAACGGCGCGCTCAAGAATCACATAAGAGGCATAGTCCAGAAAATAGTTATTGTACATGCCCGACACCTGAATCACGCGCTCCATTCCATCGTTGGTTGAATCGCCCAAATTCGATGTTTCAACTGCCGTAGGGTCAGGTGATGTCCCATTACCTTGAGGCTCGGGGTTCAGCTCTTCATTTGTATCTTTCTCTTCCTCGCTCATTGGTCAACCAGGTCTTTTTCAACCCTCAGATTTTCGATGATGAAATTTTGGCGGTCAGGGGTATTCTTCCCCATGAAAAACGTCATCATTTCTTTGATTCGGCTCTCCTTTCCAATCACGACAGGATCAAGTCGGATGTCATCTCCAATGAAAAATCGGAATTCATCCGGACTGATCTCACCCAACCCCTTAAATCGCGTAATTTCTGATTTTGCTCCCAGCGAACTGAGTGCGGTCTGCTTCTCCGTTTCACTGTAGCAGTATTTCGTTTCCTTCTTGTTGCGAACGCGAAAAAGCGGTGTCTGCAACACATACAAATGACCGCGTTTCACCAAATCTGGAAAGAACTGAAGAAAGAAAGTAATGAGCAGCAACCGAATGTGCATGCCATCAACATCGGCATCTGTTGCGATGACAACATTGTTGTAACGCAAGTTATCCAGTCCATCTTCTATGTTGAGCGCAGCTTGCAACAAATTGAACTCCTCGTTTTCGTAAACAACCTTTTTCGTTAACCCGTAACAATTGAGAGGCTTTCCCTTCAAGCTAAAAACAGCCTGGGTCTGAACATCGCGCGCTTTAGTGATCGATCCCGAGGCAGAATCACCCTCAGTGATAAAGAGCGTTGACTCAACATTGCGTTGCTTCTTATCCCCAAAATGCAAACGACAATCACGTAACTTCTTGTTGTGCACGCTTGACTTTTTGGCACGCTCACGAGCCAGCTTCTTAATTCCAGCGAGATCTTTTCGCTCACGTTCACTCTGCAGAATACGTGCTTGCAACATCTGCGCCGATTCCGGATTGCGATGAAGGTAATTATCGAGCTCACGCTTCAGAAAATCATAAACGAAGCTTTTCAGCGTTGGCTGCCCTGGCCCCATTTCAGCGGAGCCCAATTTTGTTTTCGTTTGACTTTCAAAAACGGGTTCCTCCACTTTAACTGCAAAAGCCGCCAAAATTCCGCCTCGAATATCTGACGCATCATAATCCTTGCCGAAAAAATCTCGAACCACTCGAACAAAAGCTTCGCGAAATGCAGATTGGTGCGTACCACCTTGTGGCGTGAATTGGCCATTGACAAAGCTTTGGTAGTCTTCGCCATAGGCATCTGTGTGGGCAACCGCTACCTCAATGTCTTCTCCAACCAGGTGGATGATTGGATAGCGAGGTGAATTGTCAAGGTCATTCTCCAACAAATCCTTGAGGCCAAAATCACTTTTGAATTTATCACCATTGAGGTACAATGCCAAGGATGTGTTCAAGTACGCGTAATTCCACAGAAGGCGCTCCACATGCTCCATGCGGTAACCGAAAGATTTAAAGACTTCTGGGTCGGGACGAAACGAAATCAAAGTTCCATTTCGTTCTTCAGATTTGTTCCGATCAGGGTCATCTACAAGTTCACCGCGATGGAAAACGGCTCGCTTGACCTCTCCCTCCCGGTAACTCTCTACAATGAATTCAGCGGATAGAGCATTCACGGCTTTCGCACCCACCCCATTCAGTCCAACAGATTTCTTAAAGGCCCTCGAATCGTATTTGCCTCCTGTATTGATTTTGGAGACCACATCCACCACTTTCCCGAGCGGAATGCCTCGTCCGTAATCTCGAATTTTGACCTCACCTTCTTTGATGTTGATCTTGACCGATTTGCCAAACCCCATGGCATGCTCATCGATGCAGTTATCGATTATTTCTTTAAGAAGAACGTATATCCCGTCATCCGCAGCTTGTCCATCGCCCAATTTACCGATGTACATCCCCGGACGCATCCTGATGTGTTCTTTCCAATCGAGTGAACGGATATTGTCCTCCGTATACGATGACTGTACTGAATTCGCCATGACCAGCAAAATTAGGGTTTACAGGCGAATCCAACACAGCACTCAAACCGTGTTTTATTCACAAAACACAGTGTTTACCACTGATTCATACAGTGACAGACAGATCCGCAGTGACCCGTGAGCAGAACCATGTCTGCTCTACGCTACTTTAATTCCTAGCTTTGCAATCTTACCGAAAGAAAAAAACGATGACATTGTCTCAACTCGAACCACGCGGCCTTTGGACCTTTTTTGATCGTCTCAATGCCATACCACGTCCATCTAAAAAAGAAGAGCGCGTACAAGAATGGGTAGTCAACCTCGGAAAACAGTGGGGATTCAAAACCCAAATGGATGAAGTAGGAAACGTACTCATCCAAAAACCAGCCACACCGGGAATGGAAAATCGCACGCCAATTGTGATGCAGAGCCATTTGGATATGGTCTGTCAAAAAAACGCTGATACAGACTTCAATTTTGATGAAGATGGCATTCGCATGATCATTGACGGTGATTGGGTGCGAGCTGATGGTACCACTTTGGGCGCTGACAACGGCATTGGTGTAGCAACCATATTGGCCGTTCTGGATTCTTCCGATATTCCACACCCTGCAATCGATGCCCTTTTCACAATCGATGAAGAAACAGGTATGACTGGCGCATTGGGTTTAAAGGGCGGATTTCTCGACGGACAAATCCTACTGAATCTTGACACAGAAGATGACGATGAAATTTCCATCGGTTGCGCCGGTGGCGTTGATGTGACCTCCAAGGCAACCTATGAAAGTGAAGAAGCTATTGAAGGTCTAAAAACAATGCAACTTGCATTAACCGGCGGTTCAGGAGGACACTCTGGGATGGACATTCACAAGGGAATTGCCAATGCCAACAAGCTCATGAATCGAATTCTTCTGGTGGCGTATGACGCAGTGGATTATCGCATCGAAACCCTCGAGGGCGGTGGTCTTAGAAATGCAATTCCCCGTGAATCACATTGCAGCGTGATCATGGCTGCAGACGATTGCGAAGCCTTTGCAGCGCTCTGCACGGATGAATTTGAGAAAATATCTATGGAATATCGAACCACAGATCCAAGCCTCAGCTGGTCATGCATTGCATCCGATAAAACGCACTCGGACGTATTGCCTGAAGAGGTGCAAGAATCTCTACTTATGGCCATTCAGGCCTGTCCAGTAGGCATCCATCGCATGAGTCCTGACATTCCGAATTTGGTGCAAACCTCCAACAACTTGGCTCGCGTTGAAGTCAAAAATGGCACCATCTCCTTGCAGTGTTTGTGCAGAAGTTCGGTTGATTCCGAAAAAGACGATCACGCTCGCAGCATTTCATCTGCCTTTGCCTTAGCAGGGTTGGAAACCGATTACAGTGGTCAGTACCCAGGTTGGACGCCAAACCCAAGCAGTGAAATTGTTGCAACAATGAAAGCGCTTTACGAAGAAAAGTATGGTGAAGAACCAAAAGTTTTGGCCTGTCATGCTGGACTGGAATGTGGTATCCTTGGCACCAACTATCCAGAAATGGACATGGTAAGCTTTGGCCCCAATATTCGTAGCGCCCACAGTCCGGATGAGTGTGTTCAAATCAGTTCCGTTCAGAAATTCTGGGACTACCTCCTGGACGCACTCCAGCGCATTCCCGTAAAACAATGAGCGAACAACCCAAACAACCGCTCATTTTGGTGACCAATGATGATGGCATAGAAGCCAAGGGCATCAGACACCTTGCCAATTGCATGCTGCCGCTTGGAAGAGTTATAATTGTGGCCCCAGACCGCGGTCAAAGTGGAATGGGTCACGCCGTTACCATCAATGACGTGCTAAAAATGGAAGAGCGGTCTTTTCCATTGGCCGGGATTGAACAAGCCTGGCAGACAACTGGAACGCCCGTAGACTGCGTTAAATTGGCGATTTATGAAATTCTCGGACAAAAACCAGATCTCCTCGTCAGCGGAGTCAATCATGGCAGCAACGCTTCAATCAATGTCATATACAGCGGCACAATGTCCGCAGCAGTCGAAGGTGCCGTTGAAGGCATTCCTTCCATCGGATTTAGCCTATTGGACCATAGCGCACAAGCCGACTTCTCCGGCACATCGTCCTTCATCCAACGCATCGCTGCCCAGGTACTTGATAGGGGCTTGCCAGACGGCACTTGCCTCAACGTCAACTTCCCCAAGTTGCTCGGCGACAAAATCAAAGGGATGAAAGTTTGCAGACAAAGTGCAGGCCACTGGGACGACGCATTTGACAAGCGAACGAGTCCGGGAGGGTCAACTTATTACTGGATGACCGGGAATTTCAAGAATCCGGATCAAGGTGAAGATACCGACGAATGGGCACTGCGCAATGGGTTTGTAAGCATTGTGCCCACGCAATTTGACCTTACCGCACATCACGCAATTTCTACTTTGAATCAATGGGATTTGAAATGAATAAAATCGACCACCCAGTCATCGGGATTTTTGCTGGCTTGCTCGGAACATTGATGGGCTTCGGTACCATGACAATTTGGTGGAGTTGGGCAAACGGAACAAGCATGGACTACTTCATCCAAGATGTATTTTGGGAGAGTAGCCTCTACAAAGACAGTATCCTGACGATAAGCGTTTTGTTCAATGTCGGTTTGTTCTGGTTGTGCCTGCGCTCCAATTTCGAACAGCTAGCCAAAGGCATCTTGGCCGTCATTTTCATCTCGGTGCCTCTAATCATCTACTACCAAGCAACAGCTCTTTAAGCAGTTCGACGTTCAGCAAGCCATGTCAACGACCGATTCAGATTCAAAAACAGCACGCTGCATTTTCTTAATAGCGGGCGAGGCCTCAGGTGACCTGTATGGTGGAATGCTGGTAGAAGCTTTACTGGAAAAAGACCCAACCCTTCAAATCATGGCTTGGGGAGGAGATCACATGGAACGTGCCGGTGCTCAAGTTTTGAGGCATTACAAGACGATGGCTTTCATGGGATTTTTAGAAGTAATCAAAAATGCGGGTACCATCCGAGCCTTGTTCAAGGAGTGCGAGCGGGCAATGGTTCAATACAAACCCGCGGTGTTTGTGGGCATTGACTACCCTGGCTTCAACCTAAAGATGGCAAAAAAAGCCACAGCAAAGGGCATTGCAACACATCACTACATCTCCCCTTCCCTATGGGCTTGGAACAAAAAGCGTGTGCACATCATCCGGAAATACATTGACCAACTTCACGTGATTTTGCCTTTTGAAGAGAAGTGGTTCGCTGAAAACAATCTCAAGGTCAATTGGGTGGGCCATCCCCTTCTCGAGCTGCAAAATGGAGAAATACCCACGGATCAAAAGTTGGAACAAGACAAAGCAGTGCTGGCACTCATTCCAGGATCAAGAAAACAAGAGATTCAACGCATGTTGCCCCTGTATTTAGCTGTTGCTGAGCGCTTGCCCATGTTTCGTGCCGTCATAGCTGGTGCACCCGGGCTAGATCCGGAACATTATCAAATGGCGATTGACCAAGGTGTGGAAATCCGCTTTGGAGCTACTCGAGATTTGATGAAGTCTGCAGACATTGGTCTCATCACGTCAGGCACAGCAACACTTGAAGCAGCGTTGCTCAATCTCCCTCAAATCATTTGCTACAAGACAAGTGGATTGACCTACCATATCGCAAGGGCTGTTGCACAGACTTCTTGGATTGGACTACCCAATATTCTTCTGCAAAAAAGCATCGTGCCAGAACGCATCCAACAAAACTGCACTCAAGAACAACTCATTTCGGACATTCAACAGATGCATGATGGATGCAATTTGTCATCCGTTGGAATTGAACAGATCAAGGAAGTTGAGAACCTGAGGTATCAATTGCAAGGCCCCGATAAGCCATCAAAACTGGTCGCTCAAGCCATCCTCAATCAGAGCCCTCGTAATGCGTGACCCTTTGGGAATACAACGGTGTATGTAAATACCATTGCTCTCGTTTCGAGCGGCCCGAGGCTTTGGTTCCATGTCACAGTTCCCGAAACCGGATCCAACTGTCCACCGTTTAACTGAAGCACTTCCACTTCGATGTCTTTGTTGTTCGAGACGGGAATGCGATCTTTGACGACGACCTCAATTGATCGATTGTGCTGATTTTCAAGAATGATCTCAAACGATTGTGTCGTTTTTTTTGAGCTCCCAAAAATGCTACTCGAGCAAAGGTCAACCAAACGCCTTCTGGAGCATCTCACACGTGAATCCACACCCAGTGGGAGTCGCAACGTGTCACCGGGAGCAGGTAAGTCCATCTGAAATGTTCCTCTGTGCTTGCCGTTTGTTAGGATATTCACTGCTCCTGGAAGCAACCTTTGTTGCGCCCAATCATCGGTCACAACGACTTGATAAGCTTCATCTGACATTGCAGGTAGTGCAAGGTAGTTCAACGTTCCCAGCAACTGGAACTCATCGATGTAAATTCGCTCGGGCTTCCCTGTTCCGTGAACAAATGCCACGTTTTCAGGCACAAAATCATAACGATCCAATACTGATGTTTGGTGGGTTGAAATAGCAGGAGCTAACTTTTGCGCCATCCCCTCTTGTCCCGGTTCATCCGCACCTACATCCAATTCAGACAACCATTCATAGGCCTCTGCAGATTGATTTTTTACGGTGCTTATGTTCTGCGGAAATATGGCAGGCGGAGACAGAACTTGACTGGGGCGACCAACAGTAAATGTCAAAGGCACTTGGTACCAATCCCTTTGTGTCGATTGGTTCACTTTAGCGAATCGCTTCATCTCAATGCTGCCATCAGGTTTCACATTTGCGTCATACACTGGGCTCCATGTGGCATCACTAGCAATGTAAATGAGCGTTACTTCAGCAGACGCATTTGGTGGTCCTGAAAGTTGCAGAACAAACTGCCCCTCATGTTGCTGTTGCTTCTCCTTCCACCGCTCTTTGCTTTCATTGATCTGATCACGATCCTGCTGCAGAACCTCTATCTCAAGTTTCAATTCCAACATGAGGTATTTCAATTCCTTGACTCGCTTTCTCCAAAAATCAGCGTGTTCTTGCAAATCCTCCACCAAAAGCAACTCGTTACCAGAAACTTTGCGATTGGCCTGAATCATAAGTAGCTCCTCGCTGTAAACTTCCAGCAAAGCATTCCGCATTGCAAAAGTTTGACGATTGGACTTCAATTCTGAATCAAGTTCCTCGAGCCCTTGTTCAATCTCGCTATGCAGCCCTTGTTTCATCGCTTTTCGATGCTTGCTACTGACCAAAGACCATCCCTCATCGAGCTTAACTTGGACAAGGCCTTCGACAATCATTTTGGTCAGATCGCCAACCACATAATTGGCACGCCCTGCGTCACTCAATTGCACAAGACCCGTTCGGGTGATGCGTGCACCTGACTCATAAACGATGACTTCTTCGATAGGCCAGTTCACATAGCTCTCCTGGGCCATCGTTCCTTCGGGTTTCAACCCCAAAGACGCCAAGCACAGCAAAAAGCAACATTCATATCTCATTTGCTCTAATTTCTATTCCGTGCAAATTACGGTGTCTTGCGCAATCCCATATCCCGCCCAAAGGCCAATTCCTCCGACGACATTGCTGGTCATGTTTGCAGGCAATGCGAATGGGCTTCCCTGGCTCAAAATGAGATTTTCATAACTACGAATTCCTTGGAAAACCGCGCGATCGATGCTGCATAAACGAACAGCAACCGTATCTCCAAGCTTGAAGTATCCGGCTTCAGGACTTTCGGAAAAATCATCATCCCAAGCGGTGCTTCCTGCTGCCACTCCACGAAAAACGGAAAATTCAAAAGCGAGTCCATTGAAAAACGCATCGTCAAAAGCGCTCCCCAAGGGCGCAACATAATTCGCATCTTTGACCTGACCTGAGAGTGGATCCCAAGAAGGACGCACATTCGTGCGTTGCGCGAACCAACGGTACGAATCTCCCAGATCAGGCGGATCATTGATCGCACCATAAATCACACCCAACGAATCCTGCGTCCCCGGAGTTTGCCACCAGACCGAATCCAGTGGGACAGGTTGGGGAATCATCGTTACTGCTGTCATGGTTTGTTCATTCACAGTAACGTCCAAATAATGTGACTTACCGACTTGTCCGATGGCATTTGGATCTAAGCTTGTGTATATGCAGAGATCCAGCATTGACAACAATTCAACCGAAAATCCCAACAAACTTGCTGCCTCCTCGAGCAACTCCTCTGGCAGTTCTCCAGTGCAAAGCGCTGTCAATGGATAAACCTGCTCTTCAATCGTAAGCACAACTTCTGCACCCGGCAAGAAAGAGTCCGCAATGGAAGAGGCGTTGACCGCGTCAAAATAACCCTGCGCTTTCCCCACAAACACCAAAGGTGGCTCATTCTCAAAAATGGTTCCCTCAATCACGTATAAATCATCAACTTCAGGCAATTCAACCTCAACGGTCTGTTGGCATGACGTCGCCAACAAAAAACCACAGAACCCAAGGATTGCGAAACGAAATTGGCCGACTGGGTGCAACAGGAGCATTTGCGAATATTAAGTTGATTACTCTGAACTAACAAAGATTGCTCCACAGTGTTTGAAAAACAGCAGATAAATTGCCAAATCATTTGAAGTCCTTTGTCATTTCAAAGGCAATGCATGTTTAGTTTTGTAGGAGACGATTTCGCATGCTCAATAGACGCCACCTCCGCATCAAGATCTTACACGTTCTGTACGCTTTTTACCAGGACGATGAACAAGATGCAACCAAGACGAAGAAGGCCTTGGACCATTCCATCAAAAAGATGCAGGAGCTCTATTTGCTGTTGCTCTTGATGATCGGTAGTATGCAGAGCTTTGCCATTGAGCGAATTGAAAACGGCCGCAAGAAGCAACTGCCCTCTGCAGAGGACTTGAATCCAAATACAAGATTCGTGACAAACAGCCCGCTGCGCACCATTACCAACAGCAAAATGCTCGAACGTGTTGCGAAGGAAGCTGGGGTTGGCTGGGGAGATCATCAAGAAATGCTTCGAAAGATTTTCCGAAGCCTCGTTGAGAATGAGGAGTATCTCGAATACATGAAGTCTGACGAACGAAGTTTTCGACACGACCGAGAATCCTTGATTCGGATGTTTCGAAAGCACATGATCAACTCTGAACTGTTCCAAGACAGTCTAGAAGAGTTGAGCATCTTCTGGAATGATGACTTGGATTTAGCAGCATCGATGGTCATTAAAACCATCAAGACCATCAAAGAAGATGATGACGATTTTGAGCTTTTACCGCTCTGGAGAGAGGATGAAGACGACAAACAATTTCTAGAGGTACTCTTCACCAAATCCCTTTCACAAGCTGAGGAAAATGAGGCAATGGTCACAAAAGCTGCTGCAAACTGGGAATTGGAACGGATTGCGCTCATGGATCGCATTCTAATGAAAATGGCCATCGCAGAGGCGAGGAACTTCCCTTCCATTCCATTGAAGGTGACGCTCAATGAATACATCGAACTCTCGAAGTATTACAGCACACCAAAGAGCAATGGTTTCATCAATGGAATATTGGATGAATTGTTTACCAAACTCAAAAAAACAGGCAGCATCAAAAAAACAGGCAGAGGTCTAATCGAATGATGCCGAAAAAAGTCACAGGTCTTGAGGCCTCGAATATTTTTGCCATCGCGACTGGTTTGATACTAGGACTAATGACCGTGTCATCCATGAACTCCTGTCAACTGGAACGCGACAAAGCCGTGACTACGAGCGTGGTTCATATCAATGCAACAGCTCAAAATCAAGATTTACAGAAAAATCGACCGATGCCCGCAATCACCTTTCAAGACACATTGATAAATCTTGGAATCATGGCAGAGGGCAATGTCAAAGAAGTCACATTCCCGTTCTTGAATACCGGGAAAGCTCCGCTCGTTTTAGCCGATGTCAGCACCTCTTGTGGCTGCACCATTGCAAATGACTGGCCAAAGAAGGCCATCGCCCCAGGGAAAGGTTCCGAAATCTCAGTTCGATTTAACAGCCAAGGCCGAACAGGCGAAAACCGAAAGGAAATTTTTGTAGTCTCCAACGCTGCGCTTTCTACTGTAACTCTCGTCCTCACTGCGGACGTAATTGGACCCAATCGCTAAACCTGACTGAATCACAAATTACAATTAGACCATGAATCACGCAATATTACAA
>DCPZ01000021.1:50814-53827 GCA_002323795.1 Flavobacteriales bacterium UBA1531 | reverse complement strand
TCCTCCAATACTGGGTGAACGAATACCATGTAGATGGCTACAGACTAGACTTTTCAAAGGGCATGACGCAAACTCCTGGAGATGGCAATGGCTACGATCAAAATCGCATTGACTTGCTCAATGAGTATGCCAATCACGTCTGGCAGGAAAATCCAGATTTGTACATGATTCTCGAACATTGGACCGAATTGTCAGAGCAACAAGCACTGGTGGAAGACGGCTTCATGATATGGGCCAATGCGACTTACGATTACAGTGAAGCTGCGATGGGATATCCCTCCAATCTGAGTTGGGCAAGCTATCAAAATCAAGGCATGAATCAGCCGGGAGTTATCTCCTACCCTGAGAGTCACGATGAAGAACGAATAATCTACAAATGCCTCGAATTTGGCAATGAATCAGGATCATACCAGGCAAACGAATTGAACACCGCATTGAAACGCATGGAGGCCATTCAATGCTTTAACATCCTGCTTCCTGGCCCGAAATTGATCTGGCAATTCGAAGAGTTGGGATACGATTATTCCATCAACACATGCAGCGACGGCGTGACGATTAGTGAAAACTGCCGCACAGAAGCGAAGCCTGTCCGTTGGGATTATCGGGACAATCCCAATCGTTATCGCATCCATGAAGTGATCTCTGGATTGTGCAAACTAAAGCACGAACATCCAAGCACCTTTAACACGAACAATTACAATTGGGACGTCGGAGGTTATGGAAAGCGGCTCCATCTAAATAGCAGCATGAATGCCACAGTGGTCGCGAATTTTAAGGTTGATGGCATTGAAATGATTCCAGGCTTTCAACACACCGGCCAATGGTGGGACTATTTCACAGGAGAATCCTTTACCGTCTCGGATGTAAATGCATTTATGTCTTTTGCCCCTGGTGAATATCACGTCTTTGTGGACATGGCACTGGACTTCCCGTCAAGTTCTCCGGCATTAACACCACACACAGCGAGGCCGGGCACTTCCCTTTATCCCAATCCTGCAACTGAAAGAACGACCTGGAATGTTCCTCTCGACCCGCACGTAGCTTATGAATTTAGGATGTCAAATCACCTCGGACAAAGCGTAAGCCATAAGACCAGGCAACACATATTCACTGATGGCCAGTCGATTGAAGTCGAATGTGAAAATCTATCTGATGGCATCTATCATCTCGAGGTTACGCAAGGGAATGTGCGATTCACGGATCAATTGGTACTTCAGCGCGACCGTTGATAAAATCAACCTACTTCGTGTTGTTTTTACACCTTTTGTTTTTTTACATTGCATGACGCCCTGAAAGCCCATTATCGCGCAGCTCACCTTGTATCAATTTTATGCCATGCTCAGACTTAGCCTCGCCTTGTGCCTGATAGCCTTCCTCTCGAATGGGCTTGACGCTCAAAAACTTGCAGGAACCGTTCTTGACTCAAATGGCGCTCCTCTTCCTGGCGCATCAATTGTTGCGGATGGCATCAACGGTGAATTCGCAGATGGAGAGGGCAAATACAGTCTTATGCTCACGCCAGGGTCCCATCAAATCGTTTGTTCATACATCGGCTACATCGCTCAGACGAAATCCATCAGCGTGACGAGCCAGGATGTTGAGTTGAACTTTATCCTTGCCGATGACGCTGTTCTAATTGAGGATGTGGTAGTTGTCGGGTATGGAGTTCAGCGTAAAAAAGAGGTTACTGGAAGCATTGTACAGGTCGATGCCAAGCAAATCACAGGCATACAAACTCCTTCATTTGAAGCTGCACTCCAGGGTCAGGCTGCTGGTGTTCAGGTAAGTCAATCATCCGGAGTTGCCGGTGCTCCATCGCTGATTCGTGTGCGTGGTGTCGCATCGGTATCTGCTGCAGGTGATCCGCTATACGTGATCGATGGAATCCCCATAACCCAAGAGTATTTTCTCCGCGGCAACTCAGGAGCACTGAACAACAATCCACTTGCTGCCATCAATCCCAATGACATCGAGTCGGTGGAAATTTTAAAGGATGCTGCAGCCACAGGTATATATGGCTCAAGAGGAGCCAATGGTGTCATTTTAATCACCACCAAGCGAGGACAGAAAGGCACTTCATTTGAATTCAGCACGCGCACAGGCGTTGGCACACCTGCCACTAGGCCAAACATGATGGACACTGAAACCTACCTTGCTTTGCGACAAGAGGCTTGGGAAAACGACGGCGGAACAGGATACGTTTGGCTTCCCAACATGACTTCCGTAGCCGATGATGCGGATACCAGGCGCGAGGCTTACCAACGCGCCCTCCTGACCAATACTGATTGGGTCAACGAAACGATTGGTGTCGGTATCAAAAACAATGTGAACTTCGGCGTGAGACATGGAGCCGAACGATACAACGTTTACGCCGGGGTGTCCAAAGACAATAATGAGAGCTACCTCCTGGGAAACTCATACGACCGTGCAAGCGCACGCGTCAATTTTGATTGGACTCCGACTCCAAAAACAAAAGTCATTCTTAGTTCTTCTTTTAGCCGCGGTGAAAACAACCGAATCGATGCAGCTTGGTCAGGAGGATTAGGCGACGCAATGGCCAATGCTCTTCCCTATTATCCTGTGCAGTATGCCGCAGATGAGCAGGATGCCAACGGCAACATTATTCATGAAGCAGGAGAATACTTTCTTTGGTTTGATGAATGGGGAGGCACAAAGAACCCAGTAGCCGTTCGAGAATTGAAAAAGTGGAAAACAACAGAAGACCGATCCATCAGCAATGCACAACTGATTTATTCGCCTCTGAAAAACTTGAGCCTAAAAGCAAGCGGTGGATTTGATTACCTGCACTTGAAAGAAGACATCTTTAACCCGGGAGCACTGTCAATCAACACCGACCTTGGAAGCGCAAGCCGCTACGCCAACTTTGTCTTAAACTGGAACTACAGTGCCACCGCTGACTATCGTTTGGAACTGGACGACAAGCAAACCATAAACTTCCTTGTCGGCAGTGAATTTCAGCGAACTGACAACTACGGATATGGCTTGTTTTATG
>DCPZ01000021.1:29312-50515 GCA_002323795.1 Flavobacteriales bacterium UBA1531 | reverse complement strand
ACGGATATGGCTTGTTTTATGGCCAAGTAGATGGACCTATTTTTGAAAGCGATTCGCTTGCCCAAGACGCGGATAGCGTGAATACGAGACGAAATACTCCTTCCCAGCACAGCTTCCTCTCCTATTTCGGCCGCATCAATTATAGCCTCAAGGACCGCTATTTTTTCCAAGTTACTGCGCGGGTGGATGGCAGTTCGCGTTTCGGCCGAGACAACCGCTACGGGTTCTTTCCTTCCATTTCTGCAGGCTGGGTGGTATCCGATGAAGATTGGTTTCAGAGCCCGTCGATTAGTTTCCTGAAGGTACGTTCCAGCATGGGATTGACAGGAAATGCAGCACTACCCGATTATGCCCGATTTGGCACTTATTCAGCTGCAGACAACGGCACTACATATGCCGGTGATTCCATTCTTTATCCGTTGCAACCAGAAAACCCCACACTTCGGTGGGAAACATCCCGTACCGTTGACGCAAGCATCGAAATGGGATTGTGGTCTGATCGACTCACATTTGAGTTGGCTGGTTACCACAAATACTCAACCGATGTACTTATGAATGTGAGCACACCTGCGAGCACAGGATTCACAAACTTTTGGGACAATGTCGGCACCATCCTCAACCGAGGTGTTGAACTGTCCATTAAGTCACGCAACACGGTTGGCGCCGTTCAGTGGACAACTGATTTTAACGTGGCACGCAATTACAACGAACTAGTGAACATTGGAGATTACACGCCAGATGCCGTCAGTGGTGGCACCAACGATTCACGTGTGATTGTTGGTCGTCCTGTGGGTTCTTTCTACCTCGTCGAACACAGTCACGTTGATTCCGAAAGTGGTCTGCCCGTCTACATCGATTTAGATGGAAACGAGACATACGATTACAACAACGACATTCGAAAATACGTTGGAGATGGTTTGCCCGAATTCATTGGGGGCTTAAACAATACCGTAAAATACAAAAATTGGGACCTCAGCGCATTGGCGACCTTCAGCGTAGGCGCCAAAATTTTTGACTCTTCCGCGAAGCGTCAACTCGGTGTAGTGTCTGGCTGGAATATGCGTACTGAAAAGCTTGATCGATGGCGCCAGCCCGGTGATGAGGCCACCTATCCAAGATTAACCCTGGATGAGACAACTTACAGCCTGCCCTCCGGATTCCCATGGTGGAACACCAGTTTGTTCATCTATGATGCCTCGTACTTACGCTTGAGAAATCTCACCATCGGCTATAACATTCCGCTCGATCCCGGAAGCACCCTTCAAAATTGCCGCGTATCGATCAATGCAACGAATCTCTTCACTGTGACAAATTTCCCCGGGCTTGATCCGGAAGTGGTGCGCGATTTTGAAAATGCCCAAGACCGCAATATGAGTCCAAACGTGACCTACCTCACACCACCGCAGGAACGGGCGTTCACTCTATCGGTTTCCACCAACTTTTAATTTGCAACCATGAACATCAAAACCATTTTCATTGCTGCAGGATTCGCACTTGGGTTGGCATCGTGTGATCGCTTGCTCGAATTTGAACCCGGTGATGTAATCTTGGCTGAAGACGCCATCCAAAGCCCAGAAGATCTGCAACGGCTTCTTGTGAGCAATTATGACATCTTGGCCAATCTGTATGGAGGGCGCGTTCAAATTGTAAACGAATTGCGAGGTCCAAATTTCGGCATTCCAGATAACAGCCTGGATTTTACAGCAGTCTACAATCGAGAAACCACCTTTTTTACCGGTATCAACGGTGGGATCTACACAGATTTTTACTACGCCATTTACCGATCCAATGTGGTAATCGATAATTTTGAGCTTGTCACAGAATTGACTGAAAATGATCGTACGCGACTCGAGGCCGAAGCACGGTTCATTCGAGCACTATGCCACTGGGGCGCGGTGAAAATGTATGCAAAACCTTACGGATATACAGCCGCAAATGACCATCCGGGTGTTCCATTGAGGACTGCTCCAAGCCAAGATCCTCTGCCTCGTGCAAGCGTTGGAGAGGTTTACACCCAAGTCCTTCTCGACCTGGAATACGCAGCAAATAACCTTCCTGAAACAAATGGCCCTTACGCCACAAAAAGCGCTGCACAGGCCTATTTGGCTCAAATTCATTTCCTCATGGAGGATTTTCAAGAGGCTGCGGATTATTCGGCATCAGTCATCAATTCTGGTTTTTATGTTCTGGACGATGATTTAGACCGTTTTGAGACAGATATCATCAATCCAGAGACCATTTTTGGCATCGTGAGCCAGCCCAATGATTTTCGCAGTTCATGGTTCAGGGATAATTTGCGTTCTGACAATACGTCCAATCCGCAATTGGCTTTCAGTGAAGACTTTGCTTTTTTCATGAGCTTATCAGGCGCAGCTGATGGGCGATCTGTATGGTATACGTCCGGTTCTCGTGCCTTGATCAATCGTTTCAATGAAAAAGAATACTTCAATATTCCGCTGGCGCATTTAACCTTGATGCATCTGATTCGTGCCGAGAGCCTTGGGGAATTGAACCAAAACTTGAACGTAGCCATCCAAGATATCAACGCCATCCGAGCACGAGCATATGGTGCAGGAAACAACGAACTACCCGAAGGTGCAACCAATGATGAGATTATAGAAGCCGCGCGAGATGAATTCCGCAAAGAGACGGCATGCGAAGGTTTCTGGGTTGACCAACTGCTGAGACGAGGGGCCTCAGGAGAAGCCATTACCATTCGAGGTGCACCATGGGACTGTCCTGGAATGTTCTTGCAGTTCTCGAACAGCGAAACAACCGTGCAAGGTTTTGAACTGAATGAAGAAGGCGGTTGCTTATAAAATTAGCGAAATGAAAACAATGAATCCGCTGCGAAATTTAATCTGCTTATTCCTAATTGGAATGTGTTTTTCACTCCTGAACAGTTGCAAACCTGAAACCGAAGGAAGTGTTGGTGATCCATTCGACAAAGTCCAGGGAATGATCGGCACTTGGGAACTGAGTGCCTTCACTCAGCAAGACCTAAACAGTCCCGTCAAAGAAGTACGCAACCTAAGTTCCTTCTTTATTGACGGGATAACCACTCCAATTCAACTGACTTTCAACGAAGATCGATCATACGCTGTCGCTATCGAAATGGGTAAGAATTACTTTGGGGAAGGCGGCACGTGGGGGTTTGATGACGATCTATACCCCACATTTCTCGAATTGTACACACCCACAGATACACTCTCCTATAACCTAGGTGGCATGGTCCGTGAATTTGATCAAGACATGCGCATCGAATACCGACGTGAATGTGGAACTTCGGCTACCAACATTTACACTTTTGAATTCAATCGAATCAACGGATGAACCAGATCAAAAAAAGAGCACTCTGCGCCCTCATGGCAGCCGCAAGCTGCACCCAGTTTGCATCTGCGCAAAAAGTATATGTATTGCCATCCCCCACAGATGCCAATTCTGAAATGACGTTGTTCATTGATATGAATCAAAGCGAAGATGGCATTCAAAACAATGGGCTGTCCGGTATCCTTGATTCGTATCCCGATACCACGCTCTATTTATGGACTTGGGATCCGGCTAATCCATCTGCTGGAAACGGTGATTGGGACAACTCCGCAGATCATCAGCAACTGACCAAAGTCGGGCCCAAATTGTATTCCATGACCTTCATACCCACAGAGTATTATGGCGTTGATGGTCCGCAACTCTTCGCCCGAGGTATCTCTTGCCTCGCAAAATTGAAAAATGGCGGGGAGGCTGAAGGATTCCCATTTGAAGCAAAATCAGAGGATTTGCATGTGGATATCATTCCAAAACTATGCGATGCACGGCTCTGTATTTTTCCAGAGCTGAGAGAGCCTGATGATTACATTACCATAACGTACGACAACAACAAGGAAACACTTTACGAAGGCTTGCAAGGCATAGGGGAAGATGAATGTTACATCTACGTGCTCGGCAAAGTTGACGCATTTACCAGTTACGAGTTGGCCTCAGAGGATGATGTTTTCTCATATCCAGAATTAAAACTCACTTCGATGGGAGATGGTAAATTTCAAACCACCCTCATTCCTGAGGATATTTTTGCCCCCATGCTTGGTGAAGGCGAGTCGCTGAGTGAAATCTGGTTTTACATTGTCCGCGATGGATTCAGCTACCCTCCAGGTCCGCCGCCTTTTGAGATCATTTCCCTTTTGGATTGTGAATGATTCATCCGAAATGAATTCAACATCATGACGGTCGCTTCTCATTCCAAAGGCCGTTCTTTCGCTTGGCTTTTTTCTTGGTTGTTTTTTCTTATCATCGGTGCATGCAATTTCAACGTTGATTCAGATGAATCTCCTCGCGAAGCACTCATCATGCCTGTTCAGCTTGAATTGGACAGCACTTGGATCCTATTAAATGACTATGCTTCTTGGGTAGAGATTGTTGACTCAATTCACTGGGAAGATGGATCATTCATTGAACCAATTGATCATCCGGTAACAGGATCGCCTGCCATTCTTATCGAACAACAGCCCCATTATGCTCTTGGGCATATCAAGCTTTATTCACAAGGAAAATCAGTAGATATCCCTGTGATTAAAACATCGAAGCGAAACATTCGGGTGAGTCTGGCCATCACTGAAGAGATAAAGGAATCCCGCTTAATGGGAAGCTTTACGAGCTGGCAATCCAATTCGCTTCAAATGATTGCCGATGGAGATAGCCTTCACGCCTCTGTTTCCTTGAATGTGGGCAGCCACTTGTATCAATTCATTGCCAATGGCAACGAATTCCCAGACCCCTCCAACCCCAATCAAATGGCCAACGGTTTTGGCGGATTCAACTCCATCCTTAAGGTGGGCGACCCTTCTGCCTCGATTCCACTCTCCACTTCATTTGACGGTCAGTTCTCTTGTTATTCAGATCCACAAGCCGCATATGCTGTGTATTACAACAATGCGATGATCGAGCATGGACAGGCCAATGCTCAAGGACATTTCACCTTTAACATCCCTCATGACGCCTCAAGTTTTGGACGCTCGCACATCCGTATCTGGGTCGCCAATGAAGATGAATTGGGGCAAAATGCTCTGATACCGCTACGCAAAGGAATTCCGATCAAAGAGCCCGAAAGCCTCAATCGTCACGATCGGCAATCCATGGTCATGTACTTCATGATGCTTGATCGATTCAAAAACGGTGATCCAATGAACGATTGGAAATCCAACGACCCAGGGGTGCACCCCAATGCAAATCACAAGGGGGGGGATTTGAGGGGATTGCAGCAAGCAATTCCCTACCTCGATTCGCTTGGTGTTAACACCATATGGATTTCTCCAATTTCACCAAATCCCGATGAAGCTTGGGGGTTTTGGTCCGACCCTTCAACCGAGGTCACAAGTAAATTCAGTGGTTATCATGGCTATTGGCCAATCGCATCAAGCGGTGTAGACCGCAGATTCGGCTGCATGAAGGACTTTCATGGGTTGGTTGACGCTGCCCATGCGATGGACATGAATGTCCTCATCGACTACGTTGCGAATCACGTGCATCAAAATCATCCCGTCTATCAAAACCATCCAGATTGGGTAACCAACTTGTACTTGCCTGATGGAAGCTTAAACACACAACTTTGGGACGATCAGAGGCTAACCACTTGGTTTGACACCTTCATGCCTACTTTGGATTTGGAGCGTAAAGAAGTTTATGAAACCATGACCGATAGTGCATTGTGGTGGGTTCAAAACACCCAAATTGATGGCTTTCGTCATGACGCAACCAAACACATTCCAGAAGTGTTTTGGCGGCGCTTGACCGAAAAAATTCGGGCAGAAACAATGGACGCCAATCGCAGTCTTTTTCAAATTGGGGAGACATATGGTCCGCCGTCTTTGATAAAAAAATACGTCTCCAGCGGAATGCTCGATGCTCAGTTTGACTTCAACCTTTATGACGCCTATGTATCTGCCTTCACATCAGAGGAGCCTGATCTCGCTGATTTAATTTCAATCGCAGAACAAAGCCTTAAAGCCTACGGACCCCACCATCTCATGGGAAACATCACCGGCAATCAAGATCGGCCGAGATTCTCATCACTAGCTGATGGATCCCTTCTCCCCGGTGAAGACACTAAGTTGGCCGGATGGACTCGAAAAATTCAGCACAATGGACAGCGCGGTTATACGCGAATGCAATGGCTCATGGCTTGTTTGATGAGTCAACCTGGAATTCCTTGCATCTATTTCGGTGATGAAATCGCGGATGCAGGTGGCAACGACCCTGACAACCGCAGAATGATGCGATTCTCGGACTGGAATGAATCTGAACAGGAAACATGGGATATGACAAGAAAATGGATCACATTGCGAAAATCGCGAATGAGCCTGATGTACGGTCAGAGCTCCTACTGCACAAATGATTCAACTCCCGGTGTGCTTGCAATTCAAAGAACATACCTAGACGAGAAGACATTAACACTGATCAATACCACATCAAAGGAAAGGCGTTTTCCGATTTCTGAAAAATGTCGCCCCTCCCTTCTCACGGGAAGTGCCACGCTGGAAGGAAATGTGATAATACTTCCACCAACAGCATGCGCAGCTTTGGACATATCGCCAAGCCTTTAAATTTATCTGGTTAATCCTCAAACTCGTCAAGAACATAACGCCAGCGAAAGAGCCACGTTCCATCGCCCATGTTGACGCTCTTATCCCACCGCAATTGTCCTGGAAGACGCTCCAGTCTCCAGCGCTCAATCACAGCATTATTGGCATCAGATGATCCACGAGTCAATGTGGTAGTCAATCCCACTGAAGACACGAACCAAGCAGATGTCTCCGCTTGTCGATCGGACAAAGATGCAATGTCCACCATTTTTAATTCATCGTTCCAAGACCACATTTGAGCAGACTTCTCGAAACCATTCTCTGATTCTGTTGATACTTGAAGCACAAACCCATTCTCCTTGCCATTGCGCAACCCATCCAAGCGGGCATCGCGAGTGAGCACTTCATCACTGTCCTCGAGTGCCACTTCATACCGTCCTACGTAGGATCCTTCAAGGACAAACATCCAATCTGGTGTCTGCTGCGCTTTCAGTGCAGGCCAAAACGAAATGAAGGCGAAACCGGCACTTAAAAATGCACGCCAGGACAAACATGCACAATCGATGGGTAAATTGTTTGACATAAGGCAAATTACAGCCGTAAATTCCACCCATGAAACGTATTATCTCTCTTCTTTTCGCTTGTCTCTTGTTTACAATTGGAACTTTCGCCCAAACCACATGGGAAGTCGGCAACACAACGCTAACGGAGTACAACTTGGTTACCGGTGTTCAGCTCCCTTGGGAAATACTATGGGGACATGATGATCACATCTGGATGACTTCTCGAAAAGGTGAGGTGATGAGAATTGATCCTGAAACTGGCAACTACACAGTCGTTTTGGAACGGAATGTCATCAGCAATGGAAGTGGTGAGCCTGGAATGTTAGGCATGGCCATGCATCCCGATTGGGAGAATACTCCCCAAGTATTTGTGGTCTACTGCACTGGAAGTGCATTCAATGGAGACGAACATCTGAGTGTTTTTGACTGGGATGGTTCCGCATTGGTCAACGAAGAAATCTTATTGACAATCCAAGCAGGTGGGATTCACAATGGAAGTCGACTGCTGGTTTTACCAGACAACACCTTATTGATGACCGCTGGAGACGTTGGCTCTTCTTCTCTTGCACAATTGGAAGGCTCACTGCAAGGCAAGACATTGAGGCTGAACCTTGATGGCAGTGTTCCAGACGACAACCCAATCGATGGGTCGTATGTCTACACCCTCGGTAATCGCAACAGTCAAGGCCTTGCTCTTGGAGCCAATGGCATCGTCTACAGCTCAGAGCATGGACAAAACTCAAACGATGAATTGAACATTGTTACGGCAGGTGGCAATTACGGTTGGCCCGAAGTCGAAGGTTTTTGCAACACCATCGGAGAGCAAGCTTTTTGTGCTGAAAACGAAGTGATTGAACCCCTTGAAGCATGGACGCCATGCATTGCCGTGAATGGTATTGAATACTACAATCACGAGGCCATTCCAGAATGGCAAAATTCAATCTTGATGGCTGTACTCGGAGGCCTCGGTGGTCAGTATGAACGCTTGAGCGTCATGCACCTCGCAGATGATGGATTGAGCGTTACAAATGAAGAGCAATACTTTTCCAGCTTCAACCAACGCGTCAGAGATATTGCCGTAAACCCCTATACAGGAGCAGTTTACGTAGCATTCAACGGCACTTCGTATCCTGGCAGTGGCCCCAATATCATCAAAGAATTTCGCAACGAATCATTCGCTTCTTCCTTATCTGATGAAATACAACTTGGCGCAACGATCAATGCATTTCCAAACCCTGCCAACGATCAAATCCAACTGAATTGGGGAATGCCATTGTCCGAAGGTTCTTTTGAGGTCTATGCATACAACGGACAGCTTATTGAGAATGGAAAGCTCCGTGAAAACAGCACATCGATGAAATTGCAACTTTCCAATTGGACCGCGGGCTCCTATTTCATTCGAGCCATCCACGCACAGGGAACAATAACTGCTACCTTCCAAGTAGCACACTAAGCTTCTCCTTCTTGAGCGGGTTATCACCGGCTTCCAATCCTGACCGACTCCAAACCATGAATTCATTTATTTGCGCCCAGCTTGCTGTAGCCATTGCGCTGACCGTTCCACAAACTTCCTTGTCACAAGATTCCGGAACCTTGAAGGATACAACAGCTTTTGAAGTTGCAACCGTTCAATCCCTTCGCATCCCCACTCCGGAAGACCGGGTCAGTGGAAATGTGCATTCCCTCGATTCTGAATCGCTTCAAAACGGTCGATCTCCTGACTTGGAAGACGCATTGAATGCCCTGCCCGGCGTGCGCATGGAAACCCGAGGATTCGGAGGCTCCAGACGTCTACAAATCCGAAGCAGTGGCATCCGAGCACCTTTCGCTGTGCGCAATGTGCACATGCTCATGGACGGCTTTGTATTGACCAACGCAAGTGGAGTCTCTCCCTTGGACATGTGGAACCCTCAATGGATGTCGAAGCTCGAGGTCCTCAAAGGACCTGTCGGCGCGATATACGGGAGCGGATACGGCGGTGTCTTGCTTGGGAAATCATTGGGTGATTTTCAGAGTGGCAACCGCTCAAACCTTACCGGCTATTCCAGACTAGCGACCAATGGTGCGAAAGACTTTTCCTTGGACAACTTCAGCAGCGAAACAGGTTTTCAGCACCAGCACGTCTCGAACAATATCGAATGGACAGTGCGCGGTTTAAAAAACGAAACGCCTGGAGCAAGAACGCATGAATCAAACGGAAGAACCCAATTGGAACTTCATCGCCGAAAGAGGCAAGAAAGCGGCAAGCTCACCCATCTTTGGACTGGCTGGATGGATGCTGCTTGGGATCTCCCCGGATCACTGAATGCAGATGACGCTTCCCTTGAGCCCAGTCGCTCTCCTGGAGAGGCTTATGATGCCCATGTCAACCGGATTAGGACTTGGATCGGATATGGTTCAACCCAAATTCAAAATGACAGGCAAAGCGGTCTCTGGGCATATGCTCAGCACACTGAAAAGGAAAACCCTTTCGGGACGAGTGCTTTCTTCAATGGCTTTAAAGAAGAATCCGAGCAATTCGCATCACTGCGCTTGTGGGAGGCCCAGACTCGATTGCTCAGAAACGACATCAAATTTACGTGGGACAAGACCGCCATCTTTCGCGGTGAGTATCTCGAGCTGATCGAATCCGATTTGAATGCTGTGAATGGAGCATATCGTTATCAAATTGAGAGCGTTACAATGAACGGGTGGGGAAGCTCAGGTGTCCGGTTCGAAAACGACAATTGGCAATTTGATGCCCAACTCGCTGTGGAGTTAATGAATCGCTCCACAACCGGCGATGGCACGACTGAATCCGGAGCATCGTCACCCATCGAAGAAGATTACACGCATCTTTCGGTTTTGCCATTCATTGGTTTTTCATTGGAATGTGCCGAACAAGGGAGGTTGTTTCTGCAGTATGGAAAAGCTTCAAGTCACCCAACGACCTTCGAATTGGTTGACCCAGATAACTACACAGCACTCGCGCTGCTGCCTGAAAGAGCCAATGCTCTTGAACTTGGTTGGAAGGGTAAAGCCAAATTAAAAGAACAAACACTCTCCTATTCTCTTCAGGCGTATCATCAGATTGTCGGAAATGCCATCGCATCGGTTCCAGGAAATACTGACGGCATTTACATCGACAACATTCAAGGCTTGAGGATGTCAGGCATAGAAGCATACTTCGATTCGAGGTTTTCGCTCATCAACAAAAACTGGTTGGTTTTCCAAGCTCAGGCCAGTTTGAATCGTCATTCTTTCGAATCTGTAGCACAGACTTTGCCCGGAACTCCATTGCACGGATCAAGCTTGCATGCTGCATACCACACCTCCCGTTGGGCGTTGGGGGTCATGCACTACTGGAACGACCGCATGCCACTGCACAATGGCAAAGAAGACTGGTCTCAGGCACATCAGCGATTGGATGCCTGGGTTTCTTTAAAATCCGACCAAAGCACTTGGCAACTTGGAGTGCGCAATGCAATCGATGCGCAGTACTCAAGCTGGTTTCAGACCAATGCGTACGGGGGACGCTATTTCAACCCTGCACCATCGCGGATGCTCTGGCTGTCTTGGAGATGGCGCATTGGATGATTGATTGCATCAATTGATTACCACAATCTCCGTTCTGCGGTTTAGCGCTTTCCCAATGTCCGTTTCATTCGATGCAATTGGAACAGCTGCTCCAAGGCCTTTCAGCTCCATTCGCGAACGATTGACACCGCGATCTTCCAAAAAATGAGCTACGGATTCTGCGCGCAGGCTGCTCAATTTCAAATTATTTTCCAGTGTTCCATCGGAATCTGTATGACCAATAATTTTGATGCGAATCTCTGATTGCAACATTGTTTTGGCGAGTTGTTCCAATTCCGGTTGAAAGCTATTTTCCAAGTTAGCCGAAGACTTCTCAAAGCGCACATCACGCAAAGTCATGGTCATTCCTACTTGAAGCCGATCAAGCGCGATAGAAACAAACGAATCCAAATCCTTTCCACCAATCAACATCGTGCTGAAAAATGCAAATTCCGGATGTTCGACTTGAATGATGACATTTTCGTCACTGGAAAATGACAACGTAAATTGTCCATCGTCTGGGTTCGAGCGTTGTGCGCTCAAGACTGCACCATCGGCATCTAAAACACGCACTTTTGCATCCACTGGTTTCTTTGACTCGGAATCAAAAACAGCTCCAGTCCAAAGGGCTACTGCGTTTGCACTGACAGCTTCAGGCAACTCAAACTGCCAAAGGTCAAGATTTCCTGTTTTTTCTCGATCCGTTGCAAAAATCGCCTTTCGACCATCACCAAAAACTTGAAGGCTGTTCTCGTCACCATCTGTGTTGATTGGATAACCCAGGTTCTCAGGAACTGACCAGGATCCATCGGATTGTTTTCTGCTCACAAAAAGGTCCATCCCCCCCATTCCGGGCAAACCGTCTGAAGCGAAGAACAAAGACTCTCCATCTGGATGCAGAAAGGGATTCTCCTCTCTCCCTTTGGAATTGATGATATCGGGAAGACGAATCGCTTTCCTCCAATCCCCGAATTCATTCCTTTCAGTTAAATAAATATCCTGCACAACTTCGTTCGTTTGCTTGGAACGAAAAGCACGTACAAAGAACAAACTCTGTCCGTCAGCACTAAGTGCTGGTTGACTCTCCCAGCCTGACGAATTCAATGCAACCAGATTTGATGCTTCGTCATATTGTGCCGATTTGACATCGTAAACACTTTGAAACAGATCACATGAACCCACTCCCACTCGGTTTCCATACGAACCGTCGACGCCAGCGCAAGCTGTAAAAACCAGAATCCTACCATCCCCCCGAATTGACGGAGCGCCTTCGTTTCGGATCGTGTTGATTTCACTTAACGAACGCACCATTAGCCAAGCATCATCCACGAGTTCGGCTTCGTAAAAATCTTCTTGGCCAAAAGGTTTGCCCGGATATTCCACTTCGCGCGTGAAGATCATACGATCTCCACTGGCATACAAAGCAGGGTAATATTCAGACTCTTCAGAATTGACATTCCCATCAAGAACTGTTGGATGGATTACGGTAGGATCATTGAAAGCCTCTCTGGCATAATGAACCGATTGGGCCAATAACTGATCTTTCATGGACCAATCTTCAAATTTATCGCCTTCCTGAAGCACTTCAAATGCCTTGTTGTAATTTCCGCTTCGAAAGGTGACTCGCACCAGGGACTCCAGCCATTGTTGTCTTTTCTGAGGTCGTGCATCAAGAGCTTTAATCACAGATTGCTCTGCACGCTTCCAGTCTTTGCTTTTTTCATAAATCTGGCTTTTAAGCATGTAGGCTTCGAAAAAAGAGGCATCCACGTCAATGGCTTCATCCAAGAATAACAAGGCTTCCTCATGCATACCCTGGCTATACAGATAAGTGGCCCGTTCATAGCGTTTCAATGCTCTTTTCTTAGTTGACTGTGCATTTAAGTGACTTCCCATGAAAAAGAAAATGAACCCAAGAACAAGAATGATTTTCGCCTTGTAGTTTTGGTGGTACATGCTGTCATTTATTCGTTTGGATTCAAGGACAAGATAAACGAAACATATATTGTTCCTCAAAAGCCTTAACCATTGAAAATAGGACTGCTCTCAGACAACCATAGCCATTGGGACGAAAGAATGGACTACCATTTGAAGGACTGCGATGAAATTTGGCACGCCGGAGACATCGGATCTTTCGCTGTCACAGACGCCATTGAGGCTCTGAATCCAAATCGTTCCCGCATTGTTTACGGCAATATCGACGATCATGTAATGCGAGCAGAATTTGATGAGGAGTTGTCCTGGAAGCTCCAAGGGATTACCTTTTTCATGACTCACATAGGCGGCCGACCCGGGCGTTATGCCAAAGGAGTTCGGACGAAATTGATGCAAACAAAACCAGACGTATTTATTTGCGGTCATAGCCACCTGTTGCTCATCAAACGAGACGATAGTTGGGGCGGACTCTACCTCAACCCTGGAGCATGTGGCGTACACGGCTTCCATCAAAAAAGAACCCTTGTAACTTTTGTAATTCGAAATGGAAACTTGGACGACATGCGCATTGTAGAATTGGGTAATCGAAGCACTCGAATCGGAGTTTGATGTTTTTTTCACTATCATTGCATTGTCCTTTCGAGGTAGCATTCTTGGAATGCGCGAACAACGTGATTCGTTCTACAACTTTTCATTGAAAACGATTGAGCTTGAAACCAAAGCTCCGGTCCTCGAAAAGGACTTCCCCAAAGCATATACCATACTATTGATCTTATAATTGATGTACGACATCATTGAACTCAATGCGAAAAAGGTCCTTGAACTCAAGGAAATCGCAAAAAAGCTCGGAATCAGCCGACTAGAAAAACTGAAAAAGCAGGATCTTGTTTACAGCATTTTGGATGAGCAGGCCTTGCGGCCTGGTGAAAACAAAAAAGCAGCAGCAAAATCAAAAGCGAAGTCTGCACCAACTCGAGTAAAAAAAGAGGCGACAGCTGGCAGAACAGAGGAAAAAAGCATTTCGAAAAATCCACGGAAACCACGGAAGGAGAAAAGCGACAATGCAGATGCGAATGACTCCAAGTCAGAAGAACGTTCAGGCCAATCAGGGAAACGACAAGCGGGAGATGCCATTCGAGAACGCAGAGCAAAACAAAACGCCAAAAAGGACGAATCCACGTCTTCTAAGGATCGCAAAGACGGCGATACGAATGAAGACAATGCAGGAGCAAAAACCGGCGAAGAGTCCGAAAAGCGCAATGGCGACAAACGTCGCGATGATAGGCGAAGGGATAATAAACGAGTGGACGACAAGTCACGAGAGGATAACCCACGAGATGATAAACGTCGCGATGATAAACGTCGCGAAGACAAACGCCGCGATGACAAACAAGGTGAAGAGCGAGGTGATCGAAGAAACAATGATCGACGCAATGATAGGCGCAATAACGATCGGCACGGAAACGATCGCCGTGGCAACGACCGAAGAGGCGGAAGAAATGACCGCAAGGACCGCTATCTAAGCGAACCCGAAGAACACGGGTTCAATTTCGATGGAATCATTACTGCCGAAGGTGTTCTTGAAATCCAACAGGAAGGCTTCGGTTTCTTACGGTCAGCGGACTACAACTACTTGAACTCACCAGACGACGTCTACGTCACTTCGCGTCAAATCAAACAGTTCTCATTGCAAACGGGTGACACCGTAATTGCAAAGGTTCGACCTCCTCGTCTAGGCGAAAAGTTTTATCCATTGATTGATGTCATGAGCATCAACGGCCGGTCGCCTGAATGGGTTCGTGACCGAATTCCCTTCAAATTTCTCACACCACTTTTTCCACAAGAAAAATTCAAACTAAGCACACGCGGTGGAAACATCAGCACCCGTCTGATGGATCTCTTTGCTCCAATTGGCAAGGGACAACGAGGAATGCTGGTCTCGCAACCAAAAACTGGAAAAACCACGCTGCTTAAAGATGTGGCCAATGCCATTGCACTCAACCACCCCGAAGTTTACCTGCTCATTTTACTCATCGATGAACGACCTGAAGAGGTGACAGATATGAAGCGGAGTGTAAATGCTGAGGTTATCGCCTCAACGTTTGATGAACCCGCAGATCGGCACGTACGCATCGCCGATCTCGTCTTAGAGAAAGCAAAACGCATGGTAGAATGCGGTCATGATGTGTGCATATTACTTGATTCAATTACTCGATTGGCCCGTGCTTACAATACGGTTTCTCCAAGTTCTGGTAAAATTTTAAGTGGTGGTGTAGAAGCAAACGCATTGCAAAAACCGAAACGATTCTTTGGAGCCGCCAGAAACATCGAGAACGGCGGATCATTGTCAATCATCTCCACTGCGCTCACAGAGACTGGGTCCAAAATGGATGAGGTGATTTTTGAGGAATTCAAAGGAACAGGCAACATGGAGTTGCAATTGGACCGCCGCATTTCAAATCGGCGCATCTACCCTGCCATTGACATCTTATCTTCAGGCACGCGTCGTGAAGACTTGTTGATGGATAAAGAAACACTTCAGCGCATCTGGATTCTTCGCAAACACCTAGCCGATATGAATTCAGTAGAAGCCATGGAGTTCATGAAAGACCGCATGGAACAAACCCGAAGCAATGAAGACTTTTTATCTTCCATGAATGGATAAGCTTCGGCTTCTATTCTTTGCCGGTCCTGCGGCTTGGTTTGGGCTCAAATACTATGCCCTTGGGACGTGGACCTGGGAGAACTCCACCAAGTTTGGAATCCTGCTCAACTTGGGGGTACTCACTGTGGTCTCTGCTGTTGCAACACACCGGGCATACAGCTTGCATCCTGGAGACTTTCTTGAACGATGGAAACGAGCTGCGAGAAAAACACTCTCTTACGCACTTGTCTTGCCCTTCGCCCTTGGTGCTTGGTATTACGGAATCGCTTCCGATGCTTTGTATAACCGAGTGGAATTAAAAAAAGAACAGGCAACAGAGCAAATCATGGACGATGAAATTTTCGCACAACTTGCAGCTTCGAGTCCTCAGTTGCTTGATGCTGATCGAAAAGAAATCAAAGAGCGTCAACATGCCAATATTGACCTGCTCTTTTCACCCGTTTTCTTTGTTGGTATGGCAACGTTGGCTTGGTCATTCGTCGGACTCGCTCTTTCTGCAATCTTTGCACTGATATGGCCCAAAATTTGGTCAGTTTAGAAAAACTGTCCAACACGAATAAAACTTCAAGTGGTCCGTTATAGCTTTACAAAGCAATCTTGCCAGCGTCCAATGTCGAACTTACTTCCATCCCAGCAACATCGGTCTCGAATACAGGCAAACAAGAAATCGTGGATACTCTTCAGTCTTGCGCTGGTTTTAACAATCCAGGTTGCAGCTCAAGGTGAAAGAAAAAACCTCGCGGCTTTTGACGCAAAAAAGTATCATTTTGGATTTTGCCTTTCGGGCAATCAAAGCGACTACAACATTACGCACCGACCAGGCTTTTCTTTTTCTGACAGCTTAAGCCAAATCATCAACCAGCCTCAAGCCGGCTTCAATTTGGCTTTGGTTGCCTCTTGGAACGTAACCAAAAATGTACACCTCAGGTTCTTGCCCGGCTTGTCATTTCAAGATAGAACGCTGGAATATCATTTTCAAGACGAAGATGACGTTGAAATCAAGAGCAGACGCACTGAGGCTGTTTATCTCGATTTCCCATTGCTTCTAAAGCTTCGTACCGACCGCATTGGAAACATCGCTGCATTTGCACTGGTGGGCGGCAAACTCAGCAGGGACATGCAATCCCAGGAGGAAACCAACCAGCAACTTCAGAACGAATATATCTTGCGCCTCGAGTCAGGAAACTCTTCATTTGACATTGGAGCAGGTGTTGACTTCTTTCTCCCGTTTTTCAAATTCAGCATCGAGGGTAAGTTCGAACTCGGACGGAGAAATATCATGATCCAAGATGAATCCGAGTTTTCATCACCTCTGGAATCTCTCAAAACCAGATCGTTCATTCTTTCTCTTTGCTTTGAAGGTTAACGCATCATGTTGAAATTCTTGCTTCCTCAAAAACACGCGCCCCGCTGGATGGTCACGGTCGTGGATTTGGGGGTGAGCTTGCTGGGACTGTACATCGCTGCACTGCTTCGATTTGAGTTTAGAATCCCGCCTTCTGAATGGGAGGTTTGGAAGTCCTTCGTTCCGGTGTTTCTAACCGCCCGACTGGCTGCCTTTCTTCTTTTTAGCACATCTGCTGGAATCATACGCCACACGGGCCTAGAGGATGTCAGGCGCATTGCACTTTGTACAAGCGCCGTAACGCTCGTCTTTGCGAGCGCAAATTTAATTGCTGCCAAACTTGGAAATGGACTGTATTGGATTCCATTTAGCATCCTTGGCATCGAATGGATATTGACCACAGCAACCATGGTGTCAAGTCGATGGGTTGTAAAGTGGCTATACGTGCAGAACAAACGTCATCCTGGCATCCAGTCGCAAATAGCAATTTACGGTGCTGGGGAGGCGGGATTGCTGGCGAAAGAAGCCATTGACCGTGAACTTGGAGAATCGGGCATGAAGCTGATCGCTTTCATCGATGATGACCGAAACAAAATCGGCAAGAAAATCGAAGGTGTTGATATTTTGAGCCCAAACCAAGCAGAAATGTTGTTTGCGGATGGCCGAGTCGACCAAATGATCCTCTCCATTCAAAACCTCGACAAAGAGCAAAGGCGCAGCATGGTAGACATGGCATTGCAACATGGTGTTCGCCCACTTGATGTGCCGCCTGTAGACCGATGGATCAACGGATCCCTATCCTTCGGACAAATTCGCGAACTCAACATTGAAGATTTGCTGGGACGCGAACCAATTCAGATGAATTCAAAGCCCATCCATGACGACATGAATGGGAAACGAATTGTAGTCACTGGCGCGGCAGGGTCTATCGGATCGGAATTGGTCCGCCAGCTGCTCACCTATAAACCCGAGGTCTTGTTGGCGATCGATCAAGCCGAGACTCCCATGCACGACCTGCTGCTGGAGTTAAGGAATTTGGGCGTTGAATCATTGGTGGACCTCCAAATCGGCGATGTTCGCGATGCCAAACAAATCGAAGATACGCTTGTCTCGTTCAAGCCCGATGTCGTCTTCCATGCGGCGGCATACAAACATGTTCCGATGATGGAAAAGCAACCTTGGCAGGCATTCGACACCAATGCTATGGGCAGTCGCAACGTCCTCAAAGCAGCGGAAGCATCCGGCTGCCCACGATTCGTCTTTATTTCCACGGACAAAGCCGTGAACCCCACCAGTGTAATGGGCGCAACAAAGCGCCTTGCCGAACTTTTGGTACTGCAAAGCGCCGCTCAGTCAGACACACAATGCGTCATCACACGCTTCGGCAACGTGCTCGGAAGCAACGGCTCTGTCATCCCTCTTTTCAAACAACAAATCGAAACAGGTGGCCCTCTAACAGTTACGGACAAAGAGGTCACTCGTTACTTCATGACCATACCGGAAGCAGTGTCTCTTGTCCTCGAGGCCGCGACAATGGGACGGCAAGATGACGTTTTCGTTTTCGACATGGGGCAATCAATTAAAATTTTGGACTTGGCTAAAAAAATGATTGCCTTGGCAGGAATGGAAGAAGGGAAAGATATTGAAGTGGCGATTACGGGGTTGAGACCCGGTGAAAAAATGCATGAAGAGCTCCTGTCACATCGTGAATCTTTGCTCCCTACGCACCACAAAAAAATCATGCGAGCAAATACGCCTCCAACACTCACCGATAAAAACCTTGAGCAGATTCTAGCCTTGGCCAATGCTAAAGGCTCGCATGCCAAAACCCTCACTCTTCTGCATTCACTCATTCCAGAATATCAAGTCAATCAAGTGCCTTGAGATCGATCCGAATAGTATGTCCGACGAATCACTGCCTCTTGACTCTTTCTTAACCTGCGCTGCACCCGCTAGTGGCATGTTCAAGATAAAAGGGTCCAAGCACTATGGGTTCGTATTTCCAATACGGAGCGAATCCGACGTTGAACCACATTTGAAAGAAATACGAAAGAAGTACCATGACGCGCGTCATCATGCGTTCGCTTATCGCCTTGGAATTGATGGCGAGGTCTGGCGAACCTCCGATGATGGTGAGCCTAGCAACAGTGCTGGACCTCCAATCTTAGGTGCATTCAAAAGCCGAGACATCACCAATTGCCTCGGAATCGTTGTCCGTTACTTCGGAGGAACCAAGCTTGGTGTAGGAGGACTCATTGAAGCCTATCGAACCGCAATCTTATATGCCTTGGACGGTGCACAGATCACCGAAGAGATCCTTGAGAATATGCTCGAGCTCTCCTTTACATATGACCTGATTGGAACAGCTATGAACCACATCGACAAATGGAATGCCACACCCGTGGAACAGACCTTTTTAGAGTCATGTCGAATCGTTGTGAAAATACGTCGAGGCCATGCGGCCGCTTTTAAGACTGCTACGCAAGAAATTTACGGAATCGGAATCAAGATCCTTCCATAATAAGTGCTCGAGGGCACCTCATAAATTCAAAAAAATCGGATTCAAAAAGAACGGCAATAAAAAAAGCAGCGACCTGTGAGGCCGCTGCTTTCCAACGCTGTTGCGCTTAATTCTTACAGAATCCTTATTGCAATATTACCTGCTTGACCAATGAGCCTTGAGGTGCATTCATTTTAAATACATAGGTGCCTTTCGCAAGATGCGACCAATCCAGCCATTGCCCTGAAGTCGCCATACCTTGATCAACCAGCGCTCCAGTCGTTGTCATCATACTCCATTCTAACCTGCCCTGTTGAGCACCTGAAATCTGGAGTTGGACTCGACCATTGGATGGGTTTGGATACATCTCCAACGCTGTGCCCGTGAGCTCCTCAATGCCTGTGACATTGATGGTGAAGGGAATGCGATCAGAGGCGCAAGCAATAGCCGGTGTTTGAACCACCCAGTTATAAAAGAAGTAGTAGTAGTTATAGGCATTGTTTCCACCTGCAGTGCTTTGCGTAATGGACGCCAAATCACCAATTGCGTATGGATAGTCCATATCTGTATCAGGCGCATCACGCCAAAGTTGAGGATCATCATCAAGAGAACGCAAGCCGTAGGCGGTTCCCTCTTCAACTTCAAAATCCAACACCAAGGTGTTCATTCCATCAGCTACTTCAAATGAACCCGATACGACGACATTTCCATCGGAATCAATGACCCCAATTTCCCTGGTACCAGCGCCATCTGCATACACATCAACGCTATGTATAACGATGTCTTCATACGCATCAAAAAGCAGCCAACGAATGCTATTGTCATGGTACTGGCCTTCACCCGTACCCATTCGACCACCGGCGTCTTCGACCATGTCCTCAGCCGCAATATCCTCAACCCACACCGTTGTAGAAACTTGTACATCCAATTCAAAGCTTGCTCCAACGGACAATGCTTCGATGGACGTTTCAGAATCGTACCAGTGCGTAGTTGCCGATGATGATTCAAGCGTAATCAATTGCGGCCCATCCAGATCATTAGGACCTGTAACTACCGGTGCATCTGGCGCGTCTAAAACAACAACTACAAATTCGTCAGAGGTGTTTTGGTCTCCACACACATCCGTCACGGATACAGAATAAGTTCCTGATTCAGTTACACTAATGCTTTGAGTTTCGGCACCATTGGACCACATCCAATCCCCGAAGCTATCTACTACCAAATCAACAGAACCACCTGCGCAAAAGCTCAGTTCGCTCATCGCCATAACGACTGGAGCTTCTGAAACGATAACTTCCACTGAAACCACTGTCGATACCGCAGCGCAGCCTTCAGCATCATACGCAGTAACGCTGTAGTTACCCGATTCCCCAATTGACAGTGTCGCTTCAGTTGAACCATTGGACCAGGCGTAACTCGCGAAATCCCCTTCGACAGACACCTCAACCGATTCACCTGGGCAAATCGTTGTCTCCCCACTCAGCGTCAGTGTCAAATCTGTCATGCACGGCGCTTCGAGCAAATTATGGTATTGGTCAATGCTTGGGTTTTCAATGACTGTTTGCATGCCACTAGGCCAGCTAATGCTTACCAACTCAACATTGTCGTTTTCTCCTAAGCCGAACATGCAAGCAAACGTGTTAGTGATTCCGTAGCTCTCACCTGCTCGCACCTCGCGAATCTGTGTTCCAAAATCGCCCGTGATCACTACAGTGGCGCCAACGGCATCCTTGTTCGATTCAATGCCCTCCAAATCGAAAGCAATCCAATGGTTGTCGTTTCCTTGGTTCAACCACAAGATGTCGTCGTTGTTATTGTCAGGGCTGTTGTACCCGTTGCCATAACTGGCATACAGATCTGCAAAACCATCACGATTAACGTCGCCTACTGCAAAACTGTGCATGGTATCGCCTGCAACGAAAACATTCTGCTCGGTAAAAGTACCATCGCCGTTGTTGTGAAAATAGGAATGGAAACCTCCAGAAATCAGTACATCGACATATCCGTCGTTGTCGAAATCTGTCATTTTCGCCTGCAGCACAAAACCGCTTACACCCAATCCTGC
>DCPZ01000021.1:0-28920 GCA_002323795.1 Flavobacteriales bacterium UBA1531 | reverse complement strand
TTGGTCAGGTAGCAATCAAAATCGCCATCGTTGTCGTAGTCTGCGTAATCCACAGTCCAACTTTGCTCGTTCAAAACCAAGCCTCGCTCCTCTGCCACCTCAGACCAAGTACCATCGCCATTGTTCATCCAAATTTGGTTGATGCGACGAGGGTCATTCGGATCACTCACAAATTGTCGGCATTTTGCAATAGTTAAATCCAAATCACCATCGTGATCAAAATCGCTGAATACAGTGCCGTAGTTACCGCTGTGATCTGTTGACGGATAGTCGCTGTAGTCGTAGTTGGTCAAGTCAATCAACTCTTCATCGTAGTCCAAAGCCGATCCATTGCCCTTCCAAATTCGAGATAAGGCATCGTCGTGGCAACCAAAAACATCCAACTGGCCATCGTTGTCGATGTCTGCAAAGTTGCACGCTTGCATGAACATGGATCCATTCTCCAAGTCAAAGTCTGACCACTGGCCAATTCCATCAATGTGCTTCACGTGCACTCCATCGTAGGAACCACCCGCAAAAACGTCTTTGTGGCCGTCATTGTCGTAATCTCCAATGGTCATTCCCCATTGGTTGTTATTTGAAACCTCTCCGTAGTTCACTTCTGAAAAGTTACCAGATCCATCTTGGTATAAGACCTTAACCGTCTTCGAGTCGTCGAGAACTACAATGTCATCGAAGCCATCGTTGTCCATGTCGGTAAAACCAACACAGTTGCCACTGTTGTAGCTGTCAGGCAAAGATGACGAGGCGTTTGAGAACGTCTGGGCGTTGGATACGAGTGATATCAATAACGCCGTTGTAAGGAGAGCAAAAATTCGCATGTAATGAGGTTTCAATTAACAGGTTCGGCAATATAACATCTATCATGTCAATTGGTTGCATTTTTTTTTAATGTGTGCATGATTCGAGGAATGAACGCCTTCATTCTGACGTAGATTTGTCCCATGACACCCGGAGGAACCGCCGCTTTTCACACCCTTGGATGTAAACTGAATTTCAGTGAAACTTCAACCATTGCACGGGACTTGGCAGATGCTGGCTATGCACGAGTGAGCATTGATGATGCTCCAGATGTGGTTGTGATCAATACTTGCAGCGTTACAGACCAGGCTGATGCAAAATGCAGGAACGCTGTCCGTCGCGCTCGAAATAGCAACCCCGAGGCTTTTGTTGCTGTCGTCGGCTGCTATGCCCAATTGAAGCCAACAGAAATCAGTGAAATAGATGGAGTCAATCTCGTGCTAGGCGCCCAAGAAAAATTTAACCTCCCAGCGCATTTATTAGCTGCAGAACAGACAGGTGCGGTGGTCGTAGACGTCGGTCCAATTAAGGAGGTCAAGTCCTTTGTACCGGGTTTTTCGAGCAATGACCGCACTCGTGCTTTTTTAAAAGTGCAAGATGGATGCGACTATTTTTGTTCGTTCTGTACCATCCCATTGGCGCGGGGTCGATCGCGCAACGCTTCCATCGCTGAAACTGTGGTAATCGCAGAGCGAGCCGCTCAATCTGGAGCAAAAGAGATCGTTTTAACCGGCGTTAACATTGGTGACTTTGGCAAAACAACAGACGAAACATTCTTCGACCTCGTGCAGCAACTCGACGATAAGGTTGCCGTCCCACGCATTAGAATAAGCAGCATCGAACCCAATTTATTGGACGAACGAATCATTGACTACGTTGGTCGCAGCGAACGTTTTCAGCCTCACTTCCACATTCCTTTACAAAGCGGTTCAGATCGAATATTAAAATCAATGCGCAGGCGCTACCGTACTGAACTTTACGCGGAGCGAATAGAATGCATCCGCAAAAATATGCCCCTGGCAAGCATCGGTGTCGATGTAATCACTGGATTCCCTGGCGAAGATGATCATGCATTTGCAGAGACTTATGAATTCTTGCAGTCCCTTCCAGTTAGCTATCTGCACGTCTTTACCTATTCAGAACGTGCAAAAACCACCGCATTGCGCCTAGAGAATTCCGTTCCGATGGGCGTTCGAAAAGAGCGGACGAAAATTTTAAGAACCCTTTCACTCAAAAAACAGCGAGCACATTATGAGCGATTCCTTGGAGTGCCTCGTGAAGTGTTGTTCGAAGACTCCACTGAAGATGGACTGCGATTTGGCTACACGCCCGAGTACGTCCGCGTCGGCATCGACGAATCCACGGTTGCAGCCAATGAAATTGCTGAAATAAAACTCACCACCATACAAGCGGGTGGATTCATGCTTGGATTGCACGTTTCAAGCATACGATAAGGTCAATCAACACCAAGACAACTTCAATCATGTATCCCACCCTCTACCATGTTTTTCTGGATCTTTTTGGATGGGATTTGCCTGCACTTAAACTGATCAATACGTTCGGTCTTTTTGTCGCCCTCGCTTTCGTCACAGCAGCTGCAACTTTGCGTCGTGAAATGGACCGCAAGGAAAAACTCAAAATCTTCAATTCATCTTCAATTAAAATTCTTTCAGGAGGTCCCGTGGGCACTGGAGAGTGGGTGACTCAGGCATGTTTTGGTTTCATCATCGGCTGGAAATTTATCTGGCTATTTATGAACTCTAAAGAACTGTTTAAAAGCGGATTACCTCAGTCTCACTTGTTTAGTTTCGAAGGTAATCTGGGGCTTGGAATTTTGATTGCATCTCTGTTCCTAGGCTGGAAATGGTGGGAAACGCGCAAAACCCGATCTCAACCTGCAAGGGAAACATCGCTCGAACTGCCAGCAAGTCGGCACGTTGGAGGAATCGTAGCCGCTGCCGCCATTGGAGGGGTGATCGGTGCCAAGCTATTCCATTTGTTCGAATACCCAGAGGAATTGGTGCGTTTTTTCACAGACCCCTCCCTCTCCAATTTCCTCGGCGGACTCACAATATACGGAGGTCTCATCGTCGGTGGATTGGCGGTCTATGGTTATGCCAAGAAAAGTGGACTTCACTTTTTGCATCTCGCTGATTCCGTTGCTCCAGGTTTAATGCTTGCATATGGTGTGGGCCGCATCGGATGTCAGGTGAGCGGAGATGGCGATTGGGGCATCCCAAATCCTTCTCCTATGCCTGAATGGCTCAGCTGGCTGCCGGATTGGATGTGGTCGTATGAATTCCCCAACAATGTCAACGGTGTCTTCGGTGAGCGCCTGGCGGGATATACGGGAAGACTTATCGGCCCCAATGATCCTTGGCCGTCCTTCGACGGCTACGGAACCTACCTTGATCCAGGAGTCTTTCCTACCGCTTTTTACGAAACGGTTATGGCCACACTGATTTTTGCAATTCTTTGGTCTTTGCGCAAACGATTCAAAACGCCTGGTATTTTGTTTGCCATCTACTGCATGTTCAACGGTGTCGAGCGCTTTTTCATTGAGAAAATACGGGTAAACGCAATCATTGAATGGGGTGCGTTCCAATTCACACAAGCAGAGTTGATTTCAACCTTTACTTTTTTCGGAGGTGCCCTCCTGCTATGGATTCTGTTGCGAAAGAACTGAAACAGAGCAGAGCATCCCATGCAAATGCCGCCACAGCATTAAACCCTTGGCTTTCGCAGTCGTCGAAAAGCGAACAGATGAAAGCGGATGCAAACTATACACAACCCTTCTGGCTTGCGGACCTAAAGTCTACTGACTTGATCATTAAAAACCGCGCTTATCAGGCCATGATGGATGAGTGGCAGAAGAGAATCTTCTCTCACCTCTACCTATTGCTAGGGAATCACGCAGATGCAGATGATGCAACTCAAGAGACATTCATTCAACTTTTGAAGTCCATTCACACGTTCGAGGAACGATCTCAATTTTCCACTTGGCTGCACACCATCGCACACCGCAAGGGGTTAGATGTCCTTCGGAAGCGCTCCAGAATCGAAAAACTCATCATCAATGATGGAGGAACTTTATTACGCAACTTAACCAGTCCCCGAGCACGGCATCTTGATGCTGAACAAATAAATAGCCTCTTGAAGCAAGCGATTGAAACATTACCGACCCGCCAAAAACAAGTATTCTTATTGCATTACTACGAAGGGCTAACATTTCTTGCCATTGGTGAGATCACCGGAATCACAACAGGGGCCTTAAAAGCAAGCTATCACCACGCGCGAAAAAAAATCGAGAAAGCTCTTTCTAATGATCGCTCTTTGGACCTCCTTTAAACCTTCTATGCCTTACAAACGACCAACATACAGATGGATATCATAAAAAAGCATCACAACTCAAAAACTGCTACAACGCCCGAAGATAGGTTCTTCGAAGAACAGCGCAATCAAATTTGGATCAAGGCGATGACAGATGAAAACCGAATGAACCATCGATTTCTGAACGAACCACGCCGAAAACTTGCCTTTGCCGCTATCTTCCTCGCATTCGTTAGCGCTGCGGGATTCATTCTCTTTTCGGCACAATTAGAACACTGTGAAACCTTCATCTGCCTCTTGGAAGCGAGCGACATGAACAGCCTGCAAATTTCAGAAACAGATCTGGAACAGTGGCTTTTGGAGGACGAATTATTTTGGGCCATTTCCGAATCCCTTTAAAAATTAACCTTAAACCTTGAATAAAAAAGAATCAACATGCACAATTCAATCACCATTCAGATTGTCCTCACCAGCTTTTTGTGGACCTGTTTCAGTGCCAGCACAATCGCTCAAAGTCCTCAAGAAAAAAATCCAATGGCACGGAAGCAAGGATTCGTGAGCAAGGATCGTGTTCAAGCGCTGCGCATAGCATTTTACGTTGAAGAATTGGAACTCACAGCCGAGGAAAGTGAAAAGTTTTGGCCAATCCAGCAGGCTGCTCAACAACTATTTAAGGACCACGGAGATTTGATTCGTGCAATGGAAGACAGCTTACATGCATCCAGATGGCCCGTCTCTCAGTCTGTTCAGCAAGTGTTAAGTGATAATGGAGATCCGATTCGCATCAAGATTGAGAACTTAGATTCGAGCAGTCTGGACTCCCTCCATTTGAAAGAGCAGAATGGTCTTCTAATGTTTGATGAGCTCAACGAACTGCACCATCAAGGAATCGACTTGAGAAGTGATTACATCAAAGAAGCGCTCGGTGTACTCGGTTATCAAAGAGCATTAAAATTGCCTGTAATTGAACGCAATTTCAGAAAGAAGATATTGAAGAGAAAAATTGGCATGGACAACATGCCACCTCCTCCGCCTCGGCATTAATGAGTCAAGACTCGTCGTTTTTCAATTGCAAACAGACCCCATTGATGCAATAACGATTCCCCGTATCTGTAGGGCCATCAGGAAACAAATGACCGAGGTGCCCATCGCACGATTTGCAACGCACTTCAACGCGAGTCATGCCGTGCGTCCGATCCAGTCTCTCCTCAACATTATCCGATTGTATCGGACGGTCAAAACTTGGCCATCCGCACCCCGAGTCAAACTGGGCTTCGCTGGTGAACAGTTGAGTTCCACAGCCCTGACAATGGAAAGTCCCCGATTGACCGACTTCATGAAATTGAGAACTGAATGGGCGCTCTGTTCCATTTTGACGGAGAACACGAAACGCCTCAGGGCTTAATGATTTCTTCCAAGCTTCTTCCGAACGATTTTCTTCACTTGGTGAACTCGACTCTTTTTGCTCCTCACCTTTGGCCATTAGCGATTCTTGGGTTTGTTTTTGTTGAATGGCTTTTTACCACGATTTCCGCCGCCGTCGCCGCCACTTTTACTTCCGTGAGAATTCCCCCCCCGAAAAGGCTTCCGACCTCCTCGGCTTCCTGAACCTCCAGGACGACCTCCATGACGACCTCCATGACGACCTCCACCTCCGCGATTCTTTGGATTGTATTCAGGACCTTTTCCAAGGCGCTCTGGAATCTCTAGTTTAGGAACTTCCTTCTCAATCAACTTCTCAATTTTCCCAAATCGGAATTGATCGTCGGGGTTAATCAAAGTCACGCCTTCTCCGTCCTTGTCTGCGCGAGCCGTTCGACCAATGCGGTGGACATAATCTTCTTCATTTGGTGGAACATCGTAATTGACCACGAGTTCAATGCTATCGATATCAATTCCACGACTTACAACGTCCGTGGCTACGAGGATTGGGAATTTCTTTTGCCGAAACCCCAACATCACGGATTCTCGTTCTGATTGTTCCGCATCAGAAGAAATGCGCTCACATCTGATGCCCGCTTTTTTGAGGGTGCGCGTGATTTGCGATACCGTTCGTTTTCGTGAAGTGAAAACAATGCCAGATTTCACATTTCTATCTTTCAAAACTTCCACCAAAACCTCATCCTTTTGATGGTCAAACAAAACATAAGCCCCTTGCTTGATTTTTTCAGCAGGTTTGGACAACGCCAACTTCACAGTGACGGGATTATTGAGTAAATCCTTCGAAAGCGTCTCGATGCGATCCGGCATCGTTGCACTGAACAAAAGGGTTTGTCGCTCTTTTTTGCACTTTTCCGCGATCCGCATGATATCACCATGAAACCCCATGTCCAGCATGCGGTCAGCTTCATCCAAAATCAAGCACGTGAGCTCAGACAAGTCGACATAACCCAATGTCAAATGTGAAAGGAATCTGCCCGGCGTGGCAATGATGATGTCCGCACCTTTTGTCAGTGCTTGCTTCTCTCGTGAAAAATCGTGCCCAGATCCTCCCCCATAAATGGCCAAACTTGTGACTTTCGCATAGTAACCAAACCCTTCGACCGCCTGATCAATTTGCTGTGCCAACTCTCGGGTCGGCACTACAATAAGAGCTTTGATTTTGCCATTGTCTGGTGTATCCAAAATGCGGTCTATCGTTGGCAACAGAAAAGCTCCTGTCTTTCCGGTACCTGTTTGGGCAATGCCCATGAGATCCTGCCCATCCAATATCTTTGGAATGGACTCTGACTGAATCGGTGTTGCCTCCTGAAAACCCATCGCTTCCAGTGCGTCCATGACGTCTGGGTGCATGCTCAATGCGTCAAATCTGACGCGTTCGTTATTATCTTCCACGGCTTAAAGGTAACCCCGTTGCAACTAATGACCTCCTTCTACTGTTGTTTAGTGTGTATCACGAGATGAAAATGAAATCGATCAGGTCAAAAGAGCCACATCGGCATATGCACCGATTAACCACACAGTTGAAAAAATGTGTGTTTTTCGTGCTTCTTGCCTCGGGGATATTTGCGATTCAATCAAACTCCCATGTTGCGCTTGCGGCACACGCCATGGGAGGAGAGGTAGTTTATGAATACCTCGGTGAAGGTGATTTTGAAATTTCACTTGTCTTCTACCGTGAATGCTTTGGCAATGTTCAACCAAATGGATGGCAATCCGGCGGAACGAACCTTGATCCACAAATACAACTTGGCATCTTTGAAGGCAATAACCCGTTCAATATTTACACCGTAGATCTGGACATTGCGTCCATTGAACCTCTCGAAACCATTCTGGAAAATCCATGCGGCAACTTACCCGAGGACCTGTGCATGCAAAGGCTGGAGTATTCAATCGTCGTGAATCTCCCACCTAGTGCAATAGGTTATGATATTATTTTCCAGCGCTGTTGTCGCAATCCCGGAATTTCGAATCTACCCAATCCTGGAGACATTGGAATTACGCTTACTACGCAAATCCCTCCGTTTGTTGACGATTCAAATCCAAACAGCAGCCCGATTTTCAACACCTATCCACCGGAAGCCATTTGCACCAATTTCGAATTCTTTTTAGATCAAGGTGCGATTGATATGGATGGTGACTCCTTGAGCTACGCCTTCTGCACTCCTCTCAATGGTGGCAGCACTGACAACCCATCTCCTGCTCCTTCACCTGCCGCGACTTTCAATGAAATACCTTGGGGGCCAGGGTATGGAGCTTTGGATCCGATTCCGTCAGCGCCACCTTTTACAATTGACTCCGAAACAGGAGAAATTACGGGGTTCCCTACAACACCTGGTGCATATGTCATTGGTATATGCGTTTCAGAACACCGAGATGGCGAATTGCTCAGTACGGTAATGCGCGATTTTCAGTTCAATGTCGTCATGTGCGACCCCACCATCATTTCAGCTGCACAGCCTCAGTCGACGGATCAATACTGCATTGGTGAAACCATTGAATTTTTTGAAAACTCCATTGGAGCGCAAGAGTTGTTGTGGGACTTCGGCGTTCCAGGAACCAACACGGATGTCAGCTTTGATGAAGCGCCGACTTATACCTATCCCGATACAGGAACTTACGAGGTCATGCTGATTGCGAATCCATCGTGGCCCTGTGCGGACACTTCCAGCCAAGTGTTTTACATCTATGAACCCATCGACTTGGAAATTGAGCTGAATGACTTTGCATGCTTAGGTGGCACAGAAGCATTTGACCTTTCAGTAAATGGCGAGTTCACAGGAAACACCAATATCACGTGGACTTTTCCGGGAGGGCTGCCCTCCAGTTCAAATCTTGAAAGCCCCGGGTGGGTTACATTCGCCAATGAGGAAAGTTGGAACGTAACGGCTGTTGCAGAGCATTATGGCTGTGTATCTAACCAAACCTTCGAATGGACTGCTCCCGAAGATCCTATCGCAAACATCGCTGACCAATCTTCTTTTTGTGAAGGCTACACATTTGATTTTGACAACCTTTCTTCGAACGGCCAGAGCTGGCTTTGGGATTTTGGTGTTACTGGAGATGAAGATGTTTCGTTTGATGAGTCCCCAACCTTCACTTACCCGTATCCTGGAATATTCGAAGTCGAACTGATTGTATCGGCACCTTACACATGCAGCGATACCGCTTTTGCGACGGTGGAGATATTCCCTGAAATTGATCCGGCATTCGCAATTCCTGACCCTGAATGTTTTTCGACGAACAGCTTCACCTTAACTCCCATTTTCACCAACCAACCTGAAACTCAATACTCATGGGATTTTGGAGGTGAAACAACAAGTGCAAATGTGTCCAACGGAACAGTGAATAACCTGTCCTACGCAGAGCCAGGTACGTACACTGTAGAGGTTACGGCAACGGCAAATGGATGTGAGGTCATCGCCTCAGAAGAAATTTGGGTTATAGCTGATCCCTCCATCAACTTTCAAGCTGGCCCATCCAGCGGTTGTCCTCCTCATTCGGTCAGTTTTGTCAATGGAAGCCAAACAGAAACGGCAACGACTTACAATTGGCAATTCGGCGATGGAACGAGCTCAGTAGCCGCAAGCCCCAATCACATTTACGAGACATCTGGAAACTTTTCGGTGACTCTTTTGATGAGCACAGGTGGGTTTTGCAGTCAAGAATTGACATTGACCCAAAATAGCATCATCCAAGTTCTCGATATACCTCAAGCGGGATTTGACATCACCCCCAATGAGGTGGACATCTTAAATCCCACCGTTGAATTCGAAACGATAAGCTCAGGTGGAGTTGACTGTTTTTACAACTTTGGAGATGGAGGCTCCTCTGGTGATTGTTCGGGCTCATACACTTATTCTGATGGAGGCCTTTTTGAAGTGACGCAAACCGTGATCAATGCAGCTGGATGCAGCAGCACAGCAACGGGCGAGGTTGCTGTTTCAGGAAATGTCTTTTATGCCCCGAACAGCTTCACTCCCAACAATGACGGTGTGAACGACGTTTGGTTACCTGTTGCGCTTGGAATAACATCCTACCAATTGGAGATTTTCAATCGATGGGGTGAACTTGTCTGGATGACAATGGATCCCAAAAATCCTTGGCTGGGCAACTCGGAAGAAGGCGACCATTATGCTCCTGATGGTTTATACCACTTCAGGGTTAAAATTGAGGACCAACTGAAGTATCCTCGAACGTATGCAGGATCAATTCAGCTCATTCGTTAATTAAGTAAATCTGCAATTTTCGTGTCCATTGGACAAAATGTTTTGGATAAACGCATCCGTCGAATATATTAGCATCTATAGATTCGGCAATATGAGCGACCATAACAGAGACGAAATTTTTTCCAAGCCTGTGCGAGCAGGCAAGCGAACGTACTTTTTTGACGTAAAAGCAACGCGTGGCCGTGATTTATACATGACCATTACGGAAAGTAAACGCCGATTTGATGATGAAGGCAATGTTCATTATCAAAAGCACAAAATCTTTCTTTACCGGGAAGACTTCCAAAATTTTGAAGAAGGGTTCGTGGCTGCAGTTGAAAAAATCGATGAATTAATGGCGACAGGCGAATACCGTGATCCAATCGCAGAAAGGGAGGCGAAATATGCCGATGCAGAGGCTGCAGAAACCAATGAATCCGCCGATAACTCAGAAACGGTGAAAGCTGAGGCTCCTGCGCCAAGTGAATCCAACGACAGCGCAGACGACATTAGTTTCGAAGACCTCTGAAATCATCAATCAACTGTTTAGAGGAGGAATGACCCCTACTTTTCATGGGTGCCATAGGCTGTGAATAAACGATATCTCACGCGCAAAAGGCGTTGAAAACTTTTGCTCGAATCGCAATTGTGTCACATTATCTTTGAGGAGTTCCGAGTCAAGATCAACTGCTTGCTTTTGGACCGTACTGGCCCCTCCTCACGTCTGTAAGGTTTTTAAGAAATCGCGTTGATTTGGCTAGTGAATGCCATTCATACTAGATCACACGAGCGGCCGTTTATTCATAACGTCTGCAACTGAAAAAAAAACGAGCCATGGGCAAGGTCATCGCAATTGCAAATCAAAAGGGAGGCGTTGGAAAAACAACAACGGCCATCAATTTAGGCGCTTGCTTTGCGGTTTTAGAATTCAAAACACTGCTCATCGATGCAGACCCTCAAGCCAACGCCACCTCTGGACTCGGCATTGATCCGACCGGAGTAGAATCAGGAACATACGAAGCTCTGCTTGGTGATGCGGGAGTGAAATCTTACATCCAATCCACTTCGACCCCAAACCTCGACGTTTTACCAGCACACATCGATTTAGTCGGAGCCGAAATTGAGCTTATATCACTAGAAGAAAGAGAGAATCAATTGCGCAAATCCATTGCACAACTGAAGGACGAGTATGATTTCATCCTCATCGATTGTTCTCCGAGCCTCGGACTGATTACGATCAATTCGCTCACAGCTGCTGATTCTGTGCTCATCCCTGTTCAATGCGAGTACTTTGCGCTTGAAGGTTTAGGCAAGCTATTGAATACCATAAAAATTGTTCAGACTCAACTGAATGAATCCTTGGATGTTGAGGGCATCCTGCTCACCATGTACGACACACGCTTGAGGCTAGCCAATCAGGTCGTTGACGAGGTTCGAACACATTTTCAAGACATGGTAATGAAGACCGTCATTCACCGAAATACGCGACTTGGGGAAGCCCCCAGTTTTGGGGAGTCAATCATCATGCATGATGCATCTTCAAAAGGTTCAATCAATTACCTAAATCTGGCACGCGAGATACTTCAAAGAAATCGCATGACGCAATTGACCGATGACGAAAAAACCATTCCACTGACCAACCTTTAAAGGAGCGGGAATCAATGTCACAGAAGCAAGTCTTGGGTAAGGGATTGGGCGCATTGCTTTCAGATGCTCCCAAACGAATTGTGACAGCAAAAAAAGCTGACGCGCCTCCAATCATAGGGAAAATGGCAGGTACTATTGCGTTGCTTACGATCAGTCAAATCGAAGCCAATGCAAATCAGCCCCGGAAAGATTTTGAAGCCATACCTCTTCAAGAATTGGCCGCGAGCCTAAAGGAGTTGGGAATCATTCAGCCCATTACAGTGCACAAAGTTCGAGCCGACAAGTACCAGATCATTAGCGGAGAAAGACGATTCCGTGCAGCGCAACTCGCAAATTTAGAGGAGATTCCCGCCTACATTAGAGAAGCAAACGATCAAACCTTGCTGGAGATGGCTTTGGTTGAAAACATTCAGCGCGAGGACTTGCATTCCATCGAGATTGCAAAATCTTTAGAAAGGCTCATTGAAGAATGCAATCTCACCCACGAAGAACTTGGTCATCGCCTCGGCAAAAGCAGAAGTACAATCACCAATTACGTGCGACTTCTTCAGCTCCCTGGCCCGATGCAAATTGCTTTGCGCACCAAGCAAATCAGCATGGGCCATGCACGAGCACTGATTGCCATTGATGATGCGACATGGCAAAACAATGTGTTCAATCGAATTATCAATGACAACCTGTCTGTTCGCCAAGTCGAAGAATTGTCTCAAGTCAAGAAGAAGAAATCACGTGCCAAGAAAAATAACCTCCTCACATTCGATGAACAAAAGGTACAGGCAGACTTGAGGTTAAAATTCAAACGAAAAATTCGTCTCAAAAGCGGTACCGATGGGAAAGGTAAAATCGAAATTCCTTATTCAAATGCTGAGGAACTGGATACACTGCTTGAAATGTGGGGCATTTAAAATGCCGTTTTGCCCGACAAATCATTCGGTGCGCTTCTATGTCATGACGTCTATGTTTTTGACGATCAATGTCCTTTTTGCTTGCTCCATGTCTGCTCACTCAACCAACCTTGTGCCTGCAAAATTCAAACAGCAGTCAGACACCTCATTGACCAAAGCCCAATTAAGGGTCAGAAACACCACGCGGATGGCACTTTTCGTCCCAGGCGCCGGGCAATTATCCAATCGCAATTACTTCAAAGCAGCCTGCGTTTGGGGAGGAATGGCTTACGGTGTAAAATACCTCATCGACAACACCCAAGATCTTCGAAACACACGCTTAAGCCTCATTGAAGCAGTCAATCAAAATGCAGGGTTTGCGACCATCAATACATTGACTGAACGAGAAACGTATGACCAGCGGTTTCGAGACATTTCTTGGCTTATCTTAATAGGCATTCATGGGCTTTCCATTCTTGACGCTCATGTCAGCGCGAATCTTCAAACATTCGATGTCTCCGAAGATCTATCCTTGCGCTTGGGGTTCTTTCGACTTCCTCATGAATCAGCCTTGGGACTCTCCTTGAATTGGCGACCTCAATCAAAAACGAATCAACATCTTTAATTTCTTCTTAAATATGCCCTTCACGCAATTGCTTCCTTGGATTATGCTAGTCGCTTTGCTACTGGTGCATGTTGTTTTTCTGTCAAAACTTTTCAAAAAAGCGGAGGCTCCTGGATGGCATGGCTACGTACCCGGATTAAATTATTGGACGTGGCTCAAAGTCATCGGCAGACCATGGTATTGGATTCTACTGCTGGTTATTCCCGGAGTAAATCTTGTGATGCTTGTCATCATGCAAGTGGAGCTCGGAATCGCCTTCAACCAACGTTCGACAGTTGAACAATGGAAAATTGGAATACTTCCATGGGTCTTCATTCCTCTTCTTAGCATGAGTGAATCGAGTTTTATTGGCCGCCGGGACTGGACTAATCAGAAGAAATCAATTGTCAGGGACTGGAGCGAGTCCATTCTCTGGGCGTTGGTTGTGGCAACGATTGTCCGGACCTTCGTGTTTGAAGCATTTACCATACCCACTGCGTCCATGGAAGGAAGCATGTTGGTCGGTGATTATTTGTATGTCAGCAAGACAGCATATGGCGCAAAGGTACCTCAGACACCGGTGACCATTCCGCTGATTCACAATGTAATACCCGGGGGAATGACCCCAAGTTATCTTGAGTGGTTTGCCCTTCCTTTTACTCGGCTCCCGGGAATTCGAAACGTCGAACGTTATGATGCAGTCGTTTTCAACTTTCCACACGGTGACACAATTGTGGTTGATCCCAACCTTGCCGGTCACGATTATTATGGAATTCTGCGACGCGAAGGAATCGCAAGTGCCTCAGGCAGCATTGAAGACTACATCCAAGATCCCGATCGCTACAATGCACAAGCACGTGCCAAATTATCAAAGCGGTATGGCATCAAAGGACGTCCACTCGACAAAACTGAAAACTATGTAAAACGTTGCGTAGGATTGCCCGGAGAAACCATTTCCGTCATTGATGGTTTGCTTCACATTGATGGAGAAGCCATTGAGCCTCCAGCCGGAGTTCAATACGAGTACAACGCTACATTCAAATCCCAACTCGACGCGCGACGAGCAATTTCAGGTCTAAATCTCACCAATGTAGATCTTGGTCCCGCAAAGATGAATGGAAGCTCCGTGGAAGTAATCATGGCATTGACGGCAACTGAAGTTGACGCACTGAATCGGGGTGATCTCGCCAAATCCGTTACTCGCATGGACGTCTCCTCTCGTCGAGGATCACTCGAAATGTTTCCGAACGTGTCCAATGCAGAATTCGATCAGTGGGATCCCGACAATGTAGGCCCCATCAAACTGCCCCATCGGGGGTTGGAAGTTCAATTAGACAGTCGCAACCTTGCACTGTACAGAAGAGCGATTACAACCTATGAAGGACATGAACTTGAAGAGCGCGCTGGCAAGGTCTTTATTGATGGAGAAGAGCAAGAGACATTTACATTTGGACTTAATTATTATTGGATGATGGGTGACAACCGTCACCGATCTGCAGACTCGAGAATGTGGGGATTCGTGCCTGAAACTCACGTGGTGGGCAACGCTTCCTTTATCTGGTTTTCCAAGCAAAACGAAGCACAGCATGGCGAAAGCAAAATTAGATGGAGTCGCATGTTCCGATCGGTGAAATGACAGCAGTGCTGCCATTGACTCCCTTTCCACCGCTGCACTGGTGGTATCTCGCTACCAATTGTCATGGTGAAGGTTTTGTCTATGAACCGGTGGAAGACTTCCGTCGTCAAACGATGCGAAATCGAATGGTAATCTCGGGGCCACAAGGAAAAACGATTCTATCATTTCCGATTCAATCCAATGCAGATAGAGATGCACGTCCACTTTTGTCTGCACACATCTCCCCTGTCCACTCCTTCCGCACTTTGCAATCATGCTATGGAAGCGCGCCTTTTTTTGAGCATTTTAAGGAGGAACTCCTCGCCATTTGGCGCGAATTTTTACCGGCAAGTGGAGCTGATACCAGGATGTTGAGGGCATTCAATAAAGCAACAATTGATTGGGTCTCAGAAATCTGCAAGTGGCAAGTGGCTCCGGAGCCAGAAGTCGTTCCTCAATTCAGTTCATCCACGAGAGACTTGCGCGAAAAAGATAGGCTTGCAGGCCAAGGGTGGAGTTTCAATCGCTACACTCAACTTTTTGAAACCACCAATGGCTTCATACCCGGCTGTTCCATTCTGGACGCACTCATGACGCTCGGCCCAGCAGCAGTCAGCGAACAAATTCAATTTCTAGCAGTGCAAGCGCCGAACTCAAACTAAATTTGCGTCATGAATGAATCCTCAGTTCAAAACAAGAAAACTGCATTGCATGAAAACCACCTCAAATCCGGAGCAAAAATGGTGCCTTTTGCTGGTTTTGATATGCCTGTTTCGTACACAGGTGTGGTGCAGGAGCATCATGCCGTCCGAAATTCTTGCGGAATGTTTGATGTGTCTCACATGGGCGAATTCCGAATTAAAGGTTCTGAAGCACTTGATTTGATTCAATGGATTACCTCGAATGATGCAAACAAGCTTCATTCCGGAAAAGTCCAATACAGCTGCATGCCCAATGGAAATGGTGGCATTGTTGATGACTTGTTGATCTACTGCATCAGTGCAACAGAATTTATGCTTGTCGTCAATGCCTCCAATCGCGAGAAAGACTGGAACTGGATAGCATCTCAAAATCAATGGGATGCAGAAGTAACCGATGAATCTGAAGAATGGTCCCTCATCGCCGTTCAAGGGCCTAAGGCAGCCCAGTACTTACAGCCTATTGTGAAAGAATCTGGCATCAATCAAATGAGCTATTATACTTTTCAAGAAGTCAGCATTCAAGGAAAGAAAGTCTTGCTCAGCGCCACAGGTTATACGGGTGCAGGAGGTTTCGAAATCTATTTGCCCAACGATCAGGCTCATGGAGTCTGGGAATCACTACTTGATGCTGGCGTTGAACCATGTGGCTTAGGCGCAAGGGATACATTGCGCATGGAAGCAGGATTTTGTTTGTACGGCAACGACATCGACGACAACACATCTCCTATTGCAGCCGGACTAGGTTGGATCACAAAGTTCACACATGCTTTTGTCGATTGTGATCGATTTGAAAAAGAGAAAGCAGAAGGCTCGGAGCAATTGCTGCGAGGGCTTGTGCTGGAAGAGAGAGGCATTCCCCGACAAGGCTATGACATCGAATCGGCCACAGGAGAGATTATTGGCCGTATAACGAGTGGCACCCAATCTCCGACGCTAGGCCAAGGTATTGCGATGGGTTACATCCTGAGCAATTTCGCAGATTTGCAAGAAACGGTGTGGGTTCGTATTCGCAAAAAAGCCGTTCCGGCAAGAGTAGTGCGTCCAGGATTTTTACCGAAAGTATGATTTCCATCGGTTGCCTTACCTTCGAAAGCCTCAGCGAGAAAGTTGCAAGGGCTTTTAAGAGGCAGATCGAATGCACATCCGAAGAAAAATAAAATGAACCACGTTGAAGTATGCTTTTCCCCTGCCGATTACGCTTTGTACGAATCAGGATTTGAATTGGTAGTCGTGATCGACGTGCTTCGAGCAACGTCTGCGATCTGCACTGCTTTAGAAAATGGCATCGCTCGGATCAAACCCGTTGCACAAGTTGAAGAAGCCAAGAAATGGCAAAGCAAAGGTTTCATTGCTGCAGCAGAGCGCAACGGCGAGATTGTGCCGGGGTTTGACATGGGTAACAGCCCGGTAACGTTCATTGAGAAAGCACCACAACTTCAGGGTGAGACAGTTGTGTTGACGACAACGAATGGCACCAAAGCGATCGACATTGCATCGGACAAGAAAACAGTGGTCATTGGTGCATTGAATAACCTCGATGCATTGAGCAACTGGCTACTAAAGCAAGATGAGAGCGTTCTTATTCTGGGGTCTGGCTGGAAAGACAAGTTCAATCTTGAGGATACAATTTGCGCAGGTGCCATTGCCGATAAATTGATCAGCTCAGGAAATTTCATCGCTGACGAAGACAGCACCGTCGCAGCCAAATTCATTTACCGCTCCGCGAGGGATAACATGTTTTCATTCTTGAAAGCGTCTTCTCACCGCCGAAGGCTGCGCAGACTGAATTTGAACGATGATGTGAAATATTGCCTCACGCCCAACAATGTGACGACCATCCCAATCTTAAAAGATGGATTTTTGGTCCCACTGAATGAATCCACAAACGAAAATTCGCTGCCAATCGAGCAAGCTCCAATGGCTCATTGAAGTCAAATCAACGGGATCTTTTTTCCCGTCTCACCTTTTTTTTCTTGCCTCGGTCATCCTTTCGCCTTCACTCATGGGTTGGGGCTTTGCTGCCCATCGCAAAATCGTTGATGTTGCAATCCATCACGTGCCTGAGCCCTTGCACAGCTTTCTGAAATTGAACCGAGAATGGCTCGTAGAACACGCACTTGATGCCGATCTCAGAAAGCATTCGGTCATTGGGGAAGCCGAGAAACACTACATCGATTTGGACGAGTTTGGTGCGTCAGATAGCCTTTCCATTTGCATGCCTCCTCCAAACTGGAAAGATGCCGTTGCAACCTTTGGTGAAGCAGAACTCCGAGAACGCGGGATCGGTCCATGGAATGTAAAATGGCAGTTTAAAAATCTCATCGACGCTTTCGAAGCTCAAGACAAAAACCGCATACTTCGAAGCACGGTCGATCTCGCCCATTACCTCGCTGACCTGCATGTTCCCTTGCACACGTCCAAAAACTACGATGGGGCTCTAACAGGGCAGATCGGAATACATGCATTGTGGGAAACCCAGGTACCCGAATCAAAAATGGATGAGTTCAGCCTCGTGAATCTGGAGACCGTGCAACATTGGAACCCTCAGTGCGCCAATTCCATATGGCAAGTCGTGAAAGAAAGCCACATGTGCCTTGATATTGTTTTTAAAGCCGAAAAAGAAGCCATGAATGAAATCGGAGAAAATCAGGCGTTTTCTTTTTGTACGCGGGGCAGAGTGCGTCAAAAAATGCGGTCTGATGCATTCGTAGAACTTTACTATGACAAGCTTAAAGGACAAGTTGAGCAGCGTATGGCGAAATCAATTCAAGCCTGTTCAATATATTGGTATTCCGCATGGGTCATGGCTGGTCAACCACCATTGCCCGGTAAAAAAACCGAAATAAGTCGCGTACGCGCAATGATTGAATGGATCATCAAGTGAATATTCTGCTTCTCAATCCGTTTCATAGCGGTTCTCATGCCCAATGGGCTAACTCATTGCATCAAAACTGGGAAAAAATCAGGGGCCGTAAAGTCACGACGTTAGCCTTACCTGGCAGGCATTGGAAGTGGCGTATGCATGGAGCAAGTGCCGAATTCGCTCGCCAATGTGCTCTTGAAACCACGACTCCACAGGCCATCATCTGCACGGATATGATGGACGTCGCGACTTTCAAAGGTTTGCTACGCAAGGAATGGAACAATGTACCGATCATTCAATATTTTCATGAGAACCAAATTACGTATCCATGGAGCCCAAATGATGCTGACGCTCAATCCGGGAGAGATCGCACATACGGAATGATGAATATTCTTTCCGCGATGGCCGCAGATGCCATTTGGTTCAATTCAAACTTCCATCGTCAAGCCTTTCTTCAGGCCATTCCTCACTTCATGCATCCGATGCCCGATCAAATAAAGCCATTTCTAGAGCACCCATTTGAAGAAAAATCAAGTGTTCTTCCGATCGGCATAGAATGCCCATTGGAGGTTGATCTGACAAGGCATTTCAACGAGGCACCGACGATATTATGGAATCACCGCTGGGAATTTGACAAAGCACCCGAGTTTCTATTCAAAGCTTTGACGGACTTAAAAACCCATGACCTCGACTTCTCGCTCATTCTCACCGGCCCCCAATTTGATTCAAAATCACCTCAGTTGGAAATGATTTTGAACCATTTCAAGACGAATATCATACACCAGGGGTACGCCGAACAAAGGTCGGATTACTTGGACCTACTCAGAAAGAGCGACTTTGTAATTCACTCCCCAAAACAAGAGTATTTTGGAATCAGTGTATTGGAGGCCATGGCACATGGAGTCATTCCAATCTTGGGAAAAGGCAACGCCTATGATGATTGGTGCCCCGAAAAATTTCTCATCGAGGGAAGCGAAATGGCACGCGAACGTCTTGAAACCTTGTCTCGAGAGCAAATCTCACATCGAAGAGAGGCCCGTCAGATTGCTGAACAATTTGAATGGGAAAAAGTAACCCAATCTTATGACGCAGCACTGCGATCAGTTTTGCAGCCATCTTAGGCGCCGAAATCATCATGACCGCGTATTGCATTGACTACGAAATCAGGCAAAGCTGAAGGACGTAATGTGTCCTTGCTCACACACGCCAATGTGACACGGGCACAAGAAACTAAGGACTTGTCGACTAAAAGGCGATAATCGAAACTTAATCGAACACGTTCCAATTTTACGAGTGTCGTTTCCACTTCGATGATATCATCATAGAGCACTGCTCCTTTGTATTGAATCGATAAATCAATGACTGGAAGAAGGAAACCCTCGGCTTCAATTCGAGCATATGAACAACCCGAGTCTCTTAGCATTTCAATTCGAGCCGTTTCTAAATAATGGAGATATGCCGCATGATGGACGCGACCCATTTGATCTGTTTCACCGTAACGAACGCGTACCACATAGTTATGAACCATTGCTGCAACTTTTCTAATCATCTTTGGATGATCACAAGAACTATATCTTCTCGTGAAACCAAAAACTTAAGATATCAACAGATACCAAATAGTGCGAAACCCAATCTATTCATTTACAACCACTTAAAAATATAATTAAGACGAGTCTCATATAATCTTATGTATGCGTAGTGTAATATCTTGAGCTTCAGTAGCTCAAAACGAAAAAAAGAAAAAGTCAAGAGCAAAAAGGTTTTTTTTTCCGCGAGTTTATCAGAATCTTGCACACGCTTTCGACGGATACTCAAGTGATCCCAGAAACACCGAACCTAACCTCCTCTCTGAACCCTAAATTCAGCCGAATCATGAATCAAGATCACTTAGCAGCCTGGAATAATTGTCTCAGCATCATAAAAGACAACATCAGCAGCCAAGCGTTCAAAACATGGTTTCACCCGATTAAGCCCGTGAAACTTGAGAATAAGGTCTTAACGATTCAGGTCCCATCCCAGTTCTTTTACGAATGGCTTGAGGAGCATTACATTCAACTCTTGAGCAAAACGATCCACAAAGAATTGGGTCCAGACGCTCGACTTGAATACAGTATCATTATGGAGAACTCTGGGGCATCGGGGGCACAAGCGGCGAGCCCCTACGCTGTGAAAATGCCGATGACCAATCGACAAGCCACGAAAAACCCTTCCATTCCAATGAGTGCTGGCATCAATGAAACGCCGATAAAGAATCCATTCGTGATTCCTGGATTGCGCAAGCTCAACATCGATTCGAATCTAAATCCAAACTACAACTTTGGACAATTCATCGAGGGCGAATGCAATCGACTCGCCAGGTCTGCTGGATTCGCCGTAGCAAATAAACCGGGAGGTACCTCATTCAATCCCCTGCTAATCTATGGATCCACCGGTCTGGGCAAAACCCACCTTGCTCACGCCATCGGATTGGAAATCAAGGAGCAAAATCCAGAACTCACTGTACTTTACGTAAGCTCGGAGAAATTCACCCACCAGTTTATCGATGCCGTGCGAAACAACTCAGTGAATGACTTCAGTCACTTCTATCAAATGATCGACGTTCTCATTATTGATGACGTACAGTTTTTCAGCGGTAAGGAGAAAACGCAAGACGTGTTCTTCCATATTTTCAACCACCTTCATCAAACAGGAAAGCAAATTGTCCTCACATCGGACAAAGCACCCGTTGAAATGCAAGGCATGGAACAGCGTCTTTTGAGCAGATTCAAGTGGGGTTTGAGCGCAGACTTGCAGGTTCCTTCGCTCGAGACAAGAATGGCCATCCTTGAAAAAATGATGTATGCCGACGGGATCGAACTTCCGCGTGAAGTTGTTGAATACCTCGCCTACAGCATCACATCCAATGTCCGTGAATTGGAAGGTGCACTCATTTCTTTGATCGCTCAGAGTAGTTTGAACAAGAAGTCCATCACCTTGGATCTTGCCAAGCAAATGATTGACAAGTTTGTCAAGAATACAGCGCGTGAAGTGAGCATCGATTACATTCAAAAAGTGGTCTGCGACTATTTTGACTTGCCCCTTGAACTTCTCAAATCGAAAACAAGAAAACGAGAGATCGTACAAGCACGTCAAATCGCCATGTACTTCTCCAAAAAGATGACAAAAAGCTCGTTGGCCAATATTGGTCTTCACTGCGGAGGAAAGGACCATGCAACCGTTCTTCATGCTTGCAGAACGGTTAACAATCTGCAAGAAACTGACAAGCATTTCCGCAAATATTTGGATGATCTGGAGAAAAAACTGGCCATCCATTAAAGCCGCATGAAGCGTGTTCTGGTCGTTTGTCTCGGCAACATTTGCCGCTCACCGATAGGGGAAGAAATGCTCAGAATTCATGCCAAAAGCAACAATTTGCCACTATTTGTAGATTCTGCCGGAACATCTGGTTGGCATCGGGGCAACGCTCCTGATGTCCGGTCATGTGAAGTCATGAATCGACATGGTCATTCCATCGACAATCAGCGTTCTCGGCCATTGACTGAACAAGATCTGCAAACATTTGACTGCATATTAGCAATGGATTCCCAAAACCTAGACGACATCCTCTCGTTGCCTGCAGGCCGAGCCGTCGTTACAAGGTTTGTCCAAAATACAAATGTGCCTGACCCGTATTATGGAGACGGAGATGGATTTGAACGTGTTTATGAAATGATCGACAAGGCGGCCGCTGCCTGGATTCGAAGTTGGTCCATCTGAAGCGAGGCGACGACCCACGACCCCAAGAAACCAATTCAATGAAAACACTTCACCTGATTCCAAACACCCTTGGCTGTCGATTGCCTCACGAAGTGATATCGGCGCGCGCGGTCAATGCACTGGAAGTCTGCAGCCGACTCATCGTCGAAAGCGATCGGAGCGCGAGGCGTTTACTGAAGGATGCCTTTCCCGACGAAAATCCCAACAGCAAGCCTAGTTTTCTTCTCAATGAACACACACGGCCCGAGGATCTCGTTGATCTCCTGCAGTGGTTCAAAGATGATGCGGACATTGCATTGCTCTCTGATGCCGGTGCACCGGGTGTGGCGGACCCTGGAGCCGCAGCCGTTCGGATGGCACACAATGCTGGCTGGCGAGTCATCCCTCATGTCGGTCCAAGCTCCATCCTCCTTGCCATTATGGCATCAGGAATGAATGGGCAGAACTTCGCTTTCAAAGGTTATCTCCCAAGAGACAACCAACGCCGGGATAAACTTTGGAAGGAAATGAACGAGGGTCTCCAAAAAAGGAAGGAAACACAAATATTCATGGAGCCGCCATATCGCAATGATGCCACATTTGCTGAATGCCTTAAACGACTGAATTCAGACCAACAATTGTGCGTTGCTGTTGATATCACGCTCGAAGGGGAATGGATCCAATCCAAGACGATTGAAGACTGGAAGAAATACCCCAAACCGCAATTGAACAAAAGACCTTGCCTGTTCTTACTCGGCAACTGATTGAGCTGCCTCTACGTCAGGCGCAGCATCAACGATGCTCCACTCCCACTGGAAACCCACCACATCATCCGACGCAAGCCCGATACTTGGCACCCCCATTGATCCAAATGCATCGACAACAGGACAATGACATTCCCAGCGCGTCCGTTGCGGATATTGTCTCATCATTTCCTCCAAAATGGGCAGTAATTGCTGATCGTCGCCCACTTGAAATGACCATTCGTTCCATCCAAAGTCCACAATACCAGCTTTATCAATGGCAGACTTGAAGGTTCGCATGGTGATTTTGATGTTTTCACCGTTGATGAAACCTCGCTCCGCTGTGGCAGTAGAATCACTCCAGAAAATACAGGGACCAGGCATCAGTTCCTTATGATGAATCCAGCCATTGTTCTGCGGCCAATGACCAGATTCAATGGTACCTAAAAATTCGTCCCAGCTATCCCCAGGAACTCCGACTGGTTTCGGTTTGACCAGCGGATTCCATTTGAAAAAATCAACATCCAACCACAAGACTGCATCTTGAGGAACGAGAGGAGGCCATCCCGATAATCCCCACCCTAAGTGAGACGGGATGAGCGCACTTAGCGAATTGGTTTTGGCCAACTCAGAGGCAACTTCATGAAAGCCTATTGGCCAATTTGATGCTTCAAAAATCATTGAGAATGGCTGATCCATTCCCCAATCAAACAAAACTGTAGAATCCAAGAGCATCGCGCGACCAACCCATGAAATGGTATCGCCTTTCTCAAAAAACCGCTCTGTCGAAGGTTCAACACCACGAAGCAATCGTATTCCAGAAGAATTTCGCACGAAACTAGGCTTTCCGTTCCAAGCCTGAGATACCGAATCAATCAAAACTGCTTCCAATTTGGTTTTGCGTTGGTTCAATTCAATCAAATCATTCGCGGAAACGGGCAATGTTGTGGCAGGTTGATGCGGCGTGTCGCATGCAAAAAAACTAGCGCAAATGAACGCTAGTCCCATCCATACGGACCAGGCTAAGTGTTGAACCATTGCCCCAAAACTTCATCAACTTTCAGTCGGGCCTCAGGCATGGTCATGGACCGCAAAATGCCACCCGCTGCATTTTTATGCCCGCCTCCATCGAAGTGAGCAGTGGCAAGAGCCTGGACGTCTACATAACCTTTGGAACGCAAACTCATTTTAATTTTACCCTTTTCAGACTCCCGCATGAAGATAGCCATTTGGATTCCTCGAATACCGAGAATGCGATTCACCAACCCTTCCGTGTCGCCTGAAACATATTCAAATCGCTCTAAGTCCGCTAAGTCCAAGGCAATAACACCGATGCCAGCACCTTTCCGAATTTTCAGGCGCTCACTCAGCGCGAAACCATGAAGCTGCACCCTGCTGAGCGATTGATCATCAAACGTGGCTTCATGAACTTCTGAATGCTTCAAGCCGAGATCAAGCAGCGCAGCGATTACGGAATGGGTATGAGCAGAGACGGATGGAAAACGAAAAGACCCTGTATCCGTAACTATTCCTGTGTACAGTGCTTTTGCTGCATCCAATGAAACGTTCGACCAATTTCCAGAAGCAATTGCCCAATCGCAAATCAGCTCGCACGTTGAACCACATGACGGGTCAGAAATCATAAGATCCGCAAACGAATCCGGATCACGATGATGATCGATCATCACTCGCCTCGCAGAAGACGAAACAATGAGATCTGCTAAACTGCCTGCTCGATCAGGAGCATTGAAATCCAAGCAAAAAAGTGCGTCAGCTGAACAAATTATCTCTTCTGACTCCTTAGACTGTTCGCTATGAAAGCAAATGGATTCCGTTCCAGGGATCCAGTCGAGAAATGAGGGAAAGCGATCCGGCAGCACAACCGAAGCTTTGATGCCTTTTCTCGCGAGCAAGTGATACAAACCTAGGACTGACCCCACGGCATCTCCATCAGGTGAGCGGTGCGCAGTAATCGCAACTTTCGAACTCCCCGAAAGGATTTCTTGCATCGTTCGAAGCGCTTCAGTCGTCCACTGACCACTCACGCGATTCAATAAGTTTTCATCCGTTGTCATGTACCGCAAGTTACCACGCCCTAATTTTGTTCCATGCAAATGAGCCGCATCTTATTCGCCATCTTCTTCACATGTTTGAGCTACTCGACCTATGGCAACAGAACGGACGAGCACGACTTTCATTTTAGTCGCCTCGCGTTGGATTGGAATCCTGAAACCAACACATGGCAATGCATTCTACGCGTTTTTACCGATGACCTTGAACGAGGATTGTCAGAAGCAGATGGCTCCGAACAGAATTGGCGTCTAGGTGACCGGAGAGAACATAAGCGATCGGACTCCGCCATTGAAAATTATTTTGCCAATCACTGGATAGGCGAATGGGGGCCCTCACCCAGCATCGGAATTCAATGGATTTACGTGGGAAAAGAAGTTGACTTCGATTTGACCTACATCTACATCGAAACCAACACACTTGAATCACCATTGCCCATTAAAATTACTTCCAATGGTTTTTTTGAGCTTTTCGAAGATCAAGTGAATGAAATCACATTCAATGTCGAAGGCGAGTCCAAACGCGAATGGCTCAGTGCTGAATCTCCTGCTTTTCAAATCACATCCATGACTCCATGAAGAAGCACGAAAAAGTCGCCTTCATTCAAGAAGAACTGGAAAAACTCTACCCGAAGCCTCCAATTCCTCTCGATCACACCGACCCGTACACGCTGCTCATTGCTGTGCTCCTATCCGCTCAATGCACCGATGCACGTGTAAATACAGTGACTCCATCGCTGTTTGAACTGGCCAACACTCCTGAGAAAATGACGAAAGTTACTGTTGAGTCGATTCAAGCCATCATACGTCCGTGTGGATTGTCACCTGCCAAATCCAAAAACATCCATCGGCTTTCTGAGATTCTAATGGAGCAACATCAGGGCACCGTTCCGAATAGCTTTGAAGCGTTAGAAGCATTGCCTGGCGTCGGGCACAAAACTGCATCGGTGGTCATGGCCCAAGCTTTCAACGTACCTGCCTTTCCAGTGGACACCCACATCCATCGTCTGATGTTCCGCTGGGGGCTGACAAATGGGAAAAGTGTCGAACAAACTGAACGCGATGCAAAGCGCCTTTTTCCCAAAGAAAAGTGGAACGACTTGCACCTTCAGATCATTTTTTACGCTCGTGAATTTAGCCCTGCTCGAGGGCTTAAATGGGAAACAGATCACCTCTTAAGGCTGTGCGGTCGTCCATCAGAACAACGAAAATGGTCGGCAGCCATACCTCGAAAAAAATGAAGAGCAATCGCTTCGGAATCAATCCAGCAAAGGACACTCCTCTTCTGGAACGATTCTTTAAAAACCTGAGGCACCGTGTCATCCTTCTCAATGACACTTGGGTTCACAAGAAGCGTCCTCCAGCATTCGTCACCTATCCTGATCTACCCTCCAGACGCAGTGCCGTGCATAAAATTTGTCGAGCCTTAAACTGGGAGCTCACCAATGTGCGAAGGTCAACTCCGCACCTCTTGATGCGATTTGAAGATGAGACGGAAAAAGAAATCACACTGCCCAATTGGATGTCAGAATCCAATTGTATCACCTGGAACAAACAGTGCACAGACATTCGAAAATCCATCCTTGAGCGAGCCCATCAAGAGTGTTTCGGTTATGGCATGGGCGTAGATGCGTTCAATTTTGTGGGCTCCATGGTGGTTAAAAGCGAGCGCAATGCTCAGCATGATGGCCGGATCATTCAAGGTCCGATTACTGCTAAGGAGCATCGTGCTGATTCAGTTTACCAAATCGACATTCAAAATGTAGATGAATCAGGAAGATATTTTGATTATCGCTTGGTATACATCCGCGGAAGTATCCCACTGGCATATCGAAAGTACAAAGCCAAATCAACACGATTCACCAACATGTGTGAATCCGCCTGCATTGCTGAGGTTACTCAAGCGTTGAGTAATCAGGAAATTCGATTGATCCAACAAATGATGCGCCTGCTCCATGTGGACTATGCTGAATTGGATGCATTGCGTGATGCAAAGTCTGGGAAACTATTCGTTATTGATGTAAACCCTACTCCGTGGGGACCTCCCGCTGAGTTATCGGCAGAGCAGCAGGTCATTGCCATACAAACCATGGCAAACGCCTTTGCTGAAGCCGCTACACCCTGGTCTCCAACAAGTAAGCTTTGAGCGCCTCCCAGGTTGCTGGCAAACCAACAGACTCTTTTGTTTTGTCCAGGCAGCTTCGCAGCGACTCCGGGACGAGTGGCTTCTTGCCGGTTGCTTCATGGACCACTTCACCAAATTTGGCTGCATGAGCAGTCGCCAACACAATGGTAGAGTGATCATCATCAGCGACCACATCCAGCTTTTGAGCGGCATGAATACCAACCGCTGTGTGAGGACAAACCAGCATATCAAATTGCTCACTCATCTCCTGCATAGACCTCTTGGTTGAGTCCTCATCCACAGACAGGACCGAAAAATGTCGCTGCATTTCTTTCAAACTTCCATTGTACAACCACTCCAGCCTTGGCCTGTTGCTAGGATCTCCAACATCCATCGCGTTGGAAATGGTTTGGATTGATGCTTTGGCATCGTAATTTCCAGAACGCATGTAATCCTGCATGGTCCTGTTTACATTCACAGCGGCCACAAATGAAGCTTCGGAGACTCCCATTTTTTGAGCCAATTTACCTGCCGCGGCATTGCCGAAATTACCTGATGGAATGACAAACCTAGGGGGGCGATCGGTCTGAGATGCTGCCCATGCGTAATAAATGCTTTGAGGCAGCCACCGGCCAATGTTGATTGAGTTTGCGCTTGTCAGCGGTCGAGAGCGCTGCAATTCTTGATTCTGAAAAGCACTTTTTACCATGGCCTGACAATCGTCAAACGATCCCGCAACTTCAAGTGCTGTGACATTCCTCCCTACAGTCGTCAACTGCTGCTCTTGGATGCGACTGATTCGTCCGCTTGGATAAAGGATGACCACATCGATGCCCTCAACGTCCAAGAAGCCCTGTGCAACCGCAGAGCCTGTGTCACCAGAAGTAGCGACAAGAACCGTCAACTGATCATTGGAAATGTGCTGCAAAAAACGAGACATCATACGTGCACCGACATCCTTGAATGCGGCCGTCGGACCATGAAAAAGTTCGAGCAGACTGAGTCCAGGGTTGACATCAATCAATGGAATTTCGAAATCCAACGCATCCTCAACGATGCTTTGCACTTGTGCTTTTGACAAGTCATTTCCCACCAAAGGAAGCATCATGGTGAAACCTATTTCCTGAAGCGAAGTATTCTCCATGAATCCCTGCCGGAGAATCGGAATTCTTTCAGGCACATATAGGCCACGGTTGGGTGCCAACCCTTCTAGCAAAGCTTGGCCAAACGAACGCCAGGTAGTTGGGTCATTTAAACTGCGATATTTCATGCGATAATGTGTGCGCCTCGCTGCGCGATTTGGGCTCGGTGCAATTGAAATGGGGCATCATTCTGAATCATGAATGCTTTCAAGGCGCGCACAACGGCGAGAGCATCCACCTCACTCGTGGCTAGCCAAAACGTGGATGGTCCGCTGCCAGATATACCACCAGCCCTTGCTCCCGACTCAATGGCGATCTTTTCGATGTGTTGAAAATACGGAATGAGTTTTTTGCGATGAGGAGCGATCAACAAATCTTCAAGAGCCAAGGCGGCCTGTTCAGGGTCATCACGGTAACATGCCGCAACAAACATTCCCATCCAACTCGCTTGTTTCGCTGCAGCCTCCAGAGAAACGGACAAAGGAAGTACGCCTCTCGAATCTGCGGTTTTTACCTCAATTTGCGGGTGCAAAACAACTATGTGCCAATTGTTAGGAACCGGAAGAGCGATAGGCTTTCCCTCGGGAGGACAGAGCACCAAGCCCCCTAGCAAGGCTGGAGCCACATTATCGGCATGCCTGGCACCACTGGCTATTTGCTCGCCATCTAGTGCAAATGTCAACAGCTCATCTTGACGCAGGTCAGCATTGAGCAGTGCGTTGACAGCCACGACGGCGCCAGCTGCACTCGCTGCACTTGATCCGATCCCACTGCCAGGCTTGATGTCTTTGAAAAGCTCCAACTCCAATCCGCAAGGGTTGCCCAATGCCTGCAACAGGCTTTTCGCCGCAACTGATGCAATGTTCCTGTCTGAATGGACATCCAGCTCAGCGCCATGGATGGATTTGATGCGGACGACGCCAACATCATCGGTCATGCGCACAACCATTTTTTCCCCTGGATTTGTCAAGGCGCATCCTAATGAGTCAAAGCCAACGTTTAGATTTGCCACA
>DCPZ01000063.1 GCA_002323795.1 Flavobacteriales bacterium UBA1531 | reverse complement strand
GATCCATGCCTTGTGGCCTGCAATGCGGTCGGTTGGATCACCTCCTGGGGTCATGGCGAACAACTGAATGCCCCCTGCGTCAATAGCTGCCTTGATGGTCTGGCTTTCTTGGGTTGTTGAATCGTTCCAAAAGCTGCGGGCCCAACCTTTCTCCCCGCCCCGAGTGACAATTGTACTGTTGTGGTCATCGTATCCTGCGTCTGCAGCAACAACGTCCAAATTTTCGGCGTAGGGCCGGAAAAAGCTGTTGCCAATGAGGAGCATTTGCTTGCCGTTCTCTTCTTCTTGAGGATTATTCTCTTCATCGCAAACAACCTCTTTATCGCAAGAGGTCACTAAAAATGCAGCAAGGCTCAGGGCCGTAATTATTCTCAATGATAAAGCGTGGTTCATTTCCTTAGGAGGTGCTGCTCAAACAAAAATAGGTGCAAAATCCTTCACCTTAGAACGTGATTTGCTTCCATATGTGCTGCGGTTTTCTTCGTATACTTGGATGCAGTCAAGGATATTCCTTGGCTAGTGCTTTTTCGTGAATCAGATGACCAGTAATCTTTCGTCGAACAGTTTTCATAGAATCGCGCTTAAAATTGGCCCATCGCATGCGGTATAGAATCTTCCTCGTTGGTCTTGGACTGTTCTTTTGGACCATTGGGCTTCACTTCGCCAACTCCAATATTTGGCGGAACGAAGAAGCACACGATATCAATCGCGCATTGGAATGGATTCAAACAACTAAACTCTCTGATCACGGAGCTAACCTCTTCGTGGGGTCGAGCAATACGGCATGTTCATTTGATCCGAGGCAATTGGATTCACTTTCTATCGCTGATCGATGGTACAACCTTGGACAACCTGGAATGACTGATTTTGAATTGGTGGATTTTGCTCTGCACCTCGTTCAAGATGTGGACCCTGACGAAGTCAACGCGCTGTTCATAGAAGTCATCGCACAAGATGTGACTAAATGGACCCCAGATTGGCGAAACGTTCAAATCATGGACTGCTCAAGTGCCATAGAACTATTGGGCGCAAAATTGAAGCTTGAAAGTGAGGTTGCGCATCTATGGGACTCCGTTCGCCTTTTCATTCAGTTCATTCTTATGAAATGGAGTGCACCCATCCATAACTGGTTGCATCCGGCTCCTGCAGATTGGAATGAAAGTCGTCGTGGTTATCGAACGCAAGATGAACTGCGCCGCACGGACGTAAAATCGGAATTCGCCAAGCAAATACTGAATAAGCGCCAAGCACAACTAGATGGCTATAGGGCCTATCTCGAAAGCGGCGAAATTGAAACGCAAGCGGAACGATTACGGCTCGCCTTTCCCATGCCTCGGCTTGCATTACTGCTCGAAAAAGCAACTTCCAAGGGAATCAAGGTGCATCTGTTTTCCCTCCTAACCGAGCAAACCGAACACTTGCATGCTGCCATAACACAGACTCTGAAGTGCTCCGTGTTCATGCCCAGCTGTAATCACGATATCAGCATTTTAGTTGACCCCCGTTTTCTTCGCGATCCCCTTCACTTAAATAAAGAAGGTGCTCACGAAATGGGTCGTCTACTGCTCAACGAGTATCCTACGAAATTGCCGCACTGATGCTCTTCAATTCCATCGATTTCTGGATGTTCTTGCCAGCAGTGCTCGTGATCTACTGGGTAATTCCACCGTCGGCGCGCGCGTTCCGAAACGGTTTTCTCTTGCTCGCGAGTTATGCGTTCTATGCCTACTGGGATATTCGTTTTCTTGGGCTCATTCTGCTTTCCACTTCTGTCGACTACACGGCGGGTTGGTTCATGGCACGAGAACAGGATGCGCGGCGAAGAAAAGCTGCGTTGATCACTTCCATTGTGGTCAACTTATCCATACTTGGGTACTTCAAATACTCGAACTTTTTCTTGGATTCGCTGATCTCCCTGCTTCAGTCCGCGGGCATCGAAGTCGGCATCGCGACCTTGGACATTGTCCTGCCCATTGGCATCAGCTTTTACACCTTCCAATCGATGTCCTACACCATCGATGTCTTCCGCAGGAAAACAGAAGCCACGACGGACCCACTCGTATTTGCACTGTACGTCGCGTTCTTCCCTCAGCTCATGGCCGGGCCCATCGAAAGGAGTTCCAAACTCATTCCCCAGCTTGAGGTTGCCAAAGCGTGGGACAGCGGACGTTTCGCCAGCGGATTTCGGCTGTTTTTGCTGGGCATGGTCAAAAAAGTAGTGGTCAGCAACAAGCTCCTAGCTTACGCGGAGCTGCAGTACATGAATCCGGAGTTGCGCAGCCTCGAGGAAGCCTGGGCCATGGCGGCGCTGCGGTTTTTCATCTTGCTCATGGATTTTTCGGGCTACTCGGACATGGCCATTGGCATCGCTCGGATGCTGGGTGTGGAGTTGAGTGAAAATTTCCGCGGCGTATTCAAAGCGAAGAATTTCCGAGAATTCTGGCAACGCTGGCACATCACTTTGGGCAGGTGGTTCAAAGACTATGTCATGGTACCCATGAACCGCAGCCGGCTCCCAAAAGGTGCGGTCATACTCGTGTCATTCACACTGATCGGCCTTTGGCACGGTGCGAGCTGGAATTTTGTGGTTTGGGGCCTCTTGATTGGGATCTTGTGGTGGGCTGAACGACGCAGCAGCTGGATCGAACCGATCGCCAAGCTTCTGCCGGGCACATTCCTCCAAGAGCGGTTTCAAACCGTGGTGTTCTACGCCCTTTTTCTCTGGATATGCCAGCTGTTCCCCACGGAGAACATCCACGACGCTTGGACGTTGATGCGCGCCATGATCGGGATGGAATCTCCCCAATCCTTGGGCGCGTTTCAACCGTTCACTGCGGCCATGTGGTGCGCAATCCTTCTGGGCGGCTCCATTGAATGGGCGCAACTTCGCTGGACACCGTGGCGAACGGCTGGGACACCGCGCCTGAAGGCTGCAATGGCAATTGTTCAGTCCCTCGTTCTCATCCCAATGGCCATGCTTCTGTGCTTTGAGGCACTCTGGGTAAGCAATGAGTTCGAGTACTTTCTTTTTTAATCCGCTTTGACTTTCTATCGCCTAGTCAAGTCAGCGTTACTGAAAGCCTCCCTGCATGCTTCGCGAACCTGCTGGATCAGCAATTTTTCCGCCTTAGAGCCTGGGAAAATCGAAAGTCCTTCAATTTCAGCATAAGCTTCCCTCACAATAGGCGTTAGTCGGTTGTCGTTTGACCACTGCTCCTTCAAGACGTCAGCCGTGACACTCGATAGACTGGCTTCTATCATCGGAATCATCACCGGCTCAATGTGATTCAGAGAACGCACCAACTTTTCAATGTCTTCAAGCGCCTGAAAATCGTCACCAAAATTCTCTTCAAGCAATTCCTCAAATTGCTCAGGGTATTGCTCTCGGGACGATACGCCTCGCTCATCAGCGGTTTGATCCAAGTGAAATTGGGGAAGGTTACTCACTTGATCTTCGAGCGCATGTAACCCATCAACAGAGCCAGGTGATTCGGTCAAATTGTTGGGCAGGAGGGGATTACGAGACCCGTTCAAGGCGCTTTCCGTTTCAAAGCCTGGCTTCACGCTCGTGCTATTTAGGCGAAGCTCATCCTTACGAATAATTGGAGTGCCTTGGCCTAACAACATGGCTCTGAATTGGCTCATCTCGTAGGCGAGCTCGTCCATCCGATTATCCAAGTCGCTGAACAAATCCGCCTCAGCGTTATGCTCCAATCCAACTGCAACATTGACCGTGTTTATAAATCCATCTTGACCCGTCTCCCATGCAACACCGACGATTTGACTGATGTCTTTTGGGTGAAGCTCATCCTTATGAACGGCCCTGCCGTATCCATCATTTTCACCGCTCGGAAGTATGTAGTCGCCAGACGCCACTGAACCTATCACTTTCACAGGCACTTGGCCCATAAATGCAATTTTCTCATGGGAATTCTTGAGGTGTTGAGGCGAATCATTCCCTGTAACAATAGGTGCGTTTGAAACCACCATCAAATGATCGGCAGCTTCCGTGCGCAACGAGACTTTACCGTCACGAACTCCGACAATGTAGCCCGCGCTTAAACGCTCTTCAGAGGAATTTAGTGGGATCCACTCCGCATAATCTCTATTTCCGGAAGCGAAAGCAATACCCCCGAAATCACCTTGATCTTTGTCCAAAACTTGACTCTGTAACGACTGAAATGCGGCCGCTTGTGCAAAATTTTTGACGGCCGCGCTAAATTTACGTTTGGACGCATTCACTTCGTGACCTATTATCGCCGTCTTAGCCCCTACCTTTGCCATATCTGCCCAATCAATCGTGGGTATACCCGGGATGGGGATGATAAAACATCCTATGGGCAGTAAAAATGCGCAACACGCAGCATCCGGCACCGCCTTGCTCATCGCTTTAGGCGCAATTATAGCCGTAAATTGCAGAGTCGACCACAACGCTCCTAACGCTGCATCAGCAAGTTGTAACGATGCAAATGAATATTCAACTACTTTCTCATCAATTTTGAGGTTCATGTCTCTCGTCTTGTCTGCATTGGAGCTATAGCCCCTCATTTCACCAACGATTTGTCCTTGTTTATTTTGAAGTTGGATGAAATTCTTGGTCTTATCTGGACTGATACTGCCATTATCCACACGAATGACGATAC
>DCPZ01000024.1:19804-60450 GCA_002323795.1 Flavobacteriales bacterium UBA1531 | reverse complement strand
GAGGTCCGAAGCGGATTCGAACCGCTGTAGCAGCTTTTGCAGAGCTGAGCCTAGCCACTCGGCCATCGGACCCTCAAGTCTGTTATTACAACAGGGCAACAAATATACGAAAACCGCGCAGGGAGGTTACATTCTTGGGGGGAGAAATGTACTTTCGCTGCATGGGACTTCAAAAATACTATGCCAATGCACTGACCATGGGCAACTTGCTGTCTGGAGTGCTGGTCATCATCGGGCTTTTCATCTGGCCTTTTGGTTCCGAAGTAAACGGATCGCTCAACGGAGAGAAGTTTGCAGAGTTTGGAGCTTTGGCCCAATCCGAGAGTGGATGGGGAATGCTAGCTCTCGCTCTGATTTGGCTCTCGGGGCAGTTGTTCGATCTTCTCGATGGCATCGTAGCTCGTTGGACGCAGACCGAAGGGCCAATGGGCTTGCAATTGGATAGCATTGCGGATGCGGTTTCGAGTGGTGTAACTCCGGCAATTGTGGGTGTCATGTTTCTTCACTCTTGGGCGCCGGCAATTCCAGCAATGCTCAAATTTCTTCCGCTTACGATGGCCATGGCGGCGACCTGGCGTCTGGCCCGTTTCAACGTTGAATACGCGGCAGGGACCGTTGGTTCTGGATTTCGCGGCATGCCTGCACCGGCGGGTGCTCTTTGGTGGATTGGCACACTGCTGATGGGCGCGCAATATGAAATGTTCGGGTCGTGGGGCTTGTTCGGAGTTGGTGGAATGGTGACAGTTGTGTTGTCGACTGTCATTGGATCGACTCTTATCCCTTGGTGGATGATTAGCGATCGTCCGATGATGGACCTCAAGGGATGGGGAAAAATTCCATCGTATGACCGGAAACGGCTCTCGCTTTTAGGGGGCTTGGTCATTGTTGGAATCGTGGTGGCAATTTTTGGCCGTGCCTTCGGTTTGGGACTGCAAGCCGCATTACTTTTGTATGCATTCTTCGGAAAATTCATTCAACCGAATACCACACATTCTTAAGCTTCGATTATGAAATTCAGCGCATCCATTGACATCATGCCCCTGCCAGCTTTGTTGGATCCCCAGGGGAAGGCCGTTTCAAGCAATATGAAAAATATCGGACTAGCGGGAATTGACAATGTGCGCATTGGTAAGCACATTACTCTCGAGGTGGAAGCGTCAAACCAATCCGAGGCTGAAGCTCAGGTCAAAGAGGCATGCGAGAAATTGCTCACGAACCAGATCATGGAGCAGTTTGAGTTTCGGGTGGAGGTGTTGGCAACGGTTGCCTGAGGCTGTCGAACGAATCAGAGCATTCCAAGCGCTAGTAGAAAGCCAAACAAAACTTCCGGAGAGGGCGCACCTTCAAAAACGCAGATGCGATCGAATACGCTGATGCTGTCTTCCTTGTACAATCCAAAAGCGCTGGGATCAAGTGCATCCTGTTGCAAGGTGTAGACCAAATCCAACGGAAACGTGCTGTCTCCGATGTAGATTCTGTTCCCATCCAAGGTGTAGACAATGGCATCGCTAAAATTTGAATCACCCTGGATCAATTGACCATCACGCACAGTGAATTTCAAGTCAAATGAACTCGATGAATACCCTTCGAACAATTCACCTGGCCTTGTTGTCCAGAGGACAGTTCCCCGCCAGTCTCGCCCTTCACGAATCAAACCTTGTTCAGCGTGGAGCATCATTTCGCTCCAGAGCATCCGGTTGTCCGGGTAGACATTGACGCGGTCTTGTGCACGCAACGAGGCACATGCGATAAACAAGCCAATCAATCCGAGTCCGATGCGTCTTCCGGAAGTCATGAACGAATGGCAGCGATTCCGGGCAATTCTTTACCTTCCAAGTATTCGAGCATGGCGCCGCCTCCGGTGCTGACATAACTGACGCGATCGGCCAATCCAGCCTTGTTGATGGCCGCAACCGAGTCACCACCACCGATCAGGGTGAAGGCGTCGCTTGTAGAAGTTGCTGTGGCGAGCGCTTCAGCGACTGCATTCGTTCCTTTGGCAAACGCGTCCATTTCAAAGACTCCCATCGGTCCGTTCCAGAGAACTGTTTTGGAGCTGAGCACGGCATCGACGAATCGTTGAGTGGTTTCGGGACCGATGTCCAAGCCCATCCAGCCGTCAGGAATGGCTTCTGTGGACACGACATCGGTTGCTGCATCCGCTGCAAATTGATCCGCGATTAGGGTGTCGCGTGGCAAGAGAAACTCGGTGCCAGTGGCCTTTGCTTTTTCCAAGATGGCGAGCGCTTGTGCGTGCATTTCGGATTCCACCAAGCTGCTGCCAATTTTGCCGCCTTGGGCCTGTACAAAGGTGTAAGCCATGCCTCCGCCAACAATGAGACGGTCGACACGTCCAATGAGGTGTTCGATGATGCCCAGTTTAGAGCTCACTTTCGCTCCGCCAATGATGGCGGTAAGTGGAGCCTGTGGGTGAGCGAGCACTTTTTCCAAGGCATCGATTTCTTTGGCGAGCAACAATCCGAATGCCTTGTCTTCTGGGAAGAATTTGGCAATCACGGCTGTGGATGCGTGTGCGCGGTGCGCTGTTCCAAATGCATCGTTGACGTAGATGGTGCCATTTTCGGCGAGCTGTCCGGCAAAGAATTCATCGCCAGCTTTTTCCTCCGGATGGAAGCGGAGGTTCTCCAAAAGAGCAACCTCACCCGGCTGAATGGATTGTGTCACGTCGAGGGCAATGTCCTCGACGCAATTGCTTGCGAACTGAACGCTTTGGCCGAGCAATTCTTCAAGCCGTGGCAAAATATGTTTGAGGCTGTACCGTTCGTCCGTGCCTTCGGGGCGCCCCAAGTGCGACATCAACACGACCGAACCACCTCGCGCCAAGACATGTTGAATGGTGGGCAGTGCAGCTCGGATGCGCGTGTCATCAGTTACTTCGCGGGCTTCGTTCAAGGGGACGTTAAAATCAACACGGATCAGTACGCGTTCGCCTTTCAGTTGGAGATCAGTCAAGTTCATGATGCCGTGTTAAACAATTGTGCGAATCCAACTTTCCGGTTGACGCGAGCAGCCAATTCTGCAATTGGAACGCGCTCTTGGGCCATCGTATCGCGGTCGCGAATGGTCACGGCATGGTCGGTGAGTGTATCGTGATCGACCGTGATGCACAGCGGAGTTCCGATGGCGTCCTGTCTTCGGTAGCGACGGCCTATGGCGTCTTTTTCATCGTACTGGGCGTTGTAATCCATTTGGAGCATCTTCAAAACTTCTCGAGCTTTCTCGGGTAGCCCGTCTTTTTTGATCAATGGCAAGACAGCGGCTTTGACAGGTGCAAGGGGAGCAGGTATGCGCAACACGGTGCGTTGCGAACCGTCTTCGAGGGTTTCCTCCTGCAGTGCAGCGCTCAACGTTGCCAGAAACATCCGATCCAATCCAATGGAGGTTTCTACAACGTACGGCACATAGCTTTCTTGGGTCTCCGGATCGAAGTAGCGCAATTTTTTGTTGCTATGTTCTTCGTGTTGTTTGAGGTCGAAATCAGTGCGGGAATGAACACCCTCCAATTCCTTGAATCCCATTGGAAAATTGAACTCAATGTCAGCCGCAGCATCGGCGTAGTGTGCGAGCTTGATGTGATCGTGGAATCGGTGCATACCATCTCCAAACCCAAGCGCCTTGTGCCAATTGAGTCGTGCGTCCTTCCAATACTCGTACCACTTTTCTTGCGTTCCAGGTTTGACAAAAAATTGCATTTCCATTTGTTCAAATTCGCGCATGCGGAAAATGAATTGACGGGCAATGATTTCATTTCGGAATGCCTTTCCAATCTGCGCAATGCCAAAAGGCAGCTTCATGCGCCCGCTCTTCTGGACGTTGAGGTAGTTGACGAAAATTCCTTGAGCTGTCTCAGGGCGCAAATAAATGGCTCCACTATCACCACTCACGGCGCCCAATTCCGTTTTGAACATGAGATTGAACTGCCGAACATCTGTCCAGTTCCGGCTTCCGGTATCGGGATCGGCGATGCCGAGATCCTCGATGAGGGCTTTAACCGCTGCCAAATCATCCGCTTCCATAGCTGATTTGAACTTCCCGTTGATTTCATCAATTTGTTTTTGACGATCCAAAATGCGGCCATTGGTTTCGCGGAATTGTTGCTCGTCAAACGCATCTCCAAAACGCTTTGCGGCTTTGGTCACGTCCTTATTGATTTTCGCCTCAATCTTGCCGATGTGGTCTTCGATGAGCACATCAGCGCGGTAACGCTTTTTGGAATCTTTGTTATCGATCAACGGATCGTTAAAGGCGTCCACGTGGCCGGACGCTTTCCAGGTGGTTGGATGCATGAAAATCGAAGCGTCGATGCCAACGATGTTTTCGTGCATGCGCACCATCGCGGTCCACCAGTATTGCTTGATGTTGTTTTTCAACTCGGCACCCAATTGGCCGTAGTCATAGGCTGCTGATAGGCCGTCATAAATTTCACTAGAAGGAAATACGAATCCGTATTCCTTGGCGTGGCTGATGACTTTTTTGAGGAGATCGTCGCTCATATTGATTCGAATGTGCTGAATGCGTTGGTAAAGGTAGCGCGCGGAGACCGGACTGCCTCACTTTTCCGACAGACACAACCCGCTCTCCATTACCTTTGAACCCATGCCATCAAACTTGCGCTACGGACTCATCGGAAGCGGCTCATGGGCCACAGCCATCGCTAAGATGGTGCTTACCAACAAAGAACAATTGAATTGGTGGGTGCGCCGCGAGGAAACCCGAGACCATTTGAAGGCTTATGGACGCAATCCGCATTACATCCAAAGCATTGCTTTTGATACCGAAAAAATCATGGTTTCCACGATGATGCAGGAAGTCATTGATGCCAGTGATGTGTTGATTTTCGCCATTCCGTCCATTCACTTGGATGAGGTGATTCAAGGGCAAAATCCCGAGCGCATGCAGGAAAAAATCATCATCAATGCGATCAAAGGCATGGTGGTGGAGTATGATAGCATTCCTGCGCGGTATTTGCACAAACAATTTGGCATTCCTTATGAGCGGATTGGTCTGCTCGCAGGCCCATGCCATGCAGAGGAGGTGGCGCGTGAAAAACTCAGTTACCTCACCATGGCGTGCCCAGACTTGGAGCTTGCTAAAACCTTGTCGGAAGCATTTGCAACGCGCTACATTCGTGTTCAGACGAGTCAGGATGTGGTGGGAGCTGAACTGGCTGCGGTGCTCAAAAACATCTATGCGATTGGCGCAGGAATTGTTCTGGGGTTGGGCTACGGAGACAATTTTCTCAGTGTCTACATCAGCAACGCTTCACAAGAAATGAAGCGGTTTTTGGCAGCAGTTCATGAATTGGATCGTGATGTGAAAGAGAGCACGTACCTCGGTGATTTGCTCGTCACAGCCTATAGCCCCCACAGTCGAAACCGCACCTTGGGGATGATGATAGGAAAAGGCTACAGCGTCAAAGGCGCGATTATGGAGATGAATATGGTTGCGGAGGGCTTCAATGGTTCCAAAGGGGTTCACCGGATGAACCAAAAATTCGGCGTAGACACGCCCATTGCTGATTCCGTTCATCGCATCTTGCATGAGCGAATGTCGCCCGTCATTGAAATGCGTTTGCTGACCGAACAGCTCGCCTGATTTCGTTCCATTGTTTGTGTTGCCTTTGCGGCATAGGCAACCCGCAAGGTCTTTTGTCCGTTATTTGTTTGACAGCATCTTTTGCTGAACCATGCTTCGCATCGAAAAACACATATTGACGACTTTTCTTGCCATGGCTTGCTTGGCATGGGGTGCATGTTTGCAGGCCCAAGTGTCAGAAGAAGACGGGCGCATCGTGCAGCGCGGACATTCTCAAGCGGGTGTGTGGTTCGTGCCCAATGAAGGTCAGTTTCACGAGGAAGTTTTGGCGGAGGCTCGAGTGCATGGGGGCGATTGGTGGTTGACGGAGCGCGGCTGGAAAGCGGCCATGCTCGCAACGGGCTATGATGCATTTGCACGTCACGAATCACCAGTCGGTGGATTGACGAAGTATGTATTGGATGTGGAATGGGAGGGTGCTTCGACGGATTTTAGAACAATCGCAAGCCAACCTTCAGATCATTTTCTCTCATATTACCGCGGCAACGATTCTTCGAAATGGGCCCAGGGCGTTAGGCCTTCAGGTAAACTTAGGCTGGAAGATGTTTGGCCAGGAGTTCATGGATCAATTGATGGCATGAAGGGCGATGCTGCTCACATCAAATGCGATTGGAAGGTGGACGCAGGGGCAGATCCAACACAAATAGTTTCTATTTATCGAGGCCTTGAAACAGTGCTGCAATCCGATGGCACGTTGAAACACCTGTTAGGGCCTTCTGTTGGTGAAGGCTTAGCTGTTTCTGGCGCTTGGGGTCACATAGTAGAAGCCGCTCCGTTTGCTTATCAAATGAATGGAAGCCTGATGGAAGAGGTTGATTGCTCCTACCGCTTGCAATCCATGCAAGACGGTGGCCATCGCATCACCTATGAGCTGGGAGATTATGATGCTTCTCGACCTCTGATCATTGATCCTGAAATTGAATTTGCCTCTTACATCGGTTCGACAGCAGACAGTTGGGGATTCACTGCGGCGTATGATGATAATGGCCGACTCATTGGGGGGTCAGGTGTGCGTGGTGTGGGTTATCCTACGACGACGGGAGCTTTCGATGTGGCTTTCAGTGGGGGCGATTTTGACTTCGGAATCAGTGTATTTTCAGCGGATGGGAGCACGCTCGAATACAGCACCTACCTCGGCGGATCAAACCTCGATTATCCTCACAGTCTTGTGACCAATTCTGAAGGCGATATTTATGCCATGGGAACCACCGGTTCTGCAGATTTCCCAACGACTGACGGCGCTTTCCAAGAGGGATTTATTGGTGGGCCACTCATTAATTTAATGGACTATAGTTTTTATCAGGCCTTCTCAGTGGGGTGCGACATCATTCTTTCTAAAATCGATGGAAATGATGGTTCACTGGAGGCCTCAACATTCTTGGGCGGAACTGAAAATGACGGATTGAACTTGGGCACACAGCTGAATTACAATTATGGGGATGTTTGCAGGGGCGAAGTGATGGTAGATCCGCAAGGAGACGTATGGGTGGCGACCAGTACCCGAAGCGATGATTTTCCCATGGCGAATGCTTTTGATCCTGGGTTAAATGGCACGAGCGATGCCGTGATCATGCGACTTTCAGAGGACTTGGCCGAGCTTGAATTTTCCTCGTATTTTGGAGGCAATCAGGACGATGCGGCCTATGCCATTCAGTTTGCTCAAAGCAGCACCACGGCTTACATCGCGGGAGGAACGCGCAGTGACGATTTACCAACTTCACCTGATGCCTATCAACCAAATTTAGCCGGTGATAGTGATGGGTACATATTTTCGTTGAATTACGCAACCGAAACACCTATTTTGGATGCAGCGAGTTACTTCGGAACAGACGACTACGATCAATCTTATTTTGTGCAGTTGGACACCGAAGACCGCCCACATTTGTGTGGTCAAACCGTTGGATCATCGCTCGCGTTGGTTGGAGACGTTTACGCGGACAATCCCAACGGAAGCACCTTTGTGGTTCGCTTCACATCGGAATTGGATGCCGTGGATTGGGTGACGCGTGTAGGCATACCTCAGTCAGGCATTGACATCAGCCCTACCGCCTTTTTGGTGTCTGATTGTGATGAGATGTACATCAGCGGGTGGGGAGGCGTAACGAATAACAGCAACAGCTCCAATGCAGGTCAATCGACAACGAACGGAATGCCAATTACAGAAGGGGCTTATCAAATTGGAACCGATGGCAGTGACTTTTGGCTGGGAGTACTGGCGCCGGAAGCGACAGACTTGACCTATGGGACGTTTTTTGGAGGCACATTTTCTAACGAGCATGTGGACGGGGGAACGTCTCGGTTTGATAAGAATGGGACGGTTTATCAAGCCGTGTGCGCGGGATGCGGCGGTTGGGACGATTTTCCGACTACAGCAGGAGCTTGGTCGGGAAACAACCTCTCGACCAACTGCAATTTGGGTGTTTTCAAATTCAATTTGGGATCATTGGTTGCCGACATCAACATCGATGCGCCTGACCTGATTTGCGCAGGCGAGGCCATACAGTTCGTCAACAATTCCATTGGAGGCAACGATTATGTTTGGGATTTTGGGGACTTGAGCATCAGTGAAGAAGAAAACCCCGAATACATCTACCTCACGCCAGGCGAATGGGATGTGATGCTGATTGTTTCGGACGCAACGGCCAGTGGGGGATGTTTGGAACCGGACACCGCATTTGCGACGCTATTCATTGAGGAAATTCCACAGCCTTTGATCGATGAGGTGCCTCCAGTTTGCGAGGGGGAAAGCACAAACTTACAAGCTTATGGCACCGATGGACTTGTGTGGCAACCGCATCCAACGATGGATGACCCTTCGATTCCAAACCCGCTGGTTACTCCCCTTCAAACCACCACGTACACAGTGGAAGACTCAAATGCGTGCGGGACAGGAAGTGCTGAAGTGACAGTTGTGGTAGAAGTGTTGGTTACTGACATTACCGCTGACATGACCATTTGCCTCGGCGACGTCGTAGACTTGGAGGCAACAGGCGGCAGCGATGTCATCTGGTCGCCTACGGTGGGATTGGGTTCGCCCACGTCGGAATCAACCACAGCGAGTCCAACAGAATCAACCACATACACGGCTTTGATTTCTAGTCCGAACGATTGTCTGGCTGAAGAGGAAGTGACCATCAATGTGGTGCAATTTGTGCCAGGGGGTCAAACCTACCCAACGATTTTCTTATGCCAAGGACAAGGAACCTTTTTGCAGGCGGAAGAAGGGGTGAGTTATCTGTGGTCACCTGCGGAACTGGTCACCAATCCGCTTGCGCAAAACACGTTTACATCTCCTTCCGAAAACACAACATTTTCGGTCCAAATTGCCAACGTCTGTGGTGTTGGTGTCGACAGCGTAAGTGTTGAGTTGATCGCACCTTCTGCAGATGCTACGGGTGGGGGGTGGATGTGCCGGGGTGAAACGATGGAATTGAGCGCATCCGACGGGGTGAATTATTCATGGACTCCATCGGGATTGGCTGCGAGCCCTACTGCACAATCAACTCAAGTATTTCCAACGGAAACGACCACATTTACAGTGTATGTGACGGATCAGTTTGGTTGTACTGGAAGCACAGAGATTACGGTGCAAGTTTGGCAGCCGCCTTATGTCGATGCCGGTCCAGACCGGTCTGTTGATTGGTTGGACCAAGTACGTCTTTTTGGAACAGTGGATGCGGATACGCTTTGGTGGACACCCGACGATTGGCTCAGTTGCAACGATTGCCTCACGCCTGAGGTTGAAGTTCAAGGGTCACAGTGGTTCGTTTTGGAAAGCATCTCTCCCGAAGGATGTTCGGCTCGCGACAGCGTCTTTTTGGACGTTTTTTATCCGCTGTACATGCCGTCAGCGTTTACACCAAACAACGACGGTGTCAACGACGCCTTTCGGGTTGAAGGCGTAGATCCTCGAGGCTTTAGGTTGGAGATTTTCAATCGTTGGGGCGAACAGGTATTTTATAGCGAGGATCCTGCTGAACCTTGGATTGGAAACAATCAATTGATGAATTCGGATCACTTTGTGCCCGATGGAGTTTACCTCTGGCGCATGCGTTATGAATTACGCGATGGTCCGAGGCTTAAGACGGGCACGGTAGCTCTCTTGCGCTAATTTGATTTCAGATCTCTGGAAACGACCGTTATACCTTGCAAGAGCCGATTGTTTCTCCTACATTCGAATGCTCATTGGCACCTGAAGCATGATACCATGAATCTTTTAGACCACCACCTTCACCGCCTGTTTTTGGATCACGATTGTGTCGTTGTTCCTGGATTAGGCGGATTTGTGTGCAACCTAAAGCCAGCGAAGTATGACGAGAATTGTCAAGAATTGATTCCGCCATCACGGAGCATCCTCTTCAACGAGCGAATCGTTCACCATGACGGTGTGTTGGTGCAAGCCATTGCTCGCAAATCGCAGATCTCACTGGATGAAGCTTTGGTAAGGGTGGAGCAAGAGGCCGCCGCACTCAAGGTGAAAATGCAAGGAGGTGACACGGTTCGAATTCATCAAGTAGGACGATTGTTTCTTGGTGAAGAAGGCCATTTGAGGTTCATGCCTGACGAAGAAATGGAGCGAATTCTCCGGTCATTTGGCTTGAAGCGAATTCCTTTGCCACTGCTCAACCCCGAAGTGAGTCGCGCTAGCGCTGATCCAATAACGAGAATCATTTCGATGCCAGCGGCACATCAGGAACAAGTTCAAGCGCCATGGAGGCGAATTGCTGCAGCGATCGCGGTCCCCATTCTTGGAGGTGCAGGGATGTTTTTTGCAGATAGCATGGGGAACGATGCTGCATTGATGAGCACGCTTCCATTGAGCATTCAGTCACATGAAGAGGTGGCCTACCAGCCACGATTTGAAGAGGAGAAAGTGCCCACATGGGAAACCATTGAAGCGTCCACATTGGAGACCGTTGAAGCCAATAACGTTCGGCCTGAGTCCACAGAAGAAGTGACCAAAACAACGGATTTGACCACATCAGAACTGACAGAGCTCACAGAGAACAATGTGATTTTCATGTTGGTTGCGGGTTCGTTTTCGGTGGAATCGAATGCGATGAATTTGTCGGCTGGCTTGATCCGAAAAGGCTTTGATTCTGAGGTGTATCTCCAGGACAATGGTTTGCGTCTTGTGACGTTTTCTATTCATGCGGATGAGGTGAGTGCGCGCGCTCAATTGGCAGAATTACGCGGAGAGAAATCAACTGAGCGTGCTTGGTTGAAGCGTTTTGGTGCGGCGCACTAAACGGGAAGAGGGCATGACCAATTTACCCTTGCCAGAGGCCCTAATCTTGGATTTTGGAGGGGTGTTGTACGACATCGATTACGGTGCACCGGTTCGTGCATTTGAGGCGCTTGGCGTTTCCGATTTCGCTGGACTCTATCAGCAATCAGCACAGTCTCCCATGTTTGATGATTTGGAATGTGGTCGGATTAGCCCAGATGATTTCTACGCCCAGATGCAATCGCACTGCGCACCAGGAACGGACAAGGAAGAGGTTGTCAAGGCTTGGAATTCCATCTTGACGGGAATGCATGCATCGCGAATTCCTCTGGTGCAATCGTTGGGTAAGCAGACGCGGCTTTTCTTGTTCTCCAATACCAACGTCATTCATGCGCATGTGTTTGAAGCTTGGATGGAAGAGCGTTTTGGACTTTCTTCTTTTAGAGGAGCCTTCGAAGGCATTCATTATAGCCAGGAAATGGGACAGCGAAAGCCGGATCCAGAGGCCTTTTTGTCTCTTTGTTACCGCCATAGAGTCGAGCCAAGTAAGACACTATTTATCGATGATAGCAAGCAACACGTCACTGGCGCACGCGATGCGGGTCTTGAGGTGCACTGGCACCATCCGGTGGAAGATGACGTTGCGATTTGGTTATCCAGACGGGGATTTGACTTGCCGGAATCGGCATTTCGAATTGGTGCGTTACCAGCTTAATTCGTTGCTCCAGTGGTCCCATTCATTTCTGTCTGGTAGGTTTTGAACCGCTCAAGATCGCAGGGCTTTGCCCCTTGTTCGAGCAGTTGGAAAATCTCTTGTCCTCGGGCCTCCTGCTCGAATGTTTTACCTCCTTCAGACCAGGTGATTGAATCTCCTTTGCGCAGGCAACGGATCAGCTTGGCTTCCGTTTCTTCAAATTGAAACAGCCAGAGGTCTCCTTCTGAGGGGGAGTGTTCGATGCACTGAATGGCAGCGGTCGCGCCTTCCCAAAACCGTTGGCTGAAGTCTTCCAAGCAAGCTTGGATTTCTTCAGGATGTTCGGCTTGTTTCCTTGTCCAATCATCTGCAGCGATTCCCTCAGAAGCCAGGTAGCGCACAAATTCCGGACGAACAGCATCGAGTTCCTCCTTGGTCAACAACCGGAATCTCTTCATTGTTGGACGTCGCTTATTCTTCGATGCCCTCGAGCATCATGAAGAAGGCATATTCCATCGCTGTTTCACGAAGACGCTTGAAACGACCAGATGCTCCACCGTGGCCAGTTTCCATGTTACAATCCATGATCAACAGGTTGTCGTCGGTTTTGGTGTCTCGTAATTTGGCAATCCACTTGGCAGGTTCCCAATACTGAACTTGGCTGTCCCAATACCCCGTAGTAATGAGCATGTGGGGATAATCTTGAGCCGCAACGTTGTCATACGGGCTGTACGACATCATGTAATCGAACGAATCTTTGTTCTTCGGATTTCCCCACTCATCAAATTCTCCAGTTGTGAGAGGAATGCTCTCATCTAACATCGTATTGATGACATCCACAAAAGGCACAGCAGCAATCACCCCGTTGAATAAAGCAGGCGCCATATTGATGACTGCACCCATGAGCAATCCACCGGCTGATCCGCCCATTGCATACAAGTGTTCGGGTGACGTGTAGCCTAAATCAACCATTGCTTGTCCACAATCGACAAAATCGGAGAAGGTATTCTTCTTATTGAACATCTTCCCATCTTCGTACCAATCGCGCCCCATCTCTTGCCCACCTCGAATGTGAGCAATGGCGTAAACGAAGCCGCGGTCCAATAGGCTTAGTCGTGTGCTTGAGAATCCAGCATCCATGCTGTATCCGTAGCTGCCGTAAGCATACAACAGAAGCGGATTTTTCCCGTCTTTTTTGACTCCTTTCCGTGAAACAATGGAAACGGGTACTTTGGTGCCATCGCGTGCTTCCACCATCACGCGCTCGCTTTCATAATTGGCAGAGTCAAAGGTACCGCCAAGGACCTCTTGCTGCTTCAGCAACTCTTTATCTTGGCTGATCATGTCCATCTGAAACACCGAGCTCGGAGTAGTCATTGAATTGTACCCGTAGCGAAGCCGCTGCGTATCAAAATCAGGATTGGCACCAACATAGGCCGAATAGGCTGGGTCAGGGAACTGGATATAATAATCGGCCGCATCGTCCCATCGCTTGACGCGAATTTGATTCAGGCCTTCGGTTCGTTCCGAGACCACCAGGTAATCTTTGAAAATATCGACGCCTTCGAGCAAGGTCTCATCCCGATGTGGAAGCACATCTTCCCAATTTTCGTAGGTTGTTGCCGTCACGGGCGTACGAACCAATTTGAAATTCTTTGCATCGCGGTTGGTCGTGATGTAAAAGTGATCACCATAGTGGCTGCAGCTGTATTCTAAATTACGCTCCCGCGGCTGGATAATTTTCCATTCGCCATTGGGGGTATTGGCATCCAAGTAGCGCCATTCGTTGCTCAGCGTTGAGTAGCTCGCAAGCATGAGATATTGCTCACTTTTGGACTTGCCAATGCCGCAGCCAAACGTTTCGTCGGTTTCCTCATAAATCATCATATCATCGTTCGCATCGGTTCCCAGAACATGCTTATAAATGCGCGATGAACGCAAGGTCACAGGGTCTTTTTTGGAATAGAAAACCGTTTTGTTGTCATTGGCCCAGGTAGCACCACCTGTTGTGCCGGGGATGCGGTCGGCCAAGATTTCGCCTGTAGAAAGGTCTTTGAATTGCAGCGTGTATTCACGTCGGCTCACCGTGTCGACGCTGAAGGCTAGCAAGTTGTTGTTGGTACTGATTGATTGACCGCCCAAGGCATAATAACTGAATCCTTCAGCCATTTCATTGACGTTCAACATTACTTGCTCTTCCGCTTCCAGTGAACCTGGTTTGCGGCAGTAGATCGCATACTCTTTGCCTTCCTCGTATCGACTGTAGTAATAATATCCTTTGTCCAGCAGTGGAACGCTTTGATCATCTTGCTTGATGCGGCCTACAATTTCATTGAAGAGCGTTTCTTGAAAAGGCTCAGTCCCCTGCATTACCTCTGTCTTGTAATCATTTTCGGCGCTGAGGTAGTCAACTACCTTGGAAGTTTGAGCGTCGGGCTCAGGAGCTTCTTTTTGCTCATCACTCAGTCGCATCCAGAAATACTCATCTTCCAATTGAAGATCGTGAATCTCTGTTATGTGGGATTGCTTTTCCGCAACGGGCGGGGTGGAGAATTGAGTTTCGTTCAATTCGGGCTGTTTGTTGGATGCCATGGAAGAATCTGAGGAATTGCAGGAGCTGTTGGCTACTGCGAACATAAAAGCGATTGCAAAGAGCGCGAAAGATACAAAGAGGTGGAAGCGTGACATGAGGTTGAGCAAAAGGTGAGGGGCAAATCTAATTCAATTCACCGCTTTCCAGCAGGTTGTGCAAACGAATCAAATCTTCAGGGGTGTCGACAGCGTGGGTTTCATGCATGGTGCGCCCTACCGCGATTTTCCAGCCGTGCTCTAACCAACGCAATTGTTCGAGGCTTTCGCGTTTTTCCAATTCGGTCGCATGCAAATGCGTGAGCGCCTCAAGTGCTCCTCTAGAAAAGGCATAAAGTCCGACATGTTCAAGCCAGGGCCCGGGGCTAGATGGAATGGGTGAACGACTGAAGTAAAGTGCAGTGCCATTGAGGTCGCAAGTGACCTTGACGCGATTGGGATTTTCTCGCTCGGGATTATTGGCGTCTTTGGGACGGGCCAAAGTCGCAATTCCGGCTCCGGGCTGCCGAATGAGTTGAGCAAGTTTTTGCAATTGCTCAGGATGCACAAAAGGTTCATCGCCTTGAATGTTAATGACCCAGTCGGCTTGGATGGCATGATCAGCTTCCCACTCAACAAGAGCAGCATGGCTTCTCAAGGTACCATTCGCCAATTTTGGGTCTGTCATGCGCGTCTCGGCTCCGGCGTATTTCGCAGCCTGCGCGATGCGATCATCGTCGGTAGCGACAAGTACAGTGTCACATACACCAGCGCTCAAGGCGCGCTCCACCACACGCTCAATCAAGGTCTTACCCGCCAATTCGGCCAAGGGCTTTCCAGGGAAACGCCTGGATCCCCATCGCGCGGGAATGATTCCAATGAGTTTAGGACGATCTTCGGCCATCAATTGATTTCGTAAGTGTACATCAATGTGGTCAGCCGGGGGGCTTCCATCGACATGGGGCGAATGGCGTATTCCTCATTTGTGATGTTATTTATGACCAATGTGATTTTGTGACCGTTGGACCATTCCCGGCCGATCCGAGCATCGATGATCCAAGGCAGCGATGGGTTTTGTTCCAGCCATTCACGCGCGCCCCAATTGATGTTCGAAATCGCTGGATCTTCTTCAAACGAGATGAAGGCTTGATCAAAGTTTTGGAGGTTTGTTTGGTAACGCATGCTAAGGCCGCCGAACCACTTTTCGCCTGAAATTTGAGCATCGAATCGGAAGACATGGGGCGAACGATACTTTAAAATTAAACCTGTTGTATCGTGGCTTGTGGCATAGTAAGTAGCAGCATAGTTCGATGTACTGTCGGGATTGTAGTTGTAACCAGGGGTGGTGCTGACTGGATTGGTGTACGTGTAGCCCGTGAGCACATCAACGCGAATGCGATCCATTTGCAATCGCCCATTGATTGAAATCTCCGCTCCGGTCACCTTGCTTCCTCCAGTATTGACACTCATGAAGCCCAAGCCATATGCGTTGTCTGCATTCGCCTCTTCACCTTCATCGGGTCCCCAAGGGCCGAATGTGAATTCGATGAAATCAGAAAAATCTTGACGGAAGACGGCAAGATCGAGGAAGCCGGCAAATGACCCCATCTTGAAACCTTGCTTCAGACCTATTTCCGCTGACCAGGCATATTCGGGGCGTAATTCTTCATTCGGATAAATCTGCAATGCTCCGAGCCCTGTTCTAATGTATCGTTCGGCGATGGTTGGAAACCTAAACCCTTGCCCGTAGCTGCTTCTCAAAAACGTGGCCTCAGCCAATTGATAATTCCCGCCGAGTCGGAAAACAGGTTTTCCGGCGCCGGCCCCATTCACTGTGAAATATTCGTACCGAGCACCTCCAGACAAATTGAATCGGTCACCGATGGACTGGTCGAACTGCACATATGCAGATTGATTACTAGCGGTGTTGTTCCCGTCAGATGATCCTCCGCTGTACAATTCTGCTCGACTGAGCGCTGTTAAGTTCACCAGTCCAGTTGTGATTTTAAGCCCTGGGATATTCCAACGGTTGCCGTCGATGAATATTTGGTATTCTGCATAGGCCACGTGAGAACCATTCGATTGATCGTTGTCATTGTCATTGTTGAGGTACTGCCAGCGTGTGCGCAAGTTGTGCCTGATCCCAGATGGCGACAAGTACTGAATATAGGGGTCCACAGTTCCAATGAGCTGATTGGTTCTTGTAGCAGCTCCATCAAAAGCCCCGTAGATGGAGTCTGGGGCACTTTGCCAAATCAATGTATTCAGAGACTCACCTAACTGCCAGTTTGTATTGACACCATAACTGAGGCCCTCGACATCGGACACGCGCTTTCGGATGTTGGAGTTCAGTCGATATCGGTATTCGGCACCAAACCGATCGACCTGAAACGGCGTAAAACGGAATGTGGAGGCATCATTGGCCGCCACGTCTTCAGGTGCCAGAAAGCCGTCATCACCAAGGAAATTGCCTCCAATAACCCAGTCCCATTTGCCTAGTTGTTGGCTGTGTAAAAATCGAATGTTCGATTGTTGTGCCGCCCCTTCCCAATACTTGGCGCGACTCGTCCTTGGGGTGGAATACACCCCGTGCTGGACGCTTACGCGAGTGAGTGGTCGAGCATCCGGAAAACGAGTGCGCACGTTGATCACGCCACTCAATGCGGCACTTCCAAAAAGGACGCTGGAGGCGCCTTTGATGATTTCGATTTGTTCGATGTTTTCGACGGGCAAAAACCCCCAAGTTGGCCGCCCGGCATCGCCACTCAGCACGGGCAAATCATCCACCATGATCATCACACGCGAGCCTGCCCCATAGCTGAATCCACTTCCGCTTCGGATTTGTGGTTCGCCGTCGACAAAGGTGACACCGGGGTTCATTTCAAGCGCAGTTTCAAGGGTTGTGGTTCCTCGAGACTCCACAATTCGAGGAGGGATCACATCAATGGAAACCGTGACTTTGTTCGCCGATTGCTCAAATCTTCCAGCACTGACGACCACCTGACCCAGCAGCTCAGCGGCCTCTTGAAGCGTCCAGTCTACAGTGTAGTTTCGCTCAGCTTCCAAAATCCCAAGAGACCTCTCCTCTTTTTCCATTCCGATGTAGCTGCATCGCAATTGAACGGATTTTCCTGACCAAGGGGTAAGATTTAGATTATAGCTTCCGTCGACTAAAGAATTTGTAATCGCGACAACTTCTTCTGAATCAGAAATGACCGTGATGAATGCACCTGGAAGGAAATTTCCTTGGGCATCGCTTACGACACCCGTGACGACCTGACCCCATGCAAGGTTCATTGTCGCTACAAGTGCAAAAAGGAGAACAGGTATTCGCTTTTGCATGAATGCAAGATGCAACAAATTGACCATGTATTGCCATCGATGGAGAACATGAATTCATCGTCGACTTGTGCAAATCTGGCGTAATCTCAATCATGTCAAAATCTACGTTTATGCGATGGATCGGTTGAAGAAATGGTGGGTTTTGTTGGGCGAAGATGGCATTGGTCCGGTCAAATTGAAAGATCGCGTCGAAACCCTGGGATCTCTCGATCAGGCTTGGGAATGGGCAAGGAGTCGCGAAGCGAATTTCTCAACGAAACAAGCGAAGCGCCTGTTATCCTTGGAGTCCACACTGTCGAACCCGAACCATTGGGGAATTTCTTGGGAAGACGATGCCTACCCCATTCCATGGCGAGAACTGCATGATGCGCCGATCGTGGTGTTTGGAAGGGGTGATCAACACATTTTCAATCGACGTTCTTTTTTAGCCATCGTGGGAACGCGGAATTGCACGCAAAGAGCTGCGGAACTAGGCTTTGAGTTGGGACAAAATTTAGCACAGCAGCAATGGGGGATTGTCAGTGGTTTAGCGAAAGGAGTAGACGCGATGGCGCATCGAGGGGCGTGTTATGCCGATGGGATTACTGTAGCGTGTTTGGGAGGCCCGCTGCACCGGATTTATCCCCGGGAGCATATGAAATTGGCTGAGAATATCATCCAGAATGGTGGTGCGTTGGTCACGGAACACGCACGAGATTCTGAGATTCATCCGTGGCATTTTGCCGCACGGAATCGACTCATTGTAGGTTTGGCTGAGGGGTTGATCATGGTTCAGAGTCCTGCTCGTGGAGGGGCACTGATTTCTGCTCAATTGGCCTTAGAATCGGGGGTGGATTGTTGGGTTTATCGTCCAGATTCGCGGAAGGAGACAGGCCAAATATGGGCAGGAAATCGAAAAATATTGGAGGAGTTTCCCGAGATGGGTTGGCAATCGTTGGATGAGCTGTTCGGCCTTTTGGGGAGGGCTGTCAAGGCAGTCGTCCCGAATCGCTTGGAAACAGAATTAGCCGATGAGTTGCTGCCGATTTGGAACTGTATCATCCAAAAAGGGGGTGCTCAAATTGGAGACATCGCACAAGCTTGTCACATGACGACGGCAGCAATTGGTCGAAAGCTGTTCATTTTGGAATTAAAAGGAATGGTGGAGCGGATACCAGGAGGTTGGTATATTCCGAGGAAGTTAGGCTGAGGGCGAATCTATCGATTCGTCGTCGGCTTCATCACCGGGAGCCTCTGGGGCTGACTTAGACTCAGACAAATCGACCTCGAGTGCATCATTCGACATCATTTCTGGCACCAAGGTGACACCGCGAACGGTGATGCCATTTTGGATCAAGGCGATGGTCATGACCAGGCTAGAAACCAAAATAATAACAAGTAGGATTCCTTGATCGAATTGAGGTTGTGCAAATTGGCTGTAGGCTCCTTGAATTTGGAAAAACAGCAGAATCGTGATGAGTCCACGAGGTGCTATGTAGAGCAGCGGAAACATGCTTTTTCTGCGAAAAACAATTAAACTGAGGAATCGGACTGCAAAAAGAATGCAGCAAATGATGAGGCCTTCTGTAATTACATGCAAATCTGTCAAAGCAGCAAGTGAGACTGTCATGCCAAACAGCACAAAGAAAAAAGTTCGAATTACAAAAGCACTTTCCAGTGTGAGCAAGTGATAGTCGCGATGCAGTTCATGCATGCGCTTATCGTCCAACAAATTGGCAGGAGACGGCATAATTCGCCACTTTTTTTTAGCGAGATTCCATTGGGGAAAGAACAGGCGGTGATTGTTGAGCATTAAGCCAAAGATCAAAATCAGGACCAGTGGGCTCAGGTGCAGTAATTTCTGAATAGAGTATATGAGCAAAAGAACTGCTATGCTCAAAAAGAGCTTGACGGGGCTCGTGATTTTTTGAAGCACATACACCAAAATATAGCTCACGACCACTGCGAGGATGAACGTCACCAGCAGGTTGGTGCCGATGTTGAGAAGCACGGTATTGGCGGAAGCCGTCTCAGAATTCCCGAGCAGCAGGTAAAACGCCATGATTCCAAAAATATCCGAGAATGTACTTTCGTATACCATAAACTCTCTATTGGCCTCATCCAAGCCGGACACGCTTGGGATGATGATGGCAGAACTCATGATGGAGAGTGGAATGCCGTACACCCATCCTTCAAACAATGGGATGTTCATGGCATAGTTCAGAAATGCAGCAATGGCTGCGGAGCTTCCGAGTAGAGCGACCAATCCTGCAGTGGCGCTTTTCAAGATGAGCGGCATTTTCTCCTTACTCAAATTCAATTCCAAGGCCGCTTCCAGGACGATGAAAATCAGACCAATAGTGCCGAGTAATTCAAGAACGAGAGATTCGAAGGGGATGGCTGTTAGCCCAATGGCATTCAAGCCTTGACGAATCAGGATTCCCATTCCGATGAGCACCAAAACACTTGGAATGTTGGTGCGCTTTGCCAAGAGATTAGCGAAGTAACTCAGGATGATGACGAGTGATCCGCCGATCACCAGTCCGTAGGCATTGATGTCAGAAACGTTCATGGCTGGGAATGCCTAAGTTAAGGCGCTTCAACCAAATTGTCCGGTGATGACGCGCCAGATGTCGTTGCCCAGCGCCAAAGCCATAAGACCGAGCAAAAGCACGATACCAATGGTTTGGGCGTATTCCAAGAACTTCTCGGAAGCCGGTCGCCTCATGACCATCTCGTACAACAGGAACATCACGTGCCCGCCGTCCAGCGCTGGAATCGGCAAGAGGTTCATAAAGGCCAGAATCAACGAGAAAAAGGCGGTATTTCGCCAGAATACTTCCCAGTCCCATCCGGCGTCAAAAATACTTCCGAACGTGACCAAGCTGCCCACTTGAGAGGCGCCTGATTTACTAAAAAGGAAGCGCATCGAAAGCACATATTCTTCCAAAGTTGACCAGGCCAAGGTGAATCCACTTGACAGGGATTGTCCCAGCGTGTACGTGCGATCAACCATCTGAAATTCGCTCATCTCACTCGGAGCAGCTTGATAGAATCCGAGCGCACCTGAGCTGTCCGTGTTGCAGATTAGCTCCGCTGAAGAACCGTTCATTCGGAGCACTTCAATGGTGACTTCTTTTGAAGGATTTGACCGAAGGTATTCAGTCACCTCACCATAGAACCGCGCAGGTCTTCCGTCAATCGAAACGAACCTATCTCCAGCCTGCAAACCGCCCGCTGCTGCGCCGCTCTCAGGAGCTACACGGTCGACCAAACAGGGCACACGCAGTCCAAAGGGTTGACGAATTGAGCTATCGACGAAAAGTTGGCCAAGATCCTGATTGAAATTCAAATCCACAACGCTTCCACTGCGCTCGATTTGAACGGCATCAATTTGATCAAAAAACAATGTTCTTCGGATTTCCTTGAAGGATTCAGGCTTTTCACCGTTGATGGTCAAAACCTGATCGCCGTCTTCAAACCCAAGAGGTTTCAGTCGATCATCGACCTCAATGCCATAAGGAATCTTGTCGGCAGGGAGCACGCTATCTCCCCAGACACCTAATACCATGCTGTAAATCGCAAAACCAAGAATCAAGTTGATGATGATGCCTCCGAGCATGATGATGAGTCGTTGCCATGCTGGTTTGGATCGGAATTCCCAAGGCTGAGGGGGCAGTTTCATCTGCTCTTTGTCCATGGATTCATCGATCATTCCCGATATTTTAACGTACCCACCCAGTGGCAACCATCCGATGCCCCACTCGGTTTCTCCAATCTGTTTTTTAAATAAAGAGAAGCCGGGATTCATGAACAGGTAAAATTTCTCGACTCGTGTTTTGAAGGCCCGAGCGGCCCAGTAGTGACCGAGCTCGTGAAGCACGACAAGGATGGAAAGGCTGAGAAGGAGTTGAGCGGCTTTGATGAGGGCAACCATGGTTCAGAATTGGACTGCGAATTTAAGATGCAATTGCAACGCTCCCCTCGGATTCATTTGCGAATAAATCCGAATCTCTGTGTTCAAGTCGGTTCAGTCGTCTTTCGTGTATTATTCTTGCAATTGAAATGGCGAAGAACACCAAATCGCAGGGGAATAAGAATAAGCCCAGGGCAAAAACCAAAGCCAAGCCGAAATACGGCCGACAACGCATGTGGCTTTGGATGCTCGGTGTAGCCCCTCTGTGTGGACTGTCTGGACTTGTTTTAGTTGCCTCTTATGGCGATTTGCCTGACACAGAAACCCTCGCTAACCCCAAAACGGAGCTCGCAACACGTGTGTTTTCAGCGGACGGCAAACTCATCGGGCGCTATTATTCTGAAAACCGCTCAGACGCTCGTTTTGATGAACTTCCAGCGAACTTGGTCAATGCGTTGATCAGTACTGAAGACGCGCGGTTTTACAGCCATAGCGGCATTGATTTTATTGGTTTGGCCCGGGCCATTGCCTACATGGGTTCACGCGGAGGAGGGAGTACCCTAACGCAGCAATTGGCGAAGCAGCTTTTCACGGACCAATACGACCGGACTTCTTGGCTTGAAAGAGCCGTGCTCCAAAAACCGAAGGAATGGATCATTGCCGCTCGTCTTGAACGTCATTACACCAAAGAAGAGATCATTGCGCTTTACTTAAATCGCTACGATTTCCTCAATCAGGCAGTGGGGATTAAATCGGCGGCGAACATTTATTTTGATAAAGAAGTCAGTGACTTGGATGTTCGAGAATCGGCGATGCTCGTGGGCATGCTGAAAAATAGTTCGTTGTTCAACCCCCTGCGCCGCGAACAACTTGTTCAGGATCGTCGCAATGTGGTTTTTGGACAGTTGGAACGCTACGGAAAGATCTCAGGTCTTGAAAAAGATTCGTTATCGTCCTTGCCGCTGGGGCTACAATTCCAAAAAGTCAGTCACGATGAGGGGTTGGCACCATATTTCAGAGAGAACCTTAGGGTTGAATTGAAAGGACTTTTTAATGCTAAAACTGCCACAGGGGAATGGCGAATCTCCAAAGCTGACGGATCTCGATATGACCTGTACCGCGACGGAATTCAGGTATTTACTACTCTGGATAGTCGATTGCAAATGGCTGCGGAGGAGGCTGTTCATCGTCATTTGGCGGGCGAACTACAAAGTTCACTGGATCGAGATTTGCAGACTCGGCCCAAGTCGATTTGGCCATTTTTCGAAGAGATTGAACGCGACGTTCGCGATGGAATCATCAACCAAGCGGTCAAGCAGAGCCAACGTTATCGTGTGTACGCGGGGAAGTTTTGTCCAGAGTGCGAACGCCCCGGTTTTTACATAGAGAAGACCCAAGGTGAATCGGGCGATGAATGGCATTGTGATGAGGTCAAGGGCGGATGCAGCCATCGCTGGCATCGGCCGACCAAAAAAGCGATTGCGGCTGCCTTCAAGGCACCGGTAAAAATGCGGGTTTTCACCCACATGGGAGACCGCGACACTTTGCTTTCCCCGCGTGATTCTATCTTGTATTACAAAAGCCTGCTGCATGCGGGTTTGATGTCGGTAGAGCCTAAAACAGGCCATGTCAAAGCGTGGGTCGGAGGGGTTGATTATCGCCATTTTAAGTATGATAATGTTGCCCAAGCCAAGCGGCAAGTCGGTTCAATATTCAAGCCCTTTGTTTATGCAACAGCTCTACGCCACGGCATGAAGCGCTGCACGGAATTGCCCAACCAACGCATTTGCGTCGAAATGCCCGGGGATCAGCCGGACTGGTGTCCAGACAATTCAGACTTCGAATATGGAGAGGTGGTTACGTTGGAATATGCACTGGCCAATTCCATGAATACGATCTCGGCAAAATTGATGAAAGAATTCGGCCCGGAACGGATTATACAGCTCGCTCACGCGCTGGGAATTGAAAGTAATATACCTGCTGTGCCATCCATTGCTCTCGGTTCATCTCAACTTACGCTCAAGGAAATTACGGTCGCCAATGCCTCACTCGTGAATGGCGGTGTTTACGTCAAGCCATCCACTATTTTGCGAATTGAAGATAAATACGGGAACGTCATTTGGTCGCCAGAGCCGGTTATGCGCCAAGGCTTAGACCGAAGGACCGCTGGCACCATCGTGGATATGATGAAAGGAGTCGTCGATGGCGCATACAACCCCAAAACGGGTGATAAAAAAGGCACTGGAATCCGCTTGCGAATGGACATTGAACGCAGGGAATACGATAACATCAAAGTGCCGATGGCTGGCAAAACTGGAACCACCCAAAGCCATGCTGATGGCTGGTTTATGGGGATGACACCTGACTTGGTGACAGGTGTTTGGGTCGGCGCGCAAGATCCGTCGGTCCGATTCAGCACCATAGCAAATGGACAAGGCGCGAACACTGCTTTGCCGATTTATGGATTTTACATGAACGCTGCGTACGAAGATGAAACCATCGAGTTGAGCCAGGAAGATTTTGCTTTGCCCGAAGGGATCGCATTGGATTCTTTGGATTGCAAGCAATGGTTTCAGCTGAATCAAGCGACTTTTGGAAACGGTGACGATGACGGCTTGTTCCAGTGAATTTGAAAAAGAAACGACAGCTACCGTAGAAGCATTAAACGATCAATCATGGCAATATCAAAAACCGTAGAAGGACCGGCAGCCGCTTGTGAAGGCGTGCAAAGCGGCATGACCTTTATGCTCGGTGGATTTGGACTGTGTGGAATTCCGGAGTGCAGCATCGCGGAATTGGTGAGGCTTGAAGTGAATGACTTGACCTGCATTTCCAACAATGCTGGTGTTGACGACTTTGGATTGGGTTTGTTGCTTCAAAAGCGTCAAATCAGGAAAATGATTTCTTCTTATGTCGGGGAGAATGATGAGTTTGAAAGGCAAATGCTGAGCGGGGAGTTGGAAGTGGATTTGATCCCCCAAGGCTCTCTCGCTGAAAGATGTCGAGCGGGTGGCGCAGGAATCCCAGCATTTTACACGCCTGCGGGATTTGGAACCGAGGTAGCGGAAGGCAAAGAAGTGCGAGAGTTCGATGGCAAGCCGCATATTTTGGAATCAGCTCTGACTGCAGACTTTGCGTTTGTGAAAGCGTGGAAAGGCGACGTCGCTGGCAATTTGGTCTTCAAAGCAACAGCCCGGAATTTCAATCCCATGATGGCCATGGCGGGCAAGATTACTGTTGCTGAAGTGGAAGAGTTGGTTCCTCTAGGAACCCTCGACCCCAATGAAATCCAAACCCCAGGGATTTTTGTGCAGCGGATTTATCAGGGCAACCATTATGACAAGCGCATTGAACAGCGTACGGTCCAAACCCGGGAATCTGCTTAATTAGACACTCATGTTAGATAAAAATAGCATCGCAAAGCGCATCGCTCAGGAAGTACGGAATGGTTGGTATGTCAATTTGGGTATTGGCATTCCTACTTTGGTGGCTAACTTCATTCCTCAAGGAATGGAGGTGGAGTTTCAATCGGAAAATGGAATTTTGGGTATGGGTCCATTCCCCTTTGAAGGCGAAGAGGATGCGGATTTGATCAATGCTGGCAAACAGACCATCACAGCAATGCCCGGAGCCGTGTATTTTGATAGCGCGGCCTCATTTGCGATGATTCGTGGCCAGCATGTTCAGCTTACGGTTTTAGGAGCCATGGAAGTGGCCCAAAATGGGGACATTGCGAATTGGAAGATTCCCGGAAAAATGGTGAAAGGAATGGGTGGAGCCATGGATTTGGTTGCCAGCGCTGATAATATTATCGTAGCCATGATGCACACCAACAGGGCCGGTGAATCAAAACTATTGTCCAATTGCAGTTTGCCGCTTACCGGGGTCGGCTGTGTGAAACGAGTGGTTACCAACATGGCTGTTTTAGACGTCAAGGGCGGTGCTTTTCATCTTGTTGAGCGCGCTCCAGGAGTGACGGTAGAGGCCATTAAAGAGGCCACAGCGGGCCATTTAGTCGTCCCCAGTCATGTGCCGGAGATGGACATTGCTTGAGGTGATTCACCCGAGCTTCTTAATCGCTGCGTCGAGTCGGCTCAAGGTTTGAGACTTGCCTAAAAACTCAGCAAAGTCGAACATAGATGGCCCCCCTCCAGTACCGGTCAGCGCAATTCTGAATGGCAATAAAACGGCGCCAAAGCCGAGCTCACGTGACGTTAAAAACGCTTTGAATTGATCTTCGATGATAGTTGATTCGAAGGGCTCTATGTCATTGAGCACGGCCTTTAAATCATTCAGGTATCCGGCCGTTTCGGGCTTCCATTTTTTGCGAATTAACTTTTCATCAAAGGATTCAGGCGCTGCAAATAAATAGGTGTGATTGCCCACTTCATGGAGAAATTGAACACGCTCCAACATCATATCCAAAACCTGTTGACATTTCGAATCGGTCCAGTCATCCATGGTCGACGCATTCAATTCTTTCAGCCTTTGGATCCAACGACTTGAGTCTCCTGATCGGAGATACTGTTCGTTGAACCAAATGGCCTTGTCAGGATTAAACCGTGCACCAGATTTCGTCACCTGTTGCATTGAAAAAGCCTCAACGGCCTCTTCTAAATCGTATAATTCCCGTTCGTCGCCACTGCTCCAACCGAGTAGCAAGAGCATATTGAGAAATGCTTCAGGCAAGTAACCATTTTCCTTGTAGCCTTTTGAAATGTGACCCGTTTTGGGGTCTGTCCATGACAATGGAAAAATCGGGAACCCGCCCTTGTCTCCATCTCGCTTGCTCAACTTTCCATTGCCTGTGGGTTTCAGAATCAATGGCAAATGTGCAAATGCAGGTGGCGTCCAACCGAACGCTTCGTAGAGCAGAACATGCAATGGAGCACTTGGCAGCCATTCCTCTCCTCGAATGACATGGCTGATTGCCATATGGTGATCGTCTACCACGTTCGCCAAATGATAAGTGGGAAGGCCGTCAGCTTTCATCAGAACCTTGTCGTCCAAAACCGCTGACGATACATGGATTTCACCTCGTATTTCATCGGATACCAGCACATCTCGGATGTTTTCAGGCATTTTGAATCGTATGGTATAAGCGTGTCCTTCTGATTCAAGACGGGCAAGGTCTTCCTGGCTCATTGTGAGCGAATTGCGCATATTTTGACGCGTTGTGACATCGTACTGCCAGATTTCGCCTGCGGCTTCTGCTTGTGTTCGTTTGGTCGCAATTTCTTCAGCGGAATCAAATGCCTTGTATGCATGACCACTTTCGAGCAAATTATTCAATTCACTGAGGTACAAATCGCTCCGCTCTGATTGTCGATAGGGACCGTGGTTTCCACCGGCTTTGGTTCCTTCATCGGGTTGGAATCCACACCATTTTAGTGATTCCTCAATGTACGCTTCGGCACCCTCTACGAATCTGTTTTGGTCTGTGTCTTCGATGCGCAAAATGAATGTTCCTCTGTTCTTTCTAGCAAAGAGGTAGTTGAACAGAGCGGTTCTGACACCACCCATGTGCAGAGGGCCAGTGGGACTTGGAGCAAAACGAACGCGAACGGGTGCTGACATGATGTTGCAATTTCAGCGGCAAAGATAGGCGGTGGAATGCTGCTGTTGAAAAATGCATGCAATTGCAAATCCTTACCATACGATGCTGAATCAAGCCGTAACGGATACGATTAATGCGTTTTCTCAGCCGCAAGTTTGTCCCAGAATTACAAACAAATGAATGCATTGAGAAACAAGGTCCAACTGATTGGACGACTCGGGAAAGATCCCGATTTGATGAGCTTTGATGAAGGCAAAGTAAAGTGCACTTTTCCTGTGGCGACCAATGAGGTTTTCCGCAATGGTGAAGGTGAACGTGTGGAGCGCACCCAGTGGCACGATGTTGTCACTTGGGGTGCTCTTGCGGAGATTGCAGGTCAATACTTGCAAAAGGGTGCTGAAATTGCCATCGAAGGTCGACTGGCTTACCGGACTTATGAGGATGCTGAAGGGCAGACGCGATACGTGACTGAGGTGGTGGCGGGTGAAATGCTCATGCTCGATCGGCGTCACGATAAGGAAGGTTAAGCTGTTGGCTTGGGGGCGAGATACAAAAACTCGCCCCCATTTCTTCGATTGATAACCGAGAATTGGCTCTTCCTGCATCTTCCGTTGGTGCGGCGGCCTTCTAGCGTTAACTTTACGGGTCGAACCTGACTGCAATGAGCAACAACGGATTTTTAAAATCGTCTTTGGCCAAAAAGTACCTGATGGCACTGACTGGCCTTTTTTTATGTACTTTTCTTTTAGGGCATTTGGCGGGGAATCTTCAGCTTTTCATACAAGGGGCAAAAGGACAACAGGCATTCAATGAATATGCGGAGTTCATGACCACATTTCCGTTGGTCAAGATTCTCAGTTACTTGACCTATGCGAGCGTGTTGTTTCACATCGTTGATGGAATCATGTTGTCCATGCGAAATCGAAAATCCCGCCCAGTGGGTTATGTGAAGGAGAAAGGTTCAGCGAATGCGAGTTGGTCCAGCCGTAATATGGGCATTCTGGGGACGATCATTGCGGTGTTTTTAGTAAGCCACATGCAGACTTTCTGGTATAAGATGCATTTTGGAGAAATGCCGATGCATGCGGGTTTGAAAGATTTACATACGGTAGTTTTGGCTTTTTTCTCACCAGAGAATTCCATTGGTTTGATTGCAGTCGTAGGATATGTTCTTGCGCAGGCAGCCTTATCTTTTCATTTGGTGCACGGATTCCAGAGTGGCTTTCAGTCTCTGGGGCTGCGCCACCCGAGATACACTCCTATCATCGAAAAAACGGGTTACCTGTTTGGAATTGGTGTGCCTTTGTTGTTCGCGAGCATTCCTGTGTTCCTCTATGTCAACCAGCTTTAACAGATGACCAAGATGCTAGATTCTAAGATACCTGAAGGGCCACTGGCGGAGAAGTGGACGTCTCACAAAAACAACATTAACCTCGTCAATCCAGCGAACAAGCGACTCATTGATGTTATTGTAGTCGGAACAGGATTGGCAGGAAGTTCGGCCGCGGCATCCCTTGGTGAGATGGGCTACAACGTGAAAGCATTTTGTTTTCAGGATTCTCCGCGAAGAGCCCACTCGATCGCAGCTCAAGGTGGAATCAACGCTGCGAAGAATTACCAAAATGATGGTGATTCGGTTTACCGACTTTTTTATGATACTGTCAAGGGTGGAGACTATCGGAGTCGGGAGGGCAACGTGCATAGACTGGCAGAAGTTTCGACCAACATCATTGATCAATGCGTTGCGCAGGGGGTGCCTTTTGCTCGAGAGTACGGGGGGCTTTTGGATAACAGGAGCTTCGGGGGAGTCCAAGTTTCTAGAACCTTTTACGCGAAGGGACAAACAGGACAACAGCTGTTGCTTGGAGCGTATTCTGCATTGAGCCGACAGATATCGAAGGGCAAAGTGGAAATGTTTACCCGCCACGAGATGATGGACGTGGTTATGGTTGATGGCAAGTGCCGAGGCATCATCGCCCGGAATCTAGTTACGGGAGAATTGGAAAGGCACGCCGCACACGCCGTCGTTCTTGCGTCGGGGGGATACGGCAATGTCTTCTTTTTAAGCACCAACGCCATGGGGTCAAATGTATCGGCATCTTGGAAGGCTCACAAGAAAGGAGCGTTCATGGCAAATCCGTGTTTCACTCAAATTCACCCAACTTGCATACCTGTTTCAGGAGAGCACCAATCAAAATTGACTTTGATGTCCGAGTCGTTGAGAAATGACGGGCGCATCTGGGTTCCGGCCAAAAAAGAAGATGCTGAAGCCATTCGAAAAGGCACAAAGCAGGCGATTGAAATTGCAGAAGAGGATCGCGACTATTACCTCGAGCGCCGTTACCCTGCATTTGGCAACCTCGTGCCACGTGATGTTGCCTCGCGCGCTGCCAAAGAGCGCTGTGATGCTGGTTTTGGAGTAAACGAAACAGGCGAAGCCGTATTCTTGGATTATGCCAGTGCTATCCAGCGATACGGAAAGACAGAGGGGAATATTCGCGGGCTCAAGAATCCTTCCTCGACAGAAATTACGGAATTGGGAAAACAAGTCGTGAAAGCCAAGTATGGCAACCTTTTCGACATGTACAAGCAAATCGCTGCAGATGATCCATACGAGTCTCCGATGAAAATTTATCCCGCAGTGCACTACACGATGGGAGGTTTGTGGGTTGACTACAACTTGATGACTTCTGTCCCTGGTCTCTATGCAGCAGGCGAGGCAAATTTTTCAGATCACGGAGCAAACCGGCTTGGTGCTTCAGCTTTGATGCAAGGTTTGGCTGACGGCTATTTTGTATTGCCTTACACCATTGGTGATTACCTCTCGCAAGACATTCGAACCGGAGGGATTTCAACTGACTCCGCTGAATTCAATGAAGCAGAGAAGGAAGTGAAAGAACGCATAAACCATTTGATCAATAACAATGGTACCAAACCGGTGGATGATTTCCATCGCCGACTTGGTCGGATCATGTGGAACGAATGCGGTATGTCGCGCAATGCTGAAGGACTGAACAAAGCCATAGAAGACATCCGTTTGTTGCGAGCCGAATTCTGGGCCGATGTCCGTGTGCCGGGTTCTGACGATGGTTTCAATCCAGAGCTGGACAAGGCAGGTCGTGTAGCGGATCTTCTTGAGCTTGGGGAACTGATGTGCAAGGACGCTCTTGAGCGTGAAGAATCTTGCGGAGGGCACTTCCGTGAGGAGCATCAAACACCAGAGGGTGAGGCTTTGCGTGACGACGAGCAATTCACTTTCGTGTCTGCTTGGGAGTACACTGGAGATCCGAAAGAGGCGAAGCTACACAAGGAGGAGCTGAGGTTTGAAAATATTGAATTGAAGCAGAGGAGCTACAAATAATAGAGATATGGATTTGACACTCAACGTTTGGAGACAAAATGGCCCAGAAGACAAGGGTCGCATGGAGGCATATCCCGTTTTTGGAGTTTCTCCGGACATGTCTTTCTTAGAGATGATTGACATGCTCAACGATCAAATCATTCGCGATGGAGGAGACCCCATCGCCTTTGATCACGACTGCCGCGAAGGAATCTGTGGAATGTGCTCCATGTTCATCAATGGGGAGGCACATGGTCCAGGCCGAGGCGTAACAACGTGTCAATTGCACATGCGATCATTCAAGGACGGCGACGAAATTACCATTGAGCCATGGAGAGCATCCGCATTCCCGGTAGTGAAAGACCTCGCGGTGGATCGAAGTGCATTTGACCGCATCATTCAATCAGGAGGATACGTTTCAGTGAATACGTCCGGCGAGACCCTGGATGCAAATGCTATTCCGGTTCCTAAACCTGTCGCGGACGAGGCGTTTAGCGCTGCCACATGCATCGGTTGCGGTGCTTGTGTTGCCTCATGTAAGAATGCATCGGCGATGTTGTTTGTTTCAGCAAAAGTCTCCCAATTCGCCCTTTTACCTCAGGGGCAGCCTGAGCGGGCCTCGCGCGTGAAACGCATGGTCGACCAGATGGATGAAGAGGGTTTCGGAAACTGCACGAACACAGGTGCCTGCGCTGTGGAATGTCCAAAAGGAATCGATTTGAGTAACATTGCACGCATGAATCGCGACTTTTTGAAGGCTTCAGCAGACGGAGAATGATTTGCATTTGCTTCTTTTGGGTCTGACGAAGCTCAATTTGGTCCAGAAATTCGTATCTTGCTATAATGAAATATTGTACACTCTTCTTTTTCGTGTTCATGGGACTCGTGGCTTCAGCTCAAAAAAAGGCGGAGCTTTCCTTTGGAGTTTCTGGACTCTGTGGAATGTGCGAAAACAGAATTGAAAAATCCTTGGATATCTCGGGGATCATCATGGCCGACTGGAATATTGAATCAAAACAGCTGGCGGTAGCGTACAAAACGAATAAGATTCAGGAGAAAGCCATCCATCAATTGGTAGCAGATGCAGGCCATGATACGGATAAGGTTAAGGCGTCCGATGAAGCCTACGCGAATCTTCACGAATGTTGCAAGTACCGTGATGGAGCAAGCTGTTCGGGAGACAAAGAACCTCTCGAAGACCACCGCTAGGCTGAAAACGCGTCAAGCATGCGTCTCATTCTAATTCTTGCCTCTTTATTGTTGGTCTGTGGTGGTAGTGCTCAAAATCTCAGTAGCCTCCGTGGAAAAGTATTGGTTGTAGATCAATCAAACAAAGGAGAGGGGTTGGGGCAAAGTCAGGAGGATCCTGAATATGTTGGTTTGCCAGGAGCTTATGTTCGATGGTCACATGACGCATCGTCAACGACAGTGACCGACGGATTCGGCTTTTTTAAAATATCGAATGCGAATGTTGGAGATACATTGATTGCCAGCATGATTGGGTACAGTCCAGCGGGCTGGGTTTTTGACGGTTCGCCTTATGTGGACATTCCCCTATCGTTGGGGGTTGACCTGGGTCAAGCGGAGGTTGTTGAACGAAAGGCAGCGACGCAATTCTCACTGTTGTCGCCGCTTGATGTGCAGTCTTTGAATCGTAAGGAACTGGCAAAAGCGGCATGTTGTAATCTCTCGGAGGCTTTCGAAACCAATGCTTCAGTGGATGCATCATTTACGGATGCGGTTACAGGAACACGTCAAATTCGAATGTTGGGACTGGATGGGAAATACAGCCAAATTCAAGTCGATAATTTGCCTGGTCCTCGAGGCCTCAGCGTTGTTCAGGGTTTACTTTTCATCCCTGGTGATTGGGTGAATGAAATCCATATCAGCAAAGGAGCTGGAACCGTAACGCAAGGATACGAGAGCATGACGGGGCAAATCAATGTAGCACTGAAGAATACTGAGACGGCGGATCCTCACCATGCCAATCTGTATGTGAATGGTGCTGGCCGAAAAGAATTTAACTATGTGAGCCGTTATGACGTGAGCCGCCGCTGGAGTACAGCCATTTTAATCCACGGCCTGCACAATGAGCAAGCCAATGACCGCAACAAAGACGGATTTTTGGATACGCCTATGCAACACCATTTTGTCGGTCGTAATGATTGGAAGTTCAAGGGAGATCGCGGGATTCGAGGTGAATATGCGGTGACGTATGTGAACACAGAGGCTGTCGCAGGCAAGACGAGTGTATTTGAAGGAACTTCAGGCTGGAACGGATGGATGGGACGGATGGATAGTCTCACAAGCGACTGGTCAGCAATCACGGCCATTGAACGCATTGAATTATCCGCGAAGACCGGGTTTGTTTTTTCTGATGCGGAGTGGCGGACCATTGGGACACAATGGAACTACTACAATCACCAGCACGATCAGCGTTTTGGAAAGAACCACTACTCGGGTAATGAGCAATTTTTCAGGGGAAACGTGTTGTATTCGGATATCTTGGGAAGCACAAATCGGACCTTTACTGTGGGTGCGACCTATGTCTACAATGCGTTTTCCGAGGACTTCTCAGTCAATGATTCTTTGCGAATGAGCCCGAGACGGAAGGAATCTGTTCCAGGCGCATTCGTGGAATATACCTGGAATCCGAATGAGCGTTGGAGTGTAATCGGAGGCATTCGTTATGACAGGCACAATTTATTCCGCCATTTTTTGAGCCCGCGTTTTCATGCACGATGGAGCGCTACGGAGAACACATCCATCAAAGTGGCTGCGGGCAAGGGTTATCGCACCTCCAATCAGTTCATGGAACAGCTGGGAACCTGGGCAAGTCAGCGACAATGGAACCTGAATTATTATGGGAAGACTGTACCTGAAGAGGCGACAAATTTTGGTCTGAACATCACCAGTAAATTCCGACTGAATTATCGCGAAGCGACTCTAACATTGGATGGGTACAGCACGCAATTCCAGAATAAACTCGTGGTGGACTTGGATCGCTCAACGGGGGCGATTGATTTATATGCGTTGGAAGGTCAGTCGTTTGCAAATTCGGCCCAAGCGGAGTTCAATTGGGACATTCATCGTCGCTGGGACATGCGAATGGCTTACCGTTGGGTCAACGCTCATACAGATCGAACTTCGGGGAACCCAACGCTTGATCCCTTCGTTTCTCGGCACCGCGCTTTCAGCCAGTTTAGTTACGCTTCTCAGTTGAACGACCGCGATGGCCAATGGCGAGGTGATTTGACTTGCCAGTGGATTGGGGCGCAGAGATTGCCGACGACATCATCCAATCCAGAAGCGTTTCAACGAACGGATATGGCACCGGATTTCTTTCAAATCAATGCGCAGATTACACGGAAATTTTCGCCGGAATTTTCAATTTATGTGGGAGTCGAGAATGCTCTGAACTATACACAAAATCGTCCGATTTTGGCTGCCGACTATGACCTCGAACCGGTCTCATCGTCCGACTTCGACCAATACTTCGACGCTAGTTTGGTGTACGGTCCGATTTTTGGCCGAATGCTTTATGCCGGTTTACGCTGGGGAATTCTGGCTCTGAAAGCCAAGGGCTAACAATCACTACTTAAAGGCCTTATTTGGTGCGCATGGATCGCTTGAGCAGGCCTCCACTGCTGCGAGCTCCGACTGTTGATCGCCGTTTGGCCGCCGAAGCGTTGTTGGGACGCGCTTCTCGGACGGGTTGTCCATCTTCCGAATATCGTGGATCGGGGATATAATCAAGCTTTTCCATGAACAATGCTTCGACGTGGAGGCAATCGAATTCTTCTCGAACCGGTCCACGGATGCGGTAGACCCCTTTCCCTCGGAATCCATGCCTTTTCAATGATGGGGGAAAGTGCACTGTGTCGAGCCATTGGCCTTCCACATCGACAAAGCACCCGAATGCCATGCGTTCACGCCGTGCGGTTTGTGTCTCTTTGACGGCGACTAAATACCCGACCACATCTACTGTTTTTCCAATGCAATCAATCAATGCATCACTGCGTATGGCATCTTGAAGTTGACAGTTGGCTTTAGGGGTCAACAATCGAAACGGAGACACCAAGGGAAAGCCAAAAAGTTCAATTTGATCGAATGCAGTTTCCAATTCGTTGTATTCAAATTCAGGCAATGTGAATCGGGAAATATCAGGCGTAAAAAGGGTTGCTTCTTCCTGTCCTTTTCGAACATTTCCTAGGAGGAAATGGGCTTCCCATTGAAGTTGTTTGCCATCTTTTCCCGTAAACCGAAACCCCCCACATCGAATCATGACCAGGCATTGTTCCAAGGCCAATGTGTTCCGTTCGATGCAATCTTCGAGCGAGGCGTATGGACCGTTTGCGTTGCGCTCGTCGATGACGTTGGCTACGGTTTTTGCCTGCGCACCTCGGACCAGATTGAACCCGAGGTAAATCCGATTTTGAGAAGCATCTACACACGCTTCCCAACCTCCTCGATTCAGGCAAGGCGCTTCAATGTTTCCACCTACCATGCGCGCTTCATGCACATAAAATTCGGTGCGGTAAAAGCCACCAAAATTGTTGATGCAAGCCGTCATGTATTGCAAAGGCCAGTGGGCTTTGAGAAAGAGACTTTGATAACTTTCGACAGCATAGGAAGCGGAGTGCCCTTTGGCAAAAGCATATCCTGCAAAGCTTTCCACCTGGCGCCACACTTCTTCTACTAAGGAACGCTTCCGTCCTTGCTCCAATGCTTTTGCAATGAAAGTATCCCGGGCTTTGGCAAACTCTTCTCGCGAGCGAAACTTCCCGCTCATTCCCCTTCGCAATACATCGGCTTCACCAAGGTCCAAACCGGCAAAATGATGCGCCACCTTGATAACGTCTTCTTGGTAAACCATGACGCCGTAGGTTTCAGGCATGAGTTTTAACAATACGGGGTGGGCATCACTGCGTTTTTCGGGATACCGGTGGCGTTCGATGTAGGCTTTCATCATCCCACTGCGTGCGACTCCTGGTCGAATCACAGAACTAGCGGCGACGAGTCCGAGGTAATGGTCCACTTGAAGCTTGCGCATGAGCATGCGCATCGCAGGTGATTCCACGTAAAAGCACCCCACAGCTAATGCTTGGCGCAGCATGGATTGAACCTTGGGGTCCTGCTTGAATTGACTCATATCGTGGATGTCAATTTGCGCTGCGACTTCGGGATCATCTTGTGCGATCAGATCGATGGTATCCCGTATTTTACCTAGGCCCCGTTGGCTAAGAATATCAAACTTGTACAGCCCAATGTCTTCTGCGACGACCATGTCGTATTGGGTGGTAGGAAATCCTTTGGGCGGCATGAAAGTCCCGCCAAAGTGATGCAAAGGGCGATCGGCAATCAGTACGCCACACGCATGGATCGTAAGTGAATTAGGAAAGTTTTGGAGGTATCCAGCATACCGGACTACGAGTTGCTCCATTTCGTCCGTGCCAAGGGGATTGATGTTTCCGTCGGCGATGCGGTCGATGTCGTGCTTAGGAAGTCCAAAGACTTTTCCAAGTTCACGAATGACGGCGCGGTATTGGAAGGTGCTGTATGCGCCGACCAAAGCAACGTGAGGGAACCGCTTGAAGATATAAGCTGTCACATCGTCACGGTCGGTCCAGGAAAAATCAATATCGAAGTCCGGAGGATTGGTGCGGTAAAGGTTGATGAATCGTTCGAAGTACAAATCCAATTCAATCGGATCTACATCGGTGATGCGAAGCAGATAAGCGACTAAGCTGTTGGCTCCGCTTCCCCTTCCAACATAAAAATAACCCCGACTGCGCGCATAGCTAGTGATGTCCCAGTTGATTAGAAAATAGGACAGGTAACCTTGTTGCCGGATGACGCGCAACTCCATTTCCATGCGTTCGAGGACAGTTTCATCGTGATCTGGATAACGGTAAGCCAAACCTTCTGCGCAGAGCACACGGATCAGTTGTTCATCGTTGTCTTCGGAATCAGTGTAGGTATGCTGATTGTTGTGGAACCGCCCATTTTCTGGAACGGGGAGTTGTGCGCTGCACGAGCTGAGAATCGCTTCAGAACGTTCCACCCATTCAGGAAATTCAGCGAAAGCTTGGTGAAAGTTGGAAGGGCTCAGTACTCGGTCGTAGGCGTTTCCTGTTGCGTTTTTGGGAAGCCGACTGAGCAGTTCGTTTCGATCCACTGCTCGAAGAATACGATGGCAATTCCAATCTCGCTTGTGGCGGAAGCTGAATGTGTGAAGCGCAATGAGACGATTCCAAGGGATACGGTTCTTGAAGGTGGGGTCATTCATTAATAGCCGCAGTTCCGATTGTTCCCAAGGTCTAATACCGATCCACTCAGCACCCTCTGTCTGCATCTCGGTTGATTCTTCCAAACGAAGCTTCCACCGTTTCCATGGGCAGATGAAGGTCACCCCTGGAATTTGGGGGATTTCAATCGAAAAGGATTGATGCGCGTTCAGATGATCATTCAGATGGGCACAGAGTCGTGCGTATCCTTCTGTATTCTTTGCGAGGCCAATGTAGAGGGGCAATCCGTCATCGTTTCCTTTGTTGCGGAAGTCGATGCCTACAACGGGTCGAATTCCGTACTCCGAAGCCAGCCGTACAAAATCCCAATGTGCAGACGTATTATTGATATCGGTTAGAGCGAGCGTTGTGATGCCAGCAAGTTTTGCTTCTTCGAGCAATTCACGCGGTTGCATCAGCCCATAACGCAGGCTAAACCAGGAGTGGCAGTGCAGGTGCATGGAACTGATTTTTCAATGAAACAATGCCCCTTGGATTCCGGGGCGCTGGTGAGCATTGCGTCGTAATTCTTTGGGGTCTCCTGTCCCAAACATTTCCAAGTCTTGGTGAATGGAGTAAAGGTGTTCGGGATGCACGCGTTGTCCAATGGGTTGAAGCAAGTCGGAACCGTTGGTGCGGGGATCACGAATGGCGGGTGAGATGGGATATGCATTCAGGAAACGCTCGGGATAAGGTCGGAGCAGTGCTGTAATGTCCTGGAGAGGAGCAGCGGGATTGATCCAGTTCTGTTCCGCTTCTTCATGCAGTATTACGGGTGAGCGGTGGTGTCCAATGCGTTCCATCAATCGGTTGGAAACCGTCGTAAGAATTGCAAATGATTGGGTAATTTCACCTGTTGAAGGATTGGTCCACTCGTCCCAAATCCCAGCCATTGCAAACGGCCGCAGTCCGTTGCGTGCGTAAACGAGATAGGGCTTGGTGAGTTTTTCTTGCCTCGGTCCTTCGATGATTGCATCGGCAACAATGAGGCACCTACGATCTCTGATGGATTGCCGAAACATGGGTTTTTGTAAAATGCCCATGGCACCAGTGTACCGTGGGTCGTTTTCGGAATTGTGGTCGCCTTCTGATCGTGCATTGATCATGTAAAACTGCTTTTTTGCCCACCGAGGGGTGAATCCAAATTGTTGCAGTTGCAGTGTGCCAGGAGCGTCGCTTGTAATCACAGGAGCATATTCACCATGCGAGACATTGGCATTCGGCCGCAAGCGATTAAGTACATCTGACGTGGCTTCTACTTGGAAGCGCTTTTCAATGGATTGAACAGAAGATATCGTAACGTATCGGCCACACATGAGGAGTTGAATTTACTGACGACGATTGGCAAGGAGTAAGGGAGCTTCGCCGTTGAAAGGGTTAGGACGGCCGATGGTTCGAGCCTCGAGGCCTGCGGCAGTGACGACGCTTCGGTCGCCATATTGGTTGCGAATGTGATCGAGTGCGCGATAGAGTTCTTGACGTTCGTCTACATCGTCAAAGAGATCCATCTGACACCCTCCCTCGACGAGATGACTGAAGCGTACACCAATCAACCGCACTTGAACGCGGCGGTTGTAAAGTTGTTCAAACAAAGCTTTTGCCTTGGGAATGAGCACATGGTCTGAGGAGCTGTAGGGGATTCGAGCTTGAACGGAGCGGGTATCAAAATCGGCATATCGAATTTTGACGGCAATGCAGGCAGTGAGCTTGCGCCCGCGGCGCAGCTGATAAGCAAGGTTCTCGGTCATTGCCAGAAGAATGCCGCGGAGTTTGTCGACATCGGTGGTGTCTTTTGCAAAGGTGCGCTCGGTGGAGATTGATTTACGCTCATTGAATGCAATGACGGGACTGGGGTCAATGCCGTGTGCTTTTCGCCAAATGGAAGTGCCATTTTGACCCAACACCTGTTCCATCAATTCGATCGGCATTTCCTGAACCGTGTGAATGCGTTTGACACCGAGGTTGCGAAGGGTATTGTACGTATGTGTCCCTACCTGGGGGATTTTCCGAACAGAAAGCGGTGCGAGAAAAGGTTGTTCGGTGCCGTGTTGGACTTGCAGCGTTCCTGAAGGCTTCGCTTGACCTGTTGCCACCTTGCTCACCGTTTTGCTGGTACTCATTCCAAACGAAATTGGCAGACCAGTTTCGTGGATCACTCGGTCGCGGAGTTCACGTGCGAACTGCCAACAGCCAAAAAAGCGATCCATGCCGCTGAGATCGGCGTAGAACTCATCGATGGAAGATTTTTCGCACACCGGAACAGCTTCCTTGATGATATCCGTCACGGCTTTCGACTGCTTCATGTAATTGATCGAATTGCCTCGAATGACCAAGGCTTCGGGACACATGAGCCGAGCTTGGCGCATGGGCATTCCCGAATGCACTCCGAAAGCTCGGGTTTCATAGCTGCAAGCAGCAACGACTCCACGATCTCCAGTACCACCAATGAGAATAGGCATGCCCTCGAGCCTTCGGTCTAGAAGCCGTTCGACCGACACAAAAAACGTGTCGAGGTCCATGTGTAAAATGGATCGGGAAGGGGTTGATGATTTTGTGTTCATTTGGTTTTGCTAAAATAATGAGCAAAGCCAAAATAAAACGCAATGAATCAAAAATTATTTCAATCGAATGCTTTAGACAAGCATCGTGAAGTCGGTTTCAGGACGGGCAAACCTCTCCAAAAGCGGCCAACATGGTCAAGATGTCTTGCACGCTACTTGCTCCGTCTCCGGTCACATCTGCTGCACAATTTGAGGCGCAGCCGAAGTCTGCCAACAGGAGCAGGATATCTTGCACCTCTGTGAGACCACTGCCGTTTAAATCGGTCACACAATAGCAGGCAGGCGGTGCTAAAAACGCTTCTGGAATCAACACTTGGCAATCGGACTCTGCTGTAAAGAAAATCTCCAAATCAACGGAGAGACCATTGGCTGGCAATCCATTGAGCACAATGGTTTTTGGACTCGGAGTAAGAGAAAAAAATCCGCCATTTACACTGATGAGTCCTGTATTTGGTGGGGCTTGATAGGATATGGTAATTTCTTGTGTGTACGTATCGTTTTCGCTGTTGCATACCGATTGTTCTCCCACCACGACTTCTGTGATCAGGCACCCGCCAATGACCCATCCCATGTCTTCGAACATGCCCAGCATCGCTGGACCAGGATTGTGATTGGATTCGGCGGTATTGATGGCAGGCGTCATCAGGCTGTTGGGCGAGCCTGCAGGGTAAGTGGATTCGTTGAGGTGGGAATAGCTCGAACCTGGCTGATAATTGACTGGAGCGTAAAGACGCGGACGTCCTCCCCCGACAGCATCCATTCCATTGTTTCCGTTCCAATAAATGGCATTGGAGGTGAGCACTCCCCCAAGCGTTTGAGAGCCGTTGGGGAGATCCAATAAAGAGGTGGAATCTGCTGTTTCTGTGAACTGGTCGTAGGCGTAAGGTGTATTTGCTGTGCCGATGAAACCAAATCCGTTGGTGAAATACGCACTACCAATGAACCCGAGCCCATGTCCGATTTCATGCAGAGCTGCGGTAACAAAGTCGTATTGGCCAGCGGGGGTTTCCCCATCGGTTCCGAGGTACCAATTGACGGAATTGTTGAAGGAGCACGTAATGTCTGACTGTTCGCTCAAATCTGCATCGAACAAAGCATTGGCTAGAGCAGATGGATAGAAGGTATCCGGGAACGGTGCACTGGTAAAGTTCTGGTGTAAATTATTCGGCCCAGCTTGAGCGAGCGCACCACTTTCGAGGTCTTCCCAAGTGGCATCAATGCGGATGGTTACATTGGAGGTCAATAGAACGGACCAAATATCTGCGGCATAGTCAAAAGCGATGATCACTTCTTCTGGAAATCCGTTGTAATTGATGATGATATTTGCCTCTCGAACAGCTGAAGGCGAATACATCGAAGGAGGGGGTAAATGGGTATAGGCATCTATGGGAATGCCTTCAAGGCCATGATTGCACCCGAGGCGTTTATCGCATGTTTCCTTCAAATGCAATTCGGCAAGACCAAAAAATTCCTGAGCATTTGCTGGACTCACCCACAGGAAAATTCCTGCAAGCAATCCGATGTATTTTTTCGTTTGGCTCAGCTTCAATAACACTTCA
>DCPZ01000024.1:0-19493 GCA_002323795.1 Flavobacteriales bacterium UBA1531 | reverse complement strand
CTTCAATAACACTTCAGTAACAATTTGTAGAAGTTAAGATACTTCAATCCGTTTGGATTTTTTGATTTTCAGTTGCATTGCTACTTTTGTTAGCAAAGGAAAGCGCCATGCCAAGTACAACACTGCCTCAATTTGCAAACCGTCTGAAAACCCTTCGAAAGGCAAAAGGACTGACACAACAAGAGCTCGCAGATCGATTGGGTTTGAAACGAGCCGCCTTGGGAGCTTATGAGGAGGGACGAGCTGAACCTCGGCTTCTCAATGTGGTTGCGATGGCCGCATTTTTTGAGGTAACCGTTGATGCATTGCTTAGAGGTGATGACACTGCGGAGGAGCGCCAGCGCGGACAATCCATGCGGGTTTTGACGGTTCCAGTTGGGGAGGTAGATGCGGAGGAGCGAGTGGCTGTGGTGCCTGTGAAAGCCGCTGCGGGTTATTTGGATGGATACGGCGACCCGGAGTTTGTTCAAGGGCTGCCTACCTTTGATTTGCCTTTGCCTGAAGTATCGTCACAACTGACGCACCGATTGTTTCAAATTGAAGGCGAGAGCATGCTTCCCATTCAGAGTGGGAGTTACATATTGAGCACATACGAAGAAGACTGGCACCGTGCAGGTGGAATGAGGCCTTACATCATCATCACCCGCAATGATGGAGTCGTGTTCAAGCGGATCGAAAACCGCTTGGATTCAGAGCACAAGGATTTTTGGCTGATTTCGGACAACCCTGACTACCCTCCGTATTCCGTTCGGCCGGAAGACGTTGTTGAAGTTTGGAGAGCTCGAGGTTATTTGGCCTTTGACTGGCCGACGCCGGCCTTTTCGGGTATGGAGCGAATCCAAGGTGCTTTGGACTCGTTGCGCGCAGAAATTCGCGCAATGAAGCAAGACCTGCCCAAATAGGTTAAACCCCGATAGCGACCACTTCCTCAACCGCCTCGAGCTTGGAGGTCAACAGTTGTTCTATTCCTCCTTTCAGCGTTTGCATGCTCGAAGGGCAACCGCTGCATGCTCCACGCATGTGCACGTAAACCTTCCCTTCTTTAAAAGCTTTGAAGTCGATTGCTCCGCCGTCTTGCTCCACAGCTGGGCGAACGAATTCGTCCAGAAGTCGCTTGATTTCAGCGTCATGTTCCGTCGCGAGCATCTCTTCTTCAGGAATGAAATTTACGGAAGCATTGGCCTCTGCGACACCAGCATCAAGTTCTGTTTCTTGCGCTGTTTCCAATTTCTCTTGAACCTCCAAGAATGCTTTTGTATCGACCGCGGTCTCATTTTCCATGAGCCATTCACGCACGTATTCTCGCAATTGTTGTACAATCATCTCCCATCCGAGGGATTCATCTTTGCTCACGGAGACAAAGCAACCGCTGATGAAAACCCCTTTGACAAATGGAAAATTGAACAGTTCTTCTGCCAAGGGAGAGCACCAAGAGGCTTCAGTTTTGGAGCGAAACTCAGCTTGATATTCACCTTCAATCAATGAACGGTCGGCTACGAATTTCATCACCGCTGGATTGGGTGTCATTTCTGCATAAACGTTAGTAGGGAATGGCATGTAGTAAAGGTAGGCCTCAACACTTAAATTGCAGGTTCAACAGATGTCAGAAAGCATGAATGTTTTGAATAATTTGCGAATCTCGGGACCCATTTTGCCTGTTGTTCTCTTGTTTTTGACCTTTTCCAATCCATCCTTTGGACAAGAAACTTTTCCTGTGAACGGAACGGTTAACAAGCAATTGGTGCGAACCGCTTTGGAACATGCTACGGTCCATGTGAGCGCTTCCGAAACCATCAAAGATGCGACGGTGGTCATATATCAAGGCCGTATTGAAGCTGTGGGACCTTCGGCAGCCATTGAACCAGAAGAACCTGTGGTGCATCATGACATGAGCGGGATGCATTTGTACCCTTCTTTTGTTGACGTCCACAGTGCCTATGGGATGCCCAAATCGCAACAAGAAGGTTGGAACCGTGGCCCTCAAGATTTGAGCGATAAAAAAGGGGCTTTTGGTTGGAATGAGGCGATTCGTCCAGAAACACAGGCCGCTTCGTTGTTCAATCCGGTTGAAGCAGAGAAGTCGCGCATCGCGCTTCAAAAGGCCGGTGTTGGATCCGTATTGACTCATGTTCAAGACGGTATTGTGCGAGGTACAGGAGCTCTTGTGGCTTTATCAGAAGACCCGAGGAAAGCGCTTCTCGTTCCTGAAGCATCGACCCATTTCAGTTTTCGAAAAGGAACATCTTCGCAAGATTATCCGCGCTCCTTGATGGGGTCGACAGCATTGTTGAAACAAACGCACTTTGATGCGGACTGGTATGCAGACGCGACTCGTTTGAACGAACGTTTGGAGTCAAATTTGTCCTTGGAATCCTTCAACGCTCAAAGGGATTTGCCGGCTTTTTTCGAAGCGGGGGGATGGGAAGATGTTCTGCGCGCTGCCGATGTAGGCCTTGCTGTTGCAAGGAAAGAACCATTTATCATGGTCGCGGGCAACAACGTCTACCAACGATTGGACGAGGTCAAGGCAATCGGAGCATCCCTTGTTTTGTCGCTGGATTATCCCAAGCCGTTTGATGTCAGTGATCCGCACTTGAGCCGGCTGATTGGATTGGATGAGTTGAAGCATTGGGAATTGGCTCCAGCAAATGCGGCTCGGGTGCATCAAGCGGGAATTTCATTTGCCATTACAACCGATGGTTTACAGCAACCAACCGAGTTGCGAAAAGCCGTTCAGAGTGCAATACGCCATGGTTTGCCAGAAGAGGTTGCCCTTGCCGCTTTGACCGAGGTGCCGGCGAAAATGGCGCGTGCTGAAGATCGAGTTGGGGCTTTGCGTTCAGGAATGGAAGCCAATATTCTCGTTACTGACGGTCCCATATTCCACGCTAAGGCAAGGCTGATGGAACACTGGATTCAGGGCGGGCAAAATGTTTACGTCGACCGCAACGCTCTGGATATCAGAGGCGATTATGACGTAACGTTGGAGGATCAAGTATTGTCACTTTCCGTGAAGGGAGAAGTGGGTGCACCTGGCGGCTATTTCATGCTTGACTCCGCAAAAATCAAGGTGGACATCAATCAAGATGGTCGGACGCTGACTTTGGGATTTCAAATTGACACTTTGGGATTTGATGGATGGTGGCGCGCGACAGGTAATGCATGGATGGATAGCCGAATTTGGGAAGGCACTGGACAGCGATCTGATGGCACTTGGTTCGATTGGAGCGCCATCCGCCAGGAGGCGGCTATTGGAATTGATTCTACAACTGCACACATGGCGTCGCCACAAGATTCAATTTCAGGACAGGTGATTTGGCCATTTACGGCTTACGGAAATGAGGAACGTCCAACGGCGAATACGGTGTGGTTTGAAAATGCGACCATTTGGACTTGCGAAGAGACGGGTGTCATGGAAGGAGCAGACTTGATCTTGCATGACGGGGAAATTTTTGCATTGGGTGTTGGACTCGATGCCAAGGCTGTTTTTGGGCCGAATCCGCCAGAATACGATCGGATTGATGCCCGAGGAAAACATATTACGCCTGGAATTATAGACGAACACACTCACATCGCTGCCACACGTGGCATCAATGAAGGTACGCAAGCGAGCAGCGCGGAAGTCAGCATCGAAACCGCGGTCAATAGCGAAGACGTCAATATTTATCGCCAATTGGCAGGCGGTGTCACCACAGCGCAAATTTTGCATGGATCTGCAAATCCAATCGGGGGCCAAAGTGCAATCATCAAGTTCCGTTGGGGGGCCTCCCCTCAAGAGATGATGTTCGATGAAGCGCCTTCTTTCATCAAGTTTGCATTGGGCGAAAATGTGAAGCAGAGCAATTGGGGCAACAATTATCGATCGCGATTTCCGCAAACCCGAATGGGGGTTGAGCAAGTTTATTACGACCACTTTTATCGGGCGCGGGAGTACGAGCAGGCCTGGAAAGACCACGAAAAAATGATGCGCAATGCGAGTCGACGTGCACGGCGATCAAACTTATTATCAGCAGCTCCTCGTCGTGATTTGGAACTTGAAACGTTGGCTCAAATTTTGCGCAGCGAGCGATTCGTGACGTGCCACAGTTATCGGCAAGACGAGATCAACATGCTCATGCACGTGGCGGATTCCATGGGTTTTACGATCAACACATTCACCCACATCCTGGAAGGATACAAGGTTGCTGATAAAATGGCGAAGCACGGCGCTGGGGGATCGAGCTTTAGTGACTGGTGGGCTTACAAATACGAAGTCAAGGATGCGATTCCTTATAATGGGGCAGTGCTGCATGGCCAGGGCATTGTGACCGCATTCAATTCTGATGATGCTGAAATGGCTCGACGCTTGAACCAGGAGGCAGCAAAAGCGGTCAAATACGGAGGTGTTTCTGAGGAAGAAGCGCTGAAGTTCGTGACTTTGAATCCGGCCAAATTGTTGCGCATCGATCATCTCGTGGGGTCCATTGCGGTCGGAAAGCACGCCGATGTGGTCTTGTGGGACGAGCACCCTTTGAGCGTCTATGCCCGTCCGCAGCAAACGTATGTCGATGGTGTGAAGTACTTCGACTTGGAGATGGACCTTGAGAAGCGAGAATGGATGCGTTTGGAGCGCGCTCGATTGACTCAAGCGATGAAGTTAGCAGGTCAATCCGGCATAAGTTCCGGCGGTCCGCCCCGGGCGCCAACAGAGCAGTGGAAGACCCATTATCATTGTGAAACCTTGACAGACGAGAACCGATGAACTGGAAACTCATTTTCACCCTTTTGCTCAGCATCTCGTTTGGGAATGCGGCGATGTCGCAGCCAACGCCCGCTGCCAGTCAAACCGAATCCGTCCTCATTTTGAATGGAACAGCTCACTTGGGCACAGGGGATATGCTCGAGAACGCTGCGATTGGACTGAGCAATGGAAAGATAGATTACGTGGGCTTTGCGCGATCAGTCGATCGGGCGCGATATGATCAAGTCATTGAAGCCAAAGGCCAACACATTTATCCAGGCTTCATTGCCCCGAACTCTACGCTAGGACTTCAGGAAATTGGTGCTGTGCGAGCTACGCGAGATGACGCCGAGGTAGGGACGTATAAGCCACACGTTCGATCGGTGATTGCTTTTAACACTGACAGTGAGGTTACTCCCACGGTTCGAACCAATGGAGTTCTCATGGGGCAAATCACCCCACGTGGAGGAACTGTTAGCGGTTCCAGTTGCATCGTGCATTTCGATGGCTGGAATTGGGAGGATGCTGCATTACGCACGGTGGACGGCATTCACCTAAATTGGCCCTCCACGCATCATCGCCACCGAAAGGATGGAACGATTGATATTCGAAAGCGCAAAACATACGACCAGCAGTTTCGGGAAATCCAACATTTCTTTGAAGAGGCTAAGGCTTACGCGGCGCAAGAGCGTCGTCCGGCGACCTCGCCGAGGGACTTGCGCATGGAGGCGATGCGCGGAATTTTTGACGGGTCATTGCGCTTGTTCGTGCACGCTCAGGACGTTCGTCAAATCACCGAATCGGTTCATTTCAAGCGTCAAATGGGGATTGAAAATCTTGTGATCGTCGGGGGGTATGATGCGCCTTTGGTGGCTGACCTTTTGCGTGAGAACAATGTGCCGGTTATGCTCAAACGATTGCATACATTGCCGCGATTTGCTGAAGACGATGTGGATTTGCCTTACCGATTGCCCAAATTGCTGGAAGATGAAGGGGTGTTGTACTGCCTTCAAAATGCGGGGGATATGGAGCATATGGGTACGCGGAACTTACCTTTTTACGCTGGAACAGCGCACGCGTATGGATTGACCTACGAACAAGCCATTAAAAGCATCACACTCAGTACAGCGCGCATTCTTGGTGTGGATGCATTTTGCGGGAGCCTTGAGACGGGAAAGGACGCCACTCTATTCATTTCAGAGGGTGATGCCCTCGACATGCGGACAAATTATTTAACAAAGGCCTTCATTCAAGGGCGTTCGATTGATTTGGACAATCGCCAACGTCAATTGTACCGGAAGTATCAGACCAAGTATGGAGCGCCTATTCTGGATTGACCTTCAATCTTTAAAAACCGATTTTGGATCGCACCCTCTCCAGAACGGGTTGAGCAACGAGACGAGCGCGTTCAGCACCTTTCTTGAGCTCTGCGTCCAGCGTTGAGCGGTCACTCATCAAGCGATTGAATTCATCACGTTCTTGCGCGAAGCCATCGACGAGTGCCTCAAGCAAATCTTTCTTTGCATGTCCCCAACCATATCCACCGGCGCGCAGTTTTGCAGCCAAGCTTTTAGCGTCTGCTTCGCTTGCCACATACTTATACAATTCATAAACCACTGATCCGTTGGGTTCTTTGGAGTCTTCCAGTGGCGTTGCGTTCGTGATAATGTTTTTATTGATGTGTTTTTTCAAGACTTTGGGATCATCAAAAACATTGATTGTATTTCCTTTTGACTTGGACATTTTGCCACCGTCAACGCCTGGAATCAGTTGCGTATCCTCCCGAATCAATTCTTTCGGCACCACAAATGTGTCGCCCATTTTGTGATTGAAACGACTGGCAACATCACGGGTCATTTCAAGGTGCTGCAGTTGATCCTTTCCGACGGGAACGTATTCAGCATCGTAGAGAAGAATGTCGGCAGCCATGAGCATGGGATAAGAAAATAATCCACTGTTGACGTCTTCCAATCGATTTGATTTATCCTTGAAACTGTGCGCAAGCGTAAGCCTTTGGTAAGGAAAGAAACAATTCAGGTACCACGCCAACTCAGTCACTTCAGTGACGTCACTCTGTCGGTAGAACACCGTTCGGTCGGTGTCTAGTCCGAAAGCCATCCACGCTGCAGCTACCGAGTACGTGTTTTCACGCAGTTCTGAGCCTCCCTTGATTTGAGTCAAGGAGTGCATATCCGCGATGAACAAAAATGATTCGTTGTCATCTTGATGCGCAAGGTCAATTGCGGGGCGAATTGCGCCGAGCAAATTGCCCAAGTGCGGGGCGCCCGTGCTTTGAATGCCTGTGAGGATACGTGCCATGCTGGAACAAATTTAAGGGCTGTCTTCTTGCGCGCCTTCTATGAAGTGGCTGGAATTGTAAACGGTCGCTGCTTCGTGAACGAATTGTGCTCGAAAAGCATCAGCCCAAATCCATCTCATTGGCATCGCTGCCAAGGCATCAGAGTGACGACCGAGTTGAAAGCGAAGGGGCTTTCATTTTTGACCTAGCAGTATTCGTCGAAAGCCAGCTTCAGGTTGTCCGCAATCATTTCGGCCGTGCGTCCTTCAATGTGATGTCGCTCGATCATGTGCAGCAACCGTCCATCTTTGAAAAGTGCAATGCACGGAGAGCTTGGAGGGTAGGGCAACATGAATTTGCGGGCTCGGTCGACAGCGTCTTTATCCACTCCCGCAAATGCAGTGGTTTTGTGATCTGGCAGTTTGTTGTGTTTCATGGCAAGTTTTACTCCAGGTCGCATAGATCCGGCAGCACAACCGCAGACGCTGTTGAGCACAATGAGAGTGGTGCCATCTTGCTTCAATGCGTTATCGACATCTTCTGCTGTGATCAATTCGTTCATTCCGACTTCTGTCAAGTCGGTTTTCATAGGGGCTACTAATTCAGGTGGATACATGATATCGGTCGTTTGAAGGTTTATTCCTGGTCCTTTTCCGGAGCCGTAGACTGCAGGAAAAGTTCTGTGTATTGTTCGTCGTGGATGGGGCTCGGGGCATCGATCATAACATCGCGGCCTGAGTTGTTCTTTGGGAATGCAATGAAATCGCGGATTGAATCACTTCCACCAAATAATGAGCAGAGTCGATCGAACCCAAGTGCAAGTCCCCCATGCGGTGGTGCGCCGTATTGGAAGGCATTCATAAGAAAACCAAATTGTGCCTCAGCTTCTTCAGGTGTAAACCCGAGCAAATCGAACATGCGCGCCTGCACAGCTTTATCATGAATCCGGATGGATCCCCCTCCAATTTCAACACCATTGATGACCATGTCATAAGCATTTGCTCTAACCGCTCCAGGGTCACTGTCGATGAGGTCAAAATGTTCTGGTTTAGGCGATGTGAATGGGTGGTGCATTGCATGGTAGCGCTGCGAATCTTCGTCCCATTCCAACAAGGGAAAATCAATGACCCAGAGGGGCTTAAAATTCTTGGGATCGCGCAAACCAAGAGCAGAACCCATGTGCAATCGCAGTTCATTGAGTTGGTTTCGCACCTCATCGAGATTACCCGATAGCATCAGAATCAAGTCGCCGGCGCTGGCATCGGAGTGATTCGCCCATGAGGCGAGCGCTTCGCTATCGAAAAATTTATCTACGGATGACTTGTAGGAACCATCCTCATTGCACTTGCAATAGACAAGCCCTTTTGCCCCGATTTGCGGACGCTTAACCCAATCGGTCAGCTTATCCAATTGTTTTCGAGTGAAGTCGGCGCTGCCGGGTACCACGATGCCCAGTACAGCTTCGGCATTGTCAAATACTCCGAAGCCTTTGCCCTGTGCTACCGAATTGAAGTTGATGAACTCCATTCCAAAACGAACATCGGGTTTATCGCTTCCGTATCGTTCCATCGCTTCGTCGTAAGTCATGCGTGGGAAGGCCTCGATGTCAAAATCCAAGACCACTTGAAACAAATGGCGGACCATGTCCTCGAACGTTTTTAAAACATCTTCCTGTTCCACAAAGGCCATTTCGCAGTCAATCTGCGTGAATTCTGGTTGGCGATCGGCTCGTAAATCTTCATCCCGAAAGCACTTTACGATCTGGTAATACCGATCATATCCACTCACCATCAGCAGCTGCTTGAAGGTTTGCGGACTCTGCGGCAACGCATAAAACTGACCCGGATTCATCCGAGATGGAACGACAAAGTCTCGCGCGCCCTCTGGCGTTGATTTGATTAGATATGGCGTTTCGACTTCGATGAATTCAATGCCATCCAAATATTTCCGCGTTTCGATGCTCAGCCGATGGCGGAGCATCAAGTTGGCTTGAACTGGATTGCGTCGCAGGTCGAGGTAACGGAACTGCATGCGCAGATCGTCACCACCATCGGTCTCATCCTCAATGGTAAAAGGAGGGGTTTTGCTCGCGTTCAAGACCTCAAGCGCTGTGACAATGATTTCAACATCACCCGTGACCATTTGGGCGTTCTTGGACTCCCGAATTTTCACGTTTCCGGTCACCTTCACGACAAACTCTCGGCCCAATTTTCGAGCCTTTAAGCAAAGGCTTTCGTCGGTATCCATATTGAGTGCGAGCTGGGTGAGCCCATATCGATCTCTTAAATCGACAAAGGTCATTCCCCCCAAGTCTCGGGTGCGCTGGACCCAACCGCTCAGGGTAACTTCTTGTCCGGCATGTTCGGCGCGCAGGTCACCGCATGTATGCGTTCTATGCATGATTCACGTGAAATTTTGAGCCGAAGCTCTTCGGTACAAAGGTACTTATTGAATCGGCTACTTTTCGAATGGAATTGGCATCGGATTTTTGAACGGCATTCTCTCCAAAGATTCAATTGTGTCCAATCGGAAGCGCCTTAAATTAGCACCATGGAGCAACACAGAAAACGCCTCAATGATTTGCGTGCACAAGCCCAAGAAGGGGGCGGCGAGAAACGCGTCGCGGCTCAACACGCCAAGGGTAAATTAACCGCTCGCGAGCGAATTGATTTGCTGATGGATCCTGGCAGCTTTGAGGAATTGGGAATGCTCGTGCAGCATCGTTCTACAAACTTCGGTTTGGACAAGCAGAAGTTTCTAGGCGACGGTGTGGTCACCGGATTTGGTCAGGTCAATGGTCGACTCGTCTACGTATTTTCTCAGGATTTTACCGTGCTCGGGGGATCTCTGGCAGAAGCACATGCCGCAAAAATTTGTCGAATCATGGATTTGGCGATGCAAAATGGTGCGCCACTCATTGGGCTCAACGACAGTGGTGGTGCCCGAATCCAAGAGGGAGTCTCCTCTTTGGGCGGCTATGCAGATATTTTTTACCGAAACGTGCGAGCGAGCGGTGTGATTCCTCAGTTGAGTGCGATTTTGGGGCCTTGTGCTGGAGGAGCAGTGTATTCACCAGCGTTGACAGATTTCATCTTTATGGCTGAGGGCACGAGCTACATGTTCGTCACCGGACCGAACGTGGTGAAGACAGTAACCCATGAGGAAGTGACCAGTGAGGATTTGGGAGGGGCCAAGACCCATGCGATTAAATCAGGCGTTACCCATTTTACGGCGTCAAATGAGGCGGCGGTGATTCAGCATTTGAAGACGGTGCTGGGGTACTTGCCGCAAAATTGCGAGGACGAACCTGCTGCAATGGCCTATGAGCCAAGCGACGAGGAGCGTCCTAGACTTGACGAATTGGTTCCTGAGAGCGCATTGCAGCCTTATGATATCCGCGATGCGATCTTCGAAGTTTGCGACTCGGACTCATTCACTGAAGTGCAAAAAGACTTTGCCGAAAATATGGTCTGTGGTTTTGCTCGATTGGCAGGGCGAAGCATTGGAATTGTAGCCAACCAACCCGCGTTTCTTGCCGGTGTATTGGACATCAAAGCGTCGACCAAGGCCGCACGTTTTGTGAGAACCTGCGATGCTTTCAATGTACCGCTATTGGTCTTTGAGGATGTTCCAGGGTTTTTGCCAGGGACGGATCAAGAGTGGAATGGAATCATTACGAATGGAGCCAAGTTGCTTTATGCATTCAGTGAAGCGACTGTACCCCGAATCACCGTCATTACGCGCAAGGCTTATGGTGGAGCCTACGATGTAATGAACAGCCAGCACATTGGCGCAGACTTGGTTTATGCTTGGCCAACGGCTGAAATTGCCGTGATGGGAGCCAAGGGTGCGGCAGAGATCATCTTCAAACGTGAAATTGCCAATGCCGACGATTCGAAAGCTGTGTGGGAGGAAAAGGAGAAAGAATATGCGGAGTTGTTTGCCCACCCGTACAATGCAGCGGCCCGAGGCTACGTCGACGAAGTAATTTTGCCGCGTAACACCCGGGCCAAGCTGATCAGCGCTTTTGAAATGCTGAAAAACAAAGTGGATCAATTGCCGCGCAAAAAGCACGGTAACTTACCGCTTTAACGCTTAATGCATTCGCTTGATGGAACAGCCGATGGCTTTTGTTTCGGCAACATCGCATGCTTTTCCTCGCTTCAAGGAGGTCATGGCATCCATGATGTAATTGTCTTGAACCGCGTTTGCGTCGCTGACATTATCGTCTAAGGACCCTCGGTATACCAATGTCATATTCTTGTCAAACAAGTAGACATGAGGGGTTTTGAGCGCTCCAAAAGCATCTGCGATGCGGTGGGCCTTATCAAGCAGGTAAGGCATTTCGTAACCTTCCGACTTGGCGCGCTCCTGCATGGCTTCCAAGCTGTCGTGGTTATCGCGTTTGGCTTCATTGGAATTGACTAAAACCATTTCGATGCCCATGCGCTCAGCGGCTTGATTGGTGCTGTTGTAACGCCCTTCCCATCCATCACTTTTCGTACCGTTTCCGACCACAAATGGGCAGGTGTTGCAACTGAATACAACAAGCAGCCCGTTTGGACCAGCGGCTGATTCTAGGGTCATCATGGTGCCGTCAGCACTTGTCATCGCTGCATCGGCCAAAGGTGCCTTGGCGCCAATAGCGAGTTCAGGTTGTGGTTCGTTTACTGGCAGTCCCGCACTGATAAAGAGGGAACCGGCTACAATTGCCGCTGCGCCGAGCATGGCAAAAGGTTTTTTAAAGAGATTATTCATGACGAGTTAACTCAAAATTTGAGTCTGAAGTTCGCACAAATTTCATGAAATGCTCTAAAGGGCGAAAAAAGACTTCCTGCAGGAGTGGATGTCACTTGATGAGCAAGGCATCGCCGTAGGCGAAAAAGCGGTATTTTTCTTTCATCGCTTGATCATAAGCCTCCATGACCAAGTCGTGACCGGCAAAAGCAGAGCTCAACATCAATAGCGTGCTTTGCGGCGTGTGGAAATTGGTGATGAGGGCATCTGAAATCTTGAAGTCATACTTTGGGAAGATGAATTTATTGGTCCATCCGTTGTATGGCTTCAACGTTTGCGTTGTGCTCACAGAAGTCTCCATGGCACGCATCGCAGTTGCACCTACAGAAACAATCCGCTTGCCTTCTTCTTTGGCTCGGTTTACCCGATCGGCGCAGCTTTCTGGAATGATCAATTGCTCCGAATCAACCTTGTGTTTGGTCAAGTCTTCCACTTCGACAGGCCGAAACGTGCCGAGTCCAATGTGCAGCGTGAGGTAGGTCATGTCGATGCCCTTGATCTCCAATCGCTTCATCAATTGTTTGGAGAAGTGCAGGCCTGCAGTAGGCACGGCCACAGCACCCAGGTTCTTCGCGTAAATCGTCTGGAACCGCTCGCGGTCTTCTGGACCCACGGGACGCTCAATGTATTTGGGCAAAGGCGTCTCACCCAACTGAAAAATCACAGCCATAAACTCCTCGTACGAACCATCAAACAAAAACCGCAAAGTGCGGCCGCGGGACGTGGTGTTATCAATGACTTCTGCGACCAATTCGTCGTTTTCACCAAAATAGAGCTTGTTGCCAATTCTGATTTTTCGGGCGGGATCGACCAACACATCCCACAGGATGCTTTCTCGATTCAATTCGCGCAGCAAGAAAACTTCGATGACGGCACCAGTCTTTTCTTTATTACCGTAAAGTTTCGCCGGAAATACGCGCGTGTCGTTGGCCACGAAAACGTCACCTTCATCGAATTCATCCAAAACATCCTTGAACATTTTATGCTCAATGGTGCCCTTGTCTTTGTCCACGACCATGAGGCGACTGTCATCACGGTTGTCCAGGGGGTTTTGGGCAATGAAATCGGGCGAAATGTCGTACTTGAAGGAGGATAATTTCATAAAAAATCGGGTTTCCGAGGCGCGTGTAAATGGTCGGCAAACTTAATGAATTCGTAGTCAAAGGTCAACCGTAAGTTATTGATCGGCTTGTGGAAGTGATTCGATGACTTCAATAAGGTCGGGAAGTTGAACGCATTCCGTGATCGCATAGGGTCCATTCAGCGTTCTCCTCAATGCGGTCAAATGACCGCCAACTCCCAATTTTTCGCCAAGATCTCGAGCAATCGAACGAATGTATGTGCCCTTGGTGCAATCGATTTCTATGTCGACTTCCACCACGGGATGACCGTCGATTTCGAGGTGCTGGATGGTCCTCGTTTTCATCTTTTTGATTTCGATTGAAGCACGCCTTAGTTCTATTTCTCCTCCTTTTCGAGCCACGGCATAAGCTTTTTGGCCATTGACCTTTTTTGCACTGTACCGAGGAGGGAGTTGCTGCACCGAACCACAGAGTGAGGCGACAGCAGCGTTGATTTCCTTGGGCAATAAGTGCGAAGCATCAATCCAGCGTTCTACAGGTAATTCCGCATCGAGACAAGGCGTATGAGCGCCGAGTCGGATGGTGGCAGTGTACGACTTATCCTGTGCTTGAAGCGTCTCAATGCGCTTGGTGGCTTTGCCTGTGCAAACAACCAAAACACCAGTAGCCAATGGGTCGAGTGTGCCTGCATGGCCGACCTTGATTTTTTTCAAATTAAGTGCATGGCGTAAATGTCCTCTGACTTTATTGACCACGTCAAATGAGGTCCATTCAAGGGGCTTGTCGACCAATAAGATCTGCCCCTCTTTGAAGTCTTCCAACTTGCGAAAAGTCATCACAGGAAGGACGTCGTCATTTGTCATGAAAATCGTTTTTAGCCGACGGGCGATTCATATTTGGGGGCCGCTTCTTCAGCGCGCAGTCCGGCGATATCTTCGAGCACGCGCAATGCCGCCAGTGTTGATTGAATGCCTTCAATGCTCATTCGCAAAGCACCATTGCGCTGGTACATTTTGGTGTCTTTCGCGTGCTGCTTTAGGTAGTTTAAAATCCTTGCAAACGTGGTGCCTTGGAAGAAAGAGCTTTCTTCATTTGCGATGAAGGCGGCAATCAGCTTTCCTCCTTTGAGAACGATTTTCTCCATCCCCAAGAACTCGGCTAGCCAACGCAATCGTATCGTATCAATCAAAGCATCAGTTTCTTGAGGTAAGGGGCCGAAGCGATCTTCCAGACGCTCTTTGAATGCGGCCAATTCTGATTCGTGGTCGAGGTCGTCAAGTTCGCGGTAAAGCGAAATGCGTTCTGGGATATCGTTCACATAATGATCGGGAATCATCAAGGCAAAATCGGTTTCAATCGCGGCTTCGGTCACGTAGCGACGATCGGCTTTGCGTTCTTCTTCAAACAATTCCGAGAAGGATTCCTCTTTCAGCTCTTGCACAGCTTCAGCTAGGATTTTTTGATACATCTCAAAGCCAAGTTCAGAGATGAATCCGCTCTGCTCGCCACCTAATAGGTCTCCTGCCCCGCGGATGTCGAGGTCTCGCATGGCGATTTGAATTCCACTGCCGAGATCACTGAATTGTTCAATGGCTTGAAGTCGTTTTCGGCTCTCGTCCGGAAGCAAACTAATGGGCGGCGCAAGCAAATAGCAAAAGGCCTTCTTATTCGACCGTCCAACGCGACCACGCAATTGATGCAGGTCGCTAAGACCGAATTGATGTGCATCGTTGATGATCATCGTATTGGCATTGCTAATGTCGATTCCTGACTCAATGATTGTCGTGGCGACGAGTACGTCAAAAGCTCCTTCGATGAACTGAGCCATGACATCCTCGAGTTGCTTTCCATCCATCTGGCCATGACCAATGCAGACTCTCGCATCAGGAATGAGTCTTGTAATCATTCCGGATACTTCTTGGATGTTTTTGACGCGGTTATTGACGAAATAAACTTGGCCGCCACGGCTAATTTCGTAAGCTATTGCGTCGCGAATCACATCCTCACTGAACGAGGCCAAGTGCGTTTCAACCGGCTGACGATTGGGCGGAGGCGTGGCTATGGTGCTGAGATCGCGAGCGCCCATCAGGCTGAATTGAAGTGTTCGTGGGATGGGAGTAGCGGTGAGGGTCAACGCATCTACATCTGCACGTAAGGTTTTGAGCTTATCCTTTACTGCCACACCAAATTTTTGTTCCTCGTCGATAATCATCAAACCCAAATCTTTGAACTTGACACGCTTTCCCACAAGGGCATGGGTGCCTATGAGGATATCGACTTGGCCAGCTTCGAGCTTTTTTAATGTCTCGCTAAGAGCTTTTCCTGTTTTGAATCGATTGATGTAATCAACGCTTACGGGGAAATCCCTGAGGCGCCGTGAGAAGCTCCGAAAATGCTGCATGGATAAAATAGTCGTTGGAACCAGAACGGCTACTTGTTTGCCGTCTGCAGCGGCTTTGAAGGCCGCTCGGATGGCGACCTCGGTTTTACCAAATCCAACATCGCCACAAACCAATCGGTCCATTGGAATGGGTCTTTCCATGTCTTTTTTGACCGCTTCAATCGCAGAGTGTTGATCAGGAGTCTCTTCGAACATAAAACTTGCTTCCAATTCATGGAGCATATAGTTGTCGGGGGAGAACGAAAACCCTTTGGAGTTTTTTCGTTTGGCGTACAGTTTGAGAAGGTCAAAAGCCAGTTCTTTTACTCGAGTCTTGGTTTTGGCCTTTGTTGCTGCCCATGCTCCCGTGCCGAGTTTGCTGATTTTTGGTAATGTACCCTCTTTCGACGTGTATTTCGCAATTCGGTGGAGCGAATGGATGTTCACATAGAGCACATCGCCGCCTTTGTAGCTCAGGCGAATGGCCTCTTGCTCTTTTCCGTTGACGTCAATCTTTTGCAGCCCACCAAACTCCCCAATTCCATGATCGATGTGCACCACATAATCCCCGGGTTCGAGGGCCATCAGTTCCTTAAGCGTCAAGGCCTGTTTGTTTTTACGAAACCCTTCCTTGAGTCGGAAGCGGTGGTAACGCTCAAACAGTTGGTGGTCCGTGTACACGAGTAGCTTTAAATCCTTGTCTACGAATCCGTTGCTCAGTTCTAGTGGAATGGGATGATGCGGCACATCTTCTTCCCGATCAGCAAAGATGTCGTGCAGACGCTCAATTTGAGTGGCCTGACCGGCAACAATCACATTGTGATACCCTTGCCGGTCATTGGCCTGCAAGTTGGAGGTGATCATATCAAAATTCTTATTGAAGCTAGGCTGCGGAATCATATTCCATTCGATGACGACGCGATTGGGAAAGGTTGTTCCGCCGTCGAATTCGATGACATGGAATGGGCGCAGGAGTTTTTGCAACCCTGAAGGATCGAGGTATAGTTTATCTGGCGGAGTGAAATTTAACTCAGAAGCCACCCGCTCAAAGGCTTTTTCTGCCTTTTCCATGGCCTTTTCGAGTTGCTTTTCGCATCGCGCGGCATCAGCCACCCAGACCCGAGTGTCTGCGGGAATGAAATTGAAAAATGGCTCGACGGCTTCATGCAGCGCCTGATCACCGATGTTTGGGACCACAACAGCCTTTGTCATCTTGTTGATGCTCAGCTGATTGGTTGGATCGAACTTTCGGATGGATTCCACTTCATCGCCAAAGAACTCAATGCGATAGGGATGATCAAACGAAAATGAAAAAACATCCACAATTCCACCACGCACAGCGTATTGCCCTGGTTCATAAACAAAGTCGACTTTGCTGAATCCATATTCAATGAAGACCTCATCCAAGAAGTCCATCGTGTATTTTTCACCCAAGGCTAACGCAAATGTTTGCTCCGAGAGCTCTCTTTGGCTGATTACTTGTTCAGCCAATGCCTCTCCAAAGGTGACAATGGCCAATCCCTTTCCGTCACGGTTGATTTCGTTGAGCACCTCAGCTCGCATTGCAATGTTAGCGTTTTCAGTCACCTCTTCTTGGTAGGGGACGCGTGCCGAACGTGGGAAAAATAAAATCCGGTGTGATTTCCCTAACAGTTGCTCCAAGTCATTCAAAAAATATGCGGCTGTTTCCTTGTCGTCCAGAATGAAAAGGTGGCTCGGTTGATTGACCAGTGATTCCGAATCGTCCGCTTCACGAAATAGTGAAGCCGCGAGAAGCGGCGTAGCAGAGCCGACAATGCCCTTAAGTTCGGTTTTGGATCCGTCTTGGCTCCAAGTTCGCTTCAATAATTGAGCACGGGCATCGGCCCTGTAAAATTGAATAAGTTCGTCGACCCGCATTGTTGGCGTGAAATTGCAGGTGCGAAGTTAGTAGCAAGGAGGGTTCTGTCCTCACTTGGGGTCTGCAGTTGACATCCAACAGGAACGAAGGCCCTGAATCATATTCAAGCTTCCCACATAAAACGGGGATCGCTGGTGCAGTGAGGTTGGTTGAATGTCAAGGATGTTGGAGCTATCGTCTTCTGCGTGTCCTCCGGCTTGCTGTGCAATAAATGCCAGTGGATTGCATTCATACATCAGTCTCAATTTCCCCTCAGGGTTGCTTTTGGTGCTGGGATACAAATAGAGCCCACCCTTGATGAGGTTGCGATGAAAATCTGTTACGAGGCTACCGATGTAACGCGCTTTTAAACCGAGGCCTTGTGCTTCTCTGCAGCCGCCAATGAATTTTTGCACTGCTGGAGGTGATGCATCGAGCAGGGCATCGTTGATGGAATAGATCATTCCGGTTTCCGGGAATTTCATGGCGGGGTGAGAGAGAAAGAACTCTCCGATTGCTGGATCCATAGTAAATCCATTGACACCTGTTCCTGTCGTGTAAACAAGCATGGTAGACGATCCATACAAAATGTAGCCTGCGACGACTTGCTCTGTGCCTTGTTGGAGGAAATCTTGGTCGCTGAGCGGTGCACCTAAAGGGGTCACGCGGCGGTAAATGCTAAAAATGGTTCCGATGGAAACGTTGACATCAATATTTGAGCTTCCATCCAGTGGGTCGATCATCACGACATATTTGCCTTCTTTGCCGTGATCGTGGCACAAGATGTAGTCGTCCTGCTCTTCGGAGCCGATTCCTGCGACGGATTTGCCTGCAGTTAATATGCGCATGAAGGTGCTGTCAGCAAACACGTCCAGTTTTTGTTGATCTTCATTGTGGGCATTCTGCGACCCGGACTGGCCAAGGATCCCCGCGAGCCCCGCTCTATTTACTTGGTGGTTGACGATTTTGGCTGCGACACCAATGTCCGAGAGCAGGCGGGTTAGCTGTCCCGATACAAACGGGAACTCTGCTTGGGAGTCCATGATGAACTCTTGAAGTGTAATGGCTTTCGACATTCTGCAATGCACCGGTCATTGCGGTGTTAAAACGAATGTACGAAAAGAGCAACCGTTTGTTACGCTCAATCCGAGGGAATAGAGCCGGCCAAGGTAGCGAATTCATCAGGAGATAACTGCTCAGCGCGCTGTGTCAAAAAGGCTTTGTCAACATTGGATATATCCAGCCCCCCTGATCGAAGTGCGTTTCGTAAGGTTTTGCGTCGTTGATTGAATGCGGCTTTTGTGACGCGCTTCAAATGTTTGTAAGGGATCCCCTCTGGGTGCACAGGCTTTTTGACCAATCGAATCACACCGCTCTGAACTTTTGGCGGTGGTATGAACACATGGGGCGGCACAGTGAAGAGATACTCAGCGTCATAATACGTTTGCAGCAATACGCTCAATATCCCATAGACTTTTGAGCCATGCGCAGCGCAGACCCGTTCAGCGACTTCCTTTTGGAACATTCCCACCAACTCTACACAGTTTTCTCGCCAATCAAGTGCACGAAATAAAATCTGTGAGCTGATGTTATACGGAAAGTTACCGACGATGACCACTTCTTGTTTTGAAGTCAGTTGTTCAAGAGGCACCTTAAGGATGTCCGCGTTAAGAATGTGTGTTGATGCAATCCAGTCTTCGTTGCGCAAGTGATCGATGCTTTCTTGGTCGACATCAAGTGCAATGAGGTTGGAACTGAATCGTTGGACCAAGTGTGTGGTGAGTGCTCCAGTTCCAGGACCTACCTCAATGAATGCTTGATTCCCGTCGCATTGAACGGACTGTGCAATGCGAAGAGCAGTCGCTTCATCTTTGAGGAAATGCTGGCCTAAATGTTTTTTGGGGCTGACTATTTTTCGCTTCATGATACTCGAGAGGGCAAGTTAGCTTGAATGGAGATGGTCTCAGCCGTCCTTTAGCTTTCCTCCCACACACCCTCTTCTAAAATGCTCAAAACCGAACGATAAGCGATGGCATCACTTCCAAACTTGGCGAGATGTTCTTGTTGCAGCTTCGGGGCATGTTCTGCGTGGTATTTCTGTAAGTCTTCAAGGCTATTCGCGATATACTGCACCGCAATTGTTGTCGAATCGGCCTGTTCGTCGACGATTCTACACATTCGGTAGCTCTCAAAGCAATTGCTTCCCAGAATTTTTGGGAGGTGATCTTCACGCATAAAACGCTTCCATTCCTCGATTTTCGTGGGGTTTATACCGATGGTTACGTTGTATAAAACACGGTTTGACCGAGGTTTAATAGAAATTTGTCGCATTCGTT
>DCPZ01000025.1 GCA_002323795.1 Flavobacteriales bacterium UBA1531 | reverse complement strand
CGCCTTGCTCGGGTCTCAATTCATTGACAACATCCTGGACGCCCACATCGTACCCGGTGTCTACGAAAGTACTGACCTCTTCAACGGGATGAATTTGGCCTCGTACGACAACTCGGGCACCGTCAACATCACTATTGATGATAACGGGGTCCAGGCCAACACCGCCCCTGTCATCCAAGCCGACATGCTGGCGTACAATGGGGTCGTGCATTCGTTGAGTGAAGTGATGCCCTTTGACTTTCCCGATCCGGAAGGGACGTGCGGTGCGTGGACCGTCACCATGACGTGTGGCAATGGCGGCCCCAACGGTTGGGAAGGCTCTTCGCTTCATGTGTTTGCAAACGGGAGTCAAATTGCGGCTGAAACCATGATGACCGTCGGCAGCGAGTCGTTCTCCATCCCCGTGGATGAAGGAAGCCGAATTGATGTCGTGTATAATAACGCGGGATGGGGCCAATACCATGGTTACAGCGTCACCGACCAAAACGGCACCATCGTTTTCAGCAGCAGTGGGACACCCATCAGTGTCTACGGCCTCAATCCTTGTGAAGAGGAACCCAGCTGCGGCCTCATCGAAATCACCTTCACCGACAACTCATACGACGGCTGGTATGGAGGCAACATGGGTGTCTTCTCCGAATCGGGCCTTGAAGCCAACATCTTCTTCAACCCAGATTTTGACGGAGACGGGTACGCGGATTACCAAGGATTCTCCACCCGAACCGTCATGGTTACTGTTGAAGAAGGGGAAGTGGACTTCCTCGTCAGCTCACCTGTGGTGTACCCCACGCAATGCGGCTACACGGTAAAGAATCCTGAAGGCGACATCATCATTGATGAAACGAACACCAACGAAGCTCCACCAAGCACACTGAATTACGTGATTTGCGAAAGCACTGCATCGAGTGTCACAGAAGCGGAGTCGACCGATCGATCCATCTCCATCTTCCCCAATCCAGTCTTCACCACCGCCCAGCTCCAAGGCTTCCGTGCTGACGACGCATGGGAAGTAGACATCCTGAACCTGCAGGGGCAGGTGGTTCATCAGCAAAGTGGTGTGGGCAATGGCAACCTAGATGTGTCCAATATACCTGATGGTATTTACGCGGTGCAATTGAAGCAGAGCGACAGCGATACACAAGTTTTGCGATTCCTCAAGAACTAGTGCCAAATAAGATTTAGGTTGTTGCACATACATTGAATCATTGCGCTTGTTCGCAAAATGAAAATCCCCGCCACCATTGCTGGGACGAGGATTTTCTAGGTAGTCTATTAGGCTTATACTGCTAACAGCAATTTGCATCGGGCTTACTCAGCCGCTTGCATCATTTGCTCCATAATCTCCGGATTTTCCACTAGTAGTGCATTGAACGTCGCAGTCCAGTCACCATAATGCGCGAGATTGGTCATCTCACCTGCCTCGTTGAATTCAAAACTTCCATATGCCATTAGCTGTTGGGTTGCTTCGCCCATCTGCATCTGCCATTGACCATAATATCGGACGCTGCCGTCAACCTCAAAGTTTACCGAGTCAACGCCCGGGAGGTACACCGATTCCTGGAGATCCATGCTCAAAAGAGATGTGAACATCCCGTACTGCTCAATGGCTTCTTCCTTGCTCCGATCGACTTCATTGAACCCGGTGCCGACATCAGTGAAATCTGCAGCATAAATGGAAGGGTCGATTTCGCCGGCTTGAAAACCAGCGAACATTCGCTCCACTGTAGCCTGGTTCTTTTCGTACGTAGACATGTCAACTTCAGGACAGTCGACAGTGCTCTGGTTACAACCAACGATTAGCAGAATCGCAGAACACAAAGTCAAGATATTTTTCATGTAGATAAAGTTAGATGGCGGTGAAAGTACTGCCAATTTGTACATGTAACAAATTCGAAAGTTGGAATGAGGTTAGAAGGGCTTTCCAGAAAAGACTCCGAGGCCTGGACGATATTCTTCAGCTACTCTTGAGCCATTGTCCAAGCACCGCAAAAAAACCGACCTCGGTGTAAATAAATTCATATATGAACTCTACAAGTGCGCCTTTTATTTGGTCATTTCATTGTGACGCTGTGTCAGCAAAAATCCATGTAATTCATAGTCTCATATCTCCATGCTTTAGCCAGATTTCATAAATTGCCTCTTCTTATGTCGAGGTCGAACGTGTTGACAATAATGTGAAGAGTGGCCGAGAATCAACGATACGAAAAGTTGGCTATCCGTTTGCCAAATTGGCTTGGAGATACCCTTATGACATATCCTCTGCTATTGCGACTATCCAATGCCGGAGTTGACTTTACATGTTTCGGACATCCAGCGGCGCAAGCTATTTTTTCAGCAACCAATTTCTCCGTGGTCGGTGATTCTCGAATACGAGATGCGTTTTGGTTAGCTCGTCGATACCGTGACGAAGGATTTTCTCGTGCTATTCTCTGTCCATCCTCCTTGTCAGCACTATTGCCAACAAAGATTGCGAGACTACCGTCCATCGGTCATCACTTTCTGTGTTCTCATCGCATCCCGATTAGCTCCAACATGCATCGTGTAGAGCAATACTGCGATCTGGGTAGATCTTTCATCGAGGACGTTAACACGCTAAAAGCTGAAGATGGCTTTATTCCGGTCGATCCAGAGAGCCAATACATCGCAAAGAATTTAGTGAAGGATGTCCTTGATGAACCCTTCATTGTCGTTTGCCCGTACGCTGCCAACCTGCACAAGGGCCAGAATAAGGAATGGCCTTACTGGAATGATTTTATAGAGAGTTACGAGGGTAGAGCAATACTGGGTGTTGTGGCAAAAGGTGACAAGGCTCGCTTTCAAAAAGAGTACCCTGGAAAACCGGTTATTGCTGCGGACCTCCCCATTACAGCAGCTGTGATGCGTCTTGCTGATTGTGTCCTCACCAATGACAGTGGCGCCATGCATCTCGCATCTTTTTTCGGAGCTCCAGTTTTAGGTCTTTTTGGAGTCACTGATGCGAATGAAACCCGTCCATGGTACGGCAATTATCTAACGTCTCATGAAGCGGAGTGGGTGCGCGTTGAGGAGGTGGTGACCTATTTGAATCAAAATCACTTTCCAACGGTTATGAAATAGGTGCAATGGTAATTTCATGGTAAAAGCGTTAGATAGAAGGCAAAAAAGCAAGTCCGATTGGCTCCGTTACGGTGATGAAATGCGGCGTCCACTGCTCGTGAATTCTGATTTCGGTAAATCAAACAAAATCGTAATTGTCGGCGGCGGCTTATCAGGGTTGTGCTGCGCTTATCGAATTGCAGAAAAAAGACCGGATATCGAAATTGTTGTTTTAGAAAAGAACAATTGCCTTGGAGGAGTAATCAAGACATGGCGTGATGGAGAATGGATCTGCGATGTGGCAGTGAATGCAGCTAGGCCGCACCCTTCTTTCTGGAGGCTCGTCGAGGACCTAGGTTTATCAGACTCGTTTAAGTCATCAAATCCAAAAGCAAAAGCAAGGTGGATTTTGATAAATGACGTGCCGCATAAATTGTCCTTTTTGTCTCTATTTAAAATCGGCCCCTTTAAACTGCGGAGGGCCATCTTAAAGTCAAGATTAGGTGGACAATCAGTCGCAGAGACAATACCGAATACCGAAATTTCGGATGCTCTTTGTCTCGGCATCGTGAATGACCGGGCTTCAAATGTTGATGCCGACTTCTTAATACCGTCGATTACAGGATTCGGTGGTAAACCGCCGTTACCTGCAGCCTTTCTCAGGCGAAAAATCAAATCAACCTATCCAATTTTTACGCCTAAAAATGGAACCCTGGCATCTTTTCAAGATGGCATGTCTACACTCATTGAGGCATTAACGGAAAAACTGGAAAGCCTTGAGAACGTAACGATCAAATTGAATTCCAAGCCGTCCAGTGCCGATGAGATTGCGCGAGACTTCCACATTCCGCAGTCTGCAGTCGTTTGGTCCGCACCAGGAAAGCTGATAGACGGGGGAATGACTGAAATTTCAGTGTTCGCGATCGGTTATCATGAAAGCCAAGTCAGCCATATCGAAGTGGGCTACGGCACATTAATTCCTGATGAGAAATATCCAATAAGTGGAATTTTGCACGAAAGCGACTGTCACAGCGCAAAACGTGCCCCAGACGATCATAGGCTCTTTCGCTTAATGGTTCCACACACGCGATGGAATCAATCGAAGGAATCGGTGCTTACCTGCGCTGAGCAATTACTTGCCGCCAATCCTGCCATTTTCAGTTGCATCGGCACTCGAAAAATCCCGACTTACAGGCCGGGACACATGATGAAAATCACGCAAAATCCATTGAACTGCTCCTACGTTGGATGGGGAGCTAGTGGTGTTTCCATTACCCACGCGGTTGCTGAAGCGGAGCGGCTAGCTGCTTTATTATAAACCGTTAACTTGGACCATTTGGCGATTCCTGTACCGCGCTCAGGCCAGCCCCATTGCGAAAAGTGACGAATGAATTGACTGCAAAAATGCCGGCCCAGAGCCCCTAATGTCTCAGCTTGAGCCCAAACTATAAAAACTATCTGGACTTTAGAAAGGCCACGTTGCCCCAAACCAAGGTATCGGAATTGCCTCCCCATCCTCGGTAATCATCATCATCAAAGCAAACTCTCCCAACCTGTTCCGGTTGCTCTTCCACCACCGGCCGCCAACAGAAATCAGTAACTGTTCGCTGAAAAGCATGGGGTCTGCGAAGTAGTAATTTTCAGTGATGAGCCAAACCCTTGGATTGATCTCTTTGCATGCACTGAAATTGATCATTGGTGAAACTTGACCGTCAAAATTCAAGGCCGCAAAAGCGATGGACTGGTGGTTGTTTTGGTTTCCCCTGGTCAAGTTCACAAACGGAAAAAAGGTAGGGCCCAAGTTATAAAATCCAACTAAGCCCATCGCACCAACGGATGCATACACTTCATCACTTAATTTGGCAGATGCCTTCAATGTCGCTCCGAAACCGACCCACGAAAGTGCGCCTCCGAGCATCAGGTTCTCGGTCACTTGGCCAGTTACGTTTAAGAGGAGCGGATTTAAATGTGCATATCCCTCTTCTTGCTCCATAGGCAGTGCCGAAGGTGCAAAAAAGTACCTCGAAGACTGAGGGGCACGGTCCGGATTGAGAATGCTTTGTTGAGCCCGCTGACTCGATGGGTTCATGCTCTGCGAACGCGCTCCTATCGGCGCATCCTGTATCGAAATCACATCGCTTTTGGGCAGAATAATCACACCGATTTCTGGTGTTTCCAATGTAATCTCCCTTCCATTATCGTCGATTAAATATCCACATCTCAAGACTTGTGTGACCATCGTTATGCAGACGTAACGCCTCTCTTGGGGCGATGAGCCCGTATCCTCTTGCGCCATTGAATTAGGGGCCATGAGAAGCAAACCCAAAAAAACGGCCAGCCACCGGAATTGTATTAATTGTAACATAAAGCAAGGATAGTGCGTTTTCGCTCAAAAATTGAATCCTTAACATCTCCACTGCCGATCTGAAGTTAAGATTTCGGAACGAGCACACCGGTATGAACCGATTTACATCCTATTCTTTCGGCATCATCAAAGTCCAATATCAAAACCAAAATGAGCACTGCACTTGCTCCAGCGAGGATGGAGTAAGTCATTCTATATTGCAGCAATGAGAATACTTCTAACTTTTGTCTCAATTCTTTTCCTGGAAACGAGTGCTGTCCAGTGTTGGGCACAATACACCATGCCGAACGAAGACTTTATGCACGAGGGAACTTGGCTGCAATGGCCTCACAACTATACCTATGGTTCGGGCGCAGAGGACGTGGAATCCAGTTGGGTACAAATGACAGCCGCACTGTCCTCCGGTGAACGCGTTCACATCGTAGCCTACAACGAAGACGAGGCAGTTCACATCACTGAACTCCTCGAAAACGCTGAGGTCGATCTTAGTCAAATTGATTTCCTGCTGTGCCCGACTGATGACTTTTGGATCCGAGACAACGGCCCAATTTTCGCCCAGGGCGCAGACGGGCAGTGGGTTGTTTTGGATTGGGGGTTCAACGGATGGGGCGGTGACGCGCCATTCGCGTTGGACGATGCCGTTCCGCTTGCTGTTGCAATGGACTTGGACCTCCCGGTGATCGACCTGAGCGCCATGGTCTTAGAAGGTGGTGCCATCGAAGTCGATGGGCACGGAACCCTCATGGCCACTCGCTCCTCCATCACAGGTGCAGATCGAAATCCTGATCTCACCGAAAGTGAAATTGAGGCGTATTTCACTACCTACCTCGGGGTTGAACAGGTCATCTGGTTGGACGGGCAATTCGGAGGAAACGAAGACATAACGGACCAGCACATCGACGGCTTTGTGAAATTTGTTGGCGGCCACACCCTAGTGACCATGAATGACGCCGACCTGGCCTACTGGTATGTCAGTTCTGAAGACCGCAACATCATTGATCAAGCTATCAATGCCAACGGCCTTCCTTATTCCCGAGTCAATTTGCCGCTGACGCAGGAACCGGTCCAAACCACTTGGGGTCAGAGCATTGGCTTCCGCAGCTCATACGTCAACTACTACGTAGGCAATTCCGTCGTACTTGTCCCTGACTACGATGATTCCATGGACTCCGTGGCACTCGAAATCATACAAGGGCTTTACCCTGAGCGGACGGCCGTTGGCATCAACTGTCAAAACATGCTGCAATGGGGCGGCATGGTGCATTGCGTCACCCAACAGCAGCCGTTGGGTGCCACAAGCCTTTCCCTCCAGCGACCGGAACGTTTTGGAGCACGTGGTCATGTTTCACAAACCTTCGATATGATGGGGCGAGAAGTCCAGTTTCTCGAAACGAAACAACTGTACATCAGGCGCTATGAAAACGGCACCATCGAGAAAATTTATCGTCGGGATTAGACCCGAAGTGGAGTCCAAGAAAAAGCATCCGAGGCCCCTTGCAATACCCAAGCTAATTTCGTGGCTTCCCCTGCGTCACTGCCGCTGAGAATGAGAAACTTCTCGCAATTACCTCAGGATAACCGTTTGGCGCTCGCGCGTCTTGAGACCCCGCACCTCGACCGTATAGACGCCACGTGCAAAGGCCGAAACGTCGATAATTGCGATACCTCGGACTTGTTGCTCCCAAATGACCTGCCCTATGGCATTGGTCAGCAGCGCCGCTCCCCCTTCCTCCCATTTCGAGAGATCAATCGACAGTTGGTTGGTAACAGGATTCGGATAAAAACTCCAGGACTCCACAGCCAACGACTCCTCTAATCCAACGAACTCCAGATCCAATTTCAACGTGACCACACTGTCGCAACCCGCCGCATTGTCCAGAAAGATTGTGAACTCTCCACCCTCGGTGTACTCCACAC
>DCPZ01000103.1 GCA_002323795.1 Flavobacteriales bacterium UBA1531 | reverse complement strand
GAATGGTCACCATTGAAGCCATGGCTCGACGCGTTCCAGTGATTGGAACGAACTCAGGCGGCACGCCAGAATTGCTGGGATATGGAAGCAGAGGTAAGCTTTATTCCTCGGGCGACTTTAAGGAGCTAGCGCGTTCTCTTGCAGATCCAGCCCCTTGGCCTATGCCAACGCTTGAACAACTCGAACAATTTAGCCGCATGAAGGCTGTTCAACAATGGCAAGACCTATTGGTACATTCTCGACGTTCTGCTTTGTAATTTCGCCCCGCAATGGCATTGATTCAAGAAGAAATAAAAAAGCGCAGAACGTTTGCCATCATCAGTCACCCTGATGCTGGAAAAACCACGCTCACCGAAAAATTCCTCCTGTTTGGAGGGGCGATTCAAACTGCCGGTGCGGTAAAAAACAATAAAATCACCAAAACCGCAGCTTCCGATTTCATGGAAATTGAGCGGCAGCGAGGCATTTCTGTAGCCACCTCGGTTATGGCGTTTCACTACAAAGAACGCTTGATCAATCTCCTTGACACGCCCGGTCACCGCGATTTTGCTGAGGATACTTACCGCACATTAACTGCGGTAGATAGCGTAATCCTAGTGATTGATTGCGTCAAAGGCGTCGAGGCCCAGACTGAGCGATTGATGGAAGTGTGTCGCATGCGTAAGACACCTGTGATCATCTTCGTCAATAAAATGGACTTAGAGGGTCAGGATGCGTTCGACTTGCTAGATGAATTGGAAGAAAAGCTGCAAATCCAGGTAAGACCACTCAGTTGGCCTATCAGTGGCGGACATTCATTCAAAGGTGTTTACAGCTTATACGAGAAGCAATTGCGCCTTTTCAATCCCGATAAAACCAAGATTTCGAAAGACATCGTCTCCGTCGAAGACATTCAATCGCCCGACTTGGACGAGTGGGTCACTGAGGAGCATGCAGCTCAGCTTAGAGATGACGTCGATTTAATTGAAGGAGTCTATGAAGACTGGAATCCCCAACCCTACCTCGATGGTGATTTGGCTCCGGTATTTTTTGGAAGTGCTGTCAACAATTTTGGCATACAGGAAATGCTTGACACCTTCATCGACATCGCTCCCGATCCGCGACCCCGCGAGACAGATATGCGCCAGGTTGACCCCGAAGAGTCCAAATTTACCGGCTTCATTTTTAAAATTCATGCCAATATAGACCCTCGGCACCGGGATCGCATCGCATTCATGAGGGTCTGCAGCGGCACGTTCCGACGCAATACATTTTTCAACCACACTCGGCTCGATAAGAAACTAAAATTTGCCAATCCCGCAACATTTCTCGCTCAGGACAAAAGCGTTGTGGACGAGGCATGGCCAGGAGATGTTGTGGGGCTTTATGATACTGGAAGCTTCAAGATTGGCGACACCTTGACAGAAGGCGAAACCCTTCAATTTCGAGGAATACCTAGTTTTTCTCCTGAAATATTCAAGGAATTGGTGAATAAGGATCCGATGAAGAGCAAGCAACTCGAAAAAGGAATCCAGCAGCTCACAGACGAGGGGGTCGCTCAATTGTTCATAAGAGAATTGGGCAATAGAAAGATTGTAGGCACCGTTGGGGAATTACAATTTGAAGTGATTCAGTATCGGCTTGAACATGAGTATGGAGCGAAATGTGAGTTTCAATCCAAACCATACTACAAAGCTTGCTGGATTGTTAGCGAAAATGAAGAGAAACTAGAGGAATTCAAGCGCATCAAAGGCACCGAGATGGTTTACGACAAAGACAAAAATGATGTTTACCTTGCGCCCTCCAAATTCCTTTTGGACATGGAAATTGGAAACTATCCCGAGCTCCAATTTCACTTTACATCAGAATTCAAGACGGCTCAATCGAATTAACACTTCAGCGCCCACTCCTAATTTCCGTATTTTCGAATTTATGCCATTCTTCCAAAAGCCCATTGCAATCCTCGTCCTGGCTTTGTCGCTATCGGCCATCGGATTCACGCAATCTGAATTTTCAGATTCTACGGTGACTTCCAGCCCGAATGTCATTCAAATCAGTGGCATGGTCGTCACGGGAGACTCGCTATCGCCTCTGCCCTTTGCTACTGTTTTCCGAAAGCGTGACTTGCGCGGAACAATGACCGATGCCAACGGATTTTTTAGCATTCCAGCGTTGGAAAACGATACAATCACCGTTTCATCCGTCGGATACATCACCCAGGAATTCTTCGTCCCTATTGACTTAGAATTTCCTCGAATGAACGTCGTGCAACCACTTGGTAAAGATACAATTGCAATTGACCAAGCATACATATATCCATGGCCTACCAAAGAACGATTTAGAGAAGATTTCTTGGAGCTACAATTATCCCCTGATGCATTCACCATCGGACAGCAGCGCCTGGATGCTGCAGACATCTATGATCGGTTAATGGAAGTTGGCCGAGATGGCAGCGAGGTTTACAACTACACAGTGCAGCAACAAGCGCAACAAAATTATTACCAAGGTCAGCTCCCTCCGATTAGCCTCTTTAATCCTGTGGCTTGGGCCAAATTTGTTGAAGCACTCCGTAACGGTTCTCTCAAGCGATGATGCGCCAGTCCCTTCGCCATCTTGTCCTGATTTTTTTCTGCTTTTTGGCTATCTCATCAATCGGACAAATCGACATCGGTAGCTCTTCTGTCCTGAGAGGATTTGTCAAAAACAAATCAGGTGAGCCACTGCCTGGAGCAACGGTCATTC
>DCPZ01000050.1:10668-25236 GCA_002323795.1 Flavobacteriales bacterium UBA1531 | reverse complement strand
CTGGCGCTTGGCAAATTGACGTGTGTGGATTTTAATTCTTTCAATGGCTTCGATTTGCGAGCATTGACCATCGAAGCATTCGAACCACTCGCGGTATCCGACAGTTTGCAGCGCATTCAGATGAGCTTTGGGGTGGAGCGTTCTCGCTTCACTTTCGATTCCAGCCTGTACCATTGCATCGACCCGTTGGTTGATTCGGTCCAAAAGCATGGCACGGTCCATTTCAAGACCGAGGGTCAGTACATCAAAATTTCTCTCGGCAACAGATTCCTTGTGAAAGGAAGAAAAAGGCTTCCCAGAACAGAGGCACACTTCGAGTGCACGTATCACTCGTTGTGGATTTTGTAGATCCATCTTACGGGTATGAACGGGATCTAGCGTTTCAAGTTGAGCGGCCAAGCTTTTTATTCCTGATTTTCGCACGCGATCGTTGAGTTCTTGGCGAACCGTGAGATCGGCAGGCATATCATCCAACCCTTCGATGACTGCCTTCACGTATAATCCACTGCCGCCAACCATCACAGCGGTTCTGTGTGTTTGGAACCAGTCGGAGAGCCAATTGGCTGCAGCTGTCCCAAATTGTCCAGCACTGTAATGATCGTCTACGTCTACAAAATCAACGAAGTGGTGCTTTACGGCCGCTCGTTCAGCCTTCGTCGGTTGCGCTGTTCCAATGGGCATTCCTCGGAAAATTTGCCGAGAATCTGCGTTGATGATTTCACATCCGAGCGCTTTTGCAATTGCAATCGCCCACGTTGTTTTTCCAACAGCTGTAGGACCTACAATGGTCACCAACAAAGGTCGTTCGCCTTGTTGCAATGCGTTTGCCGTAGTCGATACTGAAGCCATGAATTGGAATCAGAATTGGCCGCGGTAATCGTCGATGTTTTCATCTCTGCCCAACGCATCATCTTCACCTGCATCATCATTGAGGTAGTCGTCCAACTCAGGATCTCCTGTTGATTCTGCGCCTCTGGTTTGTAAAGGGGGGTCTACTTCGTCAAAAAGCGCATCCATCAAGGCAGGGTCGTCCAATCCCTCCGGTTCTTTGCTCATCGGGTCAGGCGCTTTTCCAAATTCGACCACCAAGCTTGGATACGATCCATCTTCTTTGGGCTCGGAGATTGCCAGGGGTTCAACATAGAAGCACCACATTCGAAGGTAATCGTAGACATAAAGCCCCTTGCTATCTTCATTTGGAAGCAAGTCTTTGATGGTGGCGGTCTCCATTGAAGGAAGATCCGGCGACATCGCCATCAGAGGATATTCATCTCCGCGATCCCAACTTTCATTGCTCTTGTAAAAGGAGGCCATTTCATGCGCATCGCTCCACTCAAAAGCATCGAGTGTTGCCAAATGCAGATGCATCAATGGCGCATGATAGTCGATTTCGATGTCCCGAAAAATATCTTCCGTCGCGTCCATGATGATGCGCAGCTTTATGATCGAATTCATACTCAAAGGTAGGGCTTCACCTCGACAGGGTCGATGTTGCCATGATTGGAATGAAAAACACATTTTCCATCCCGAATGCACAACAATTGGGGAGACTGATGCTGCACTTTCATTTCATTCTCCACCGCGTTGCTGATGTTTCGGTTTGAAAGCAAATCAAGCAAATATGCGTCGATTTTATCAGGCAAATCCCACTGTTGTTCAATGATCTTCAACGCCATGCGACTTACACTGCATCGCGTGCTGTGTTTGAATACGACAATGGGGGTGTCGTGAGAGGCTGCAACTGCATTTCCCCAATCTTCGTCAGAATTCAATGTTTTCCAAACCATAGATGCAATAAATTTGCACCAAAATTAACACCACCTATGGATACCCGACTCATAAAAATTCCTCTCGCTCTTGCAAGTCTGGCGTACTCCGTTTTTCTCTTCACAGAGGGATACATTGGGAGCGGTGTGGGAATGGTACTCGTGACTACTTTGATTGTTTTGATGACACTTCAGAGCATGCGCTTGCTAATGGCATTCGTCAGTTTGCGTCAGCAGAAAATGGAAGATGCGCGAAAATGGCTGGGACGTGTGAATCCCAACCATCTCTGGGCTAGACGCAGAGGTTATTGGTATTTTTTGTCGGGAAGTTTGGCGATGGAACAGAATATGAATCAGGCGGAGCAATTGCTCAAACAGGCGCTTGATATTGGATTGAAGCAGGACCATGATAAAGCCGCTGTGAAACTGAACCTTGCCGTTGTCGCCTCGGCAAAGCGCAAACCAAAATTGGCCAAGGCTCTCCTAGTTGAATGCAAAAGACTGGATCCAAAAGGTGTTTTGAAGAAAGACATCAAACAGGTTGAAGCGGCGATTCGCAACCCTCAAATGATGAAAATGCGCGGCCGCTAATTTTCAATTTAGCGATCATCCAATGGATTTTAATCTGTGGCAGAGTGATGCTTATGCTGGGCTTTGTTCTCTTCCTGCTGAAGTGCGCCGAGGAAATCTAAACTATCTGCTTCCGCGTCTCGACAGAGTTGCTGCAGGGCGGCTTGTCCAGCAGATGCCCAGTCACTGGATTTCAAAATTCCGATGTAATGTGCGAGGCGCTCATTGCCCTTGCGAGCTGTTCTTTCGGCAAACACCCGTTGGTCCGGATAACGGAGTGCCAATTGCAAAGAGCGCTCTGTTACTTCTGCGTAGAAGCTGTGAATGGCTCGTTGTATGTGGTGAACAGGAATCATGAGTCGATGAGCACGGCATGCCAAAATACGTTTGCAGTGCCTTCCAAAGTATGCTGAAAATCCATCAACTCCAAATAAGCCAGATAATGAAACCTGTCTCCTCAGCGCTCTAAGAGTTCTTTGACAGCATCGGCGAGGCGATGATTGGCTAAGAATTGCGTTTCCAAGTTTTGGGCGAAGGGGAAAGGCGTGTCCAAGCCAGCAACGCGACCGACAGGAGCATCCAAGTCATGCCAACATTCGGATTGAATGCGCGCGGCGATTTCTGCGCCAATTCCGCCCGTCATAGTGTCTTCGTGCAGAACAAGGGCTCGGTTGGTTTTTCTTACGCTTTCCATTACCAAAGATTCATCCCACGGCAGAAGGGTTCTTAAATCGATGATTTCAATCGAATGTTCTGAATGGTTTTGCGCAACTTCTTCCGCCCATTGCACTCCCAATCCGTAAGTGATGATGGTTAGGTCGTCTCCGGTGCGCGTCACTTTGGCCTTACCCAATTCGACGGAGTATGGCTGTTCTGGAACGGAACCAGAGAGCGATCGGTACAGGAATTTGTGTTCGAAGAATAAGACAGGGTTTGGATCTTCGAATGACCTCAAAAGCAAGCCTTTCGCGTCTTCTGGGGATGACGGGTAAACGATTTTCAAACCTGGCACATGGAAGAACCACGCTTCCGTGGATTGGCTGTGGAAAGGACCTGCGCCTACGTTGCCTCCTGTGGGCATGCGGACCACGACATCTGCATTTTGTCCCCAACGCCAGTGAATCTTGGCGAGGTTGTTCACGATTTGATTGAAACCTACCGTTACGAAATCGCTGAACTGCATCTCCATCATGGCCTTCTTGTTCGAGATGCTCAAGCCTAGGGCTGCGCCCACGATGGCCGATTCGCACAAGGGAGTGTTGCGGACACGATCCTTTCCGAAGCGTTCGACAAATCCCTCTGTGACTTTGAAGACGCCCCCATAATCAGCAATGTCCTGCCCCATCAGCACCAATTCTGGGAAAGCTTCCATGGATTGGCCGAGTCCCTCCTGAATTGCGTCAATCAAGCGCAACTCCCGATTGCTTGGTTCGAGGTCGGTCAAGCTCGGCCACTGGGAATGGGGGACTTTGGCGAAACGGTCGGCAATCTCAACAGATACGGAGGTGTCTATCTCCGGTTCATTCGCAGCGGATTTCAACCCGCTTTTGATGGTTTGGCTGTGTTCTGTCCTCAGTGCCTCGATGAAAGCGTCGTCGATTATTCCATGCATTTTTGCCCAATCGGTGAAGCGATCTACGGGGTCGACCTGCCCCCAATGTTCAATGAGACCATCGGGGTAGTATTTCGTGCCTGAAGCTTCCTCGTGCCCGCGCATTCGAAACGTTTTGAACTCAATCAAAATCGGTCGAGGGCGATCTCGTATGGTTTCGGCGGCGTCTTTGACGGCATGATATACTGCCAGTAAATCATTTCCATCTACCTGAAGCGCGTCTTCTTCTGGAATCCCGTAGCCAATGGCTTTGTCGGTAAAGTGTTCGAATTTGAATTGCTCATCTGACGGGGTAGATAGCCCCCAAGCATTGTTTTCGACGCAAACAATAACAGGCAATTGCCAGACTGCCGCAACGTTCAAAGCTTCATGGAAATCACCTTCAGACGCTCCGCCATCTCCTGTGAAAACCAGCGTCGCTCTTCCCGATTTATCAAGCTTTTGAGCCAATGCAATGCCGTCAGCAATTCCGAGTTGCGGACCAAGGTGCGATATCATTCCAACAATGTGATGCTCTCGTGACCCAAAGTGAAAGGATCGATCGCGGCCCTTCGTAAAGCCATTGGCCTTGCCTTGAAATTGCGAGAAAAGCCGATCTAAAGTGACGCCACGGGTTGTGAAAATGCCCAAGTTCCGATGCATTGGCAAGATAAAGTTGTCAGTTTCTAGCGCTGCGGCAGCGCCCACTGAAATCGCTTCTTGTCCCATACCACTGAACCACTTTGAAATTTTACCTTGCCTCAGCTGGCTTAGCATTTTTTCTTCAATCATCCGCGGCAGGAGTATTTGGCTGAATAGTTGCCGAATTTCCTCATCGCTGAGCGCCTTGCGATCAAACGAGAGCGGGTTATGTGGAAATTGATTTGGATCCGTCATCGTGTCACGAAGGTAAGTGGTCTTCTGCGTCACCGTATACAGATGGCAAGAGATTATCTTCGCCCCATGTCCAATCAGAAACACAGGCATTCGAAGCCCAATCATGGTCGCAAGCGTCCAGTGGCGAAGCGGAAGCCAGCTGCAGGGCCCGTGAGCTTGGTCGAGGTGAGGATGCCAGCTGAAGTCACCATCGATCCTGCTCGGGTGCGGGAAGCCGTTGCCGAGGCGTTGGTTTGGCCACTGGAACGATTGGGAGAGTTTCGCGTTTTGCGCAAGAATCTCGACGCTCGTCAACGAGTTGTTCGGGCTGTTTGGAGTGTTGAGGCTGCAGAACATGGTGTTGCGTTGCCGGCGAGGTCAGTAGAGAAAGTTGTTTTCCCTGCTGTTCCTGTCGACGCCGTAGAGGTGCACATCGTGGGAGCCGGTCCTGCGGGACTTTTTGCGGCTTTGCAGTGCATCAGCAACGGGATGCGCCCCATCATTATCGAGCGAGGTCAGCCTGTGCGCCAACGCCGCCGTGATTTGGTTCAGATTTACAGAGAACACAAAGTCGATCCGGATTCCAATTATTGTTTCGGAGAAGGAGGAGCAGGTACCTACAGCGATGGGAAACTATACACACGAAGTCATAAGCGAGGAGACATTCGAGCAGCGTTGGAATTGTTGGTGCAGCATGGAGCTGACAGGGATATTTTGGTGGAGGCTCACCCACACATCGGCACAAACAAACTCCCGGGCATCATTGAAGCGATGCGTGAAACGATTTTGGATGCTGGTGGCATCATTCACTTTGGCTGTAGATTGGTAGATTTTAAATCGGATTCAGGAGCCATCGAGTCCGTTGTCTGGTTGGATTTGGCCACTCAGCATGAAATTCAAGCGCGTTGTGCTCACTTGATTTTGGCAACAGGACACAGTGCCAAGGATGTGTTTCAGCTGTTGCATCAAAAAGGCGTGCAATTGAGTGCGAAGCCTTTTGCGATGGGCGTGCGCATTGAACATCCACAAACGTTGATTGATCAAATTCAGTACCATACAGAGGAGCGAGGTCATTGGCTTCCGCCGGCATCGTACCGATTGGTATGTCAGGCTTCTGGAAGAGGTGTGCACTCATTCTGCATGTGTCCGGGCGGTATCATAGCACCTTGTGCAACACAAGATGGCGAGGTCGTTACGAACGGATGGTCACCGTCCAAAAGAAACAATCCTTACGCCAACTCAGGAATGGTGGTTCAGTTGGAACCTTCTGACTGGGAGGCTTTGGGTTATTCCGGCCCTCTCGGGGGGTTACATTTCCAACATGCTGTGGAAAAGTCGTGTTGGGAAGCAGCAGGTCAAACACAGAAAGCTCCTGCTCAGCGATTGGTGGATTTTTTGAACGATACCCCCTCAAAAGACCTTCCAAAAACATCTTATTTGCCGGGAGTGGAAGTGGTCAACTTGCACGAAATACTTCCTCCCTTGATTTCAAAGGCATTGCGCGAAGGTCTCCAGACTTTTGTGGAGCGCATGCCCGCTTTTTTAAATGCGGAAGCTGTTTTGGTCGCTCCTGAATCGAGGACATCGAGTCCAGTGCGGATTCCCCGGGATCCCGAGAATTTGAGTCATCCACAGGTGTTGAATTTGTTTCCATGTGGCGAAGGAGGTGGATATGCCGGGGGGATTCTTTCCGCTGCGTTGGACGGCATCCGGGTGGCAGATGCCATTTTCGAATCCAGTTGAATGAATCCAATTTCAAATGAAAAAGCCACACCGGAAGGTGTGGCTTTTTGGAATGTCAGGGATGAAGTGCATTGATCAATTCATCCGCGCAGCTGTCGATTCCCAAGACGTTTGCAGGGCTTTAGCAGCGTCTAGGCTCATCAAACGACCGTTGAATTCACCAATGATGTGAGCATCTTCAAAACCACTTGTATGAAGTTCTTGCTCCATAGCTTCAGCTCGCTTCAAGTCAAGAGTTCCAGAGGAAACGAAACACATAGCGCTTGAATTGTCAAACTTTTGAACAACATCGCCCTTTACCAACAAGGGTGTTACCTCGTTCATGTCTAGTGTGCGAATGTCTTTAGCCAATTGTACACGGAAACTTGGGCGCAAGGCCGGCATCACTGCTGTGTAATTGGACAATCCGGTTTGTTTCCCAAAGTCATCGCTCAGATCTTTTGAAGCTGGCTTGGCTGCTCGAATCGCAGTCGAGCGCTTTGCTTTGACTGTTGTGGTCGATTTTTCGGAGCCAAAGGCCTTCAGCAAGCGCAATTCAGCAGGCGTGCGGCCGTTGGCATCAACGGGTGTTACAACGTTCGTTGCGCCCTCGGAGTCAACCCGTAAAAAGTTTTTCTGAAATGCATCTTGGGTCTGCTTTTGCGGAGCCATGGCGACAGCCCATTGTTCTTCTGTGAGCGCTACCCCTTGAGCGTTAACGCGACGATGTGCTGAGAATGGTTCGATGTCGAGGTAGTCTGCAATTCCGTCCTTGTCGGAGTCAGTTGGGCAACCTCGCTTATCAATCGGTGCATTTTCAGGAGTGCCTGGACAGCGATCACGTTTATCCATGATGCCGTCTAAGTCTGCGTCATCTCCAATCAACAACCATTCTTCAGGATACTCAACTTCAGGTTCACCATAGGCTTTTCCAATTCGGATTCCCAAACCAGCCTGAGCCGTAGTAATCATGTCATTGTATCCCGGACGGGGATCTAAGCTGGCTTCTTTACCGGCTAAAACAGCAAATGATGCACTGGCATAAATGCGAGGAGACAAGTTCAAGTTGAGACCCAATTGAATTGGAATTGCCAAAGATTGCTCCGAGGCTGTTTTTGTTTCAAAATTATGATCTGGAGCCAAGGATGAAGCCAGTACTTCAGCATTCTCAGCGTTTTCCGGCATGTCGTAGACCTGACCATCTTCCCAATGAAAGTAAGAGGTGCCTTCTGCATTGGCGAGGTCAGAAAAGTTGTTTTGCTGCATAAATGATAGACCCAATCCGATCCAGGGTTGTAAGATTCGGTCTTCCGTATATGGCTGATGGAGGCGCAGACCTGCACCAACTCCGTACCATTGAGAGATTTCATTCTGTCGCTTTGAAGAAGTCAAACCCAGCGCACCCCAGTTCATTTGAGCATCGGCGGAAAGAAAGGGAAGTACATCTGTAATGACTGCAAATTGAGTGGCGTACATGCCAGACGAACCCACTTGAATTCCATCTTCTAGATTGGATGCTCCTGTAAAGCTTGTGGGGCCAGTGACCAGAGTGAATCCGGTCTGTGCAAAGGCGCCTGATCCGATTAAGAGGGAGGCTGCCAGCGTAAATGTGGTGTATGCTGTTCGCATGATATAGAGGGTCTTAATGTGACATTTCATCTTGACCCTTTACGCGAGTGCCTTCAAAAAGGTTACGAAGACAACAACAATTGTATCATTCTGCAATCAGAAGATCGACGCTTTCCTTGGCCAATTGCATGCCAATGGCTACTCCCATGCCTCCCATTCGCACAGCGGCTACGCAACCGGGGCGGATTCGTTTGACAATGGGTTTTCGGGTCATCCCAACGCCCAAAATCCCCGTCCATTGGTATTCGATTTCCGCTGATTGGGCACATGGGAAAATGCTGCACATCGTGGCATTGAGTGCTTGAATGATTTCTTCTTCGCTATCCAGCCCCCAGTGCCGTCCTCCTCCAATGAGCATGCGATTATGAATGTTACGCGCATACAGGTATCCCGCATCCATATGTGCTGTGCCATTGAACTTTAGTTTTTCTATGGGAGCAGTGACCAGAACAATGTTGGGCTGCGGTATTACATCAAGCGAAGGCATGAGCTCCTGAGCAAATGCGTTCGTTGCGATGACAACCCTTGGGGTATTTATCCAGATCGAATCCTCCAATCCGAGCCCTTTTTGACGCTGAATTTGCACACGATGGACTGAGTTCCCAGCTTCCCAATCGGTGACGTTGAGTCCTAACAAAATTCGAACTCCGTGACTTTGGGCCATGTTCCGCAGAGCGAGCATTGTTTTGCCGGTGTCCAAAGCTCCTTCAAGCGGTGATGCAATTGCACCATTGATTTTGGTGGCATCAATTCCCTGAAGTTCACTTGAAGAAGTTATTTTAAACGTTTGTGCTGTGTGCGTTGCTTGCGCAGCCCATTCGTTGATTTCTGCAATGATTTCTTGGGATGGCATTTCGTAACCGGCGTCCTTTCTAATCAGCTCCAAACTACCACAAGCTCGGTAGCCAATGGCCTCATCACCCAATGTCGAGCGCAGCAGTTGCAGTCCGGAAATTCGCTTTTGAAGCACCGACAAAGCTTCGGTATCTCCCAAGGTTTTACGGTCATGTAAAAGCTCTGTTGTACTCCCAAAACAGGCGAATCCGGCATTTTTGGTGCTGCCGCCACCGCCCAATGAATCTCGTTCGATGACTGCTACCTTCCAGTTGGGGTGGATAGTTTTGGCCCGTAAAGCCGCTGAAATACCAACAATACCGCCGCCGATTGCGATTAAATCATGACCTTCTAGCCATTCCATTGACTCCCAATAACTAAATGCCATATTTTTACGTTCTAAGGAAGATTGAAACCCATCGCATGCAAAAGTCGATTGAATCGAGAACATTTGGAAAGTCTGCTGCATTTTTTCGTGTGCCTTTGAGCATTTGTCCGGGCATTCGTCGAGTAGCTTTCGGCTGTACAGCATTGATTTTGGCCTTGTTTGTTGTTATGGAATCAATGGCACAGGAAGATTTATTCCTCGTTTTTGGTTCAGTGAAGTTAGAGGATGCAAACAAACGACTGCCGGGCGTGGACGTCATTGTGTACCAAGACGGAGTGCTGTTTGATCAATTGACAACCAGTGCCAAAGGTGATTACGATTTTGAACTTCCGCTCAGGCACCTTTACACATTTAGCTTTGTTCTTGATGGCCACAGCAACAAGCAAATTGAAGTAGATGCCTCGGGCATACCAGAAGGCGTGATTGGCAATCGCAACATGGATCTCGACATGTCCATGCTTCCGCTGCCGAACGGATTCGATGCTTCTATTTTTGAGGATGCCTACGGACGAGGCGAATACGATCCAGATAAGAACACTGTGGTTTTTGACAACAATTACACGGTTCGCATGCGCAACAGGGTGAATGCGGAATTTGCGCGTCTTGAAAGGCTCGATTCTGAATCGGAGCGCATGAGAGAGAATTTTGACGATTTCGTGAGAAAAGGTGATCGCTCCGGTGCTGCAAAAGAATGGCAAAAAGCGATTGATTTTTATGAGTCTGCCTTGTCCCTCTTTCCCGACGAACAGGAAGTCATTGCGAAACGTGATCAAGCTCAATCGGGGTTGGATGCAGCCAATGCCTCCAACGCCTCTGCAGCTGCATTTCAATCGTTGCTTGATGAGGGTGATCAAGCGCTGTCGCGAGATGATTTGGAAAAGGCTCGGGATGCGTTTTCTGAGGCAAAGGAATTGCAGCCGGATGCTCGTGAGCCTCGGGAGGGATTGCGTCGGGTCGATGAACGAGAGGAGGCTATGCAAGCCGAGTCCGAATCAAACGCTGAGTACTTGGAGATCATCGAAGATGCGGACAAATATTTTGAGCGAGAGCAATACGACCGAGCGATAAATTTATATTCTGAGGCGAGTGTCTTGAAACCTGGTGAACGGTATCCCCAGAACCAAATTGATGAAGCCGAAACGAGGAAGTCGGATCTCGCTTCTCAAGCTGCAGATATAGTGGAGCGAACCATTCAATACGAGGCATTGATTGATGAAGCGAATCAAATGTTCCGTGACGATGACTACGAAAATGCGCTTGCCAAATACGAGGAAGCGGGTCTTTTGTTGCCAGCCGAACGATTTTGGCAACAGCGGGCTGAGGCCAGTCGTGAACGGCTTGAGGAAATGCTTTCGGACCAAGCCGCTCGAGCTGCGAGAGAGTTGGCTGCGGCTGAGCGTGCTGCTGCAAGTGCTGAATTGAAAGAGAAACGCAGGAAATACGACGCCATCAATGATGAGGCGGATGTCTTGTTTCGGAATGATGATTACGAATCAGCTATTGTCATTTACGAGAAAGCTTTGGCAGTTCTGCCTGACGAACGATATCCGCAGCAACGCATCAATGAGGCGCAGCAACGCATCAATGAAGCTGCAGGAATTGACGAATCCGATGACAAGGAAAGTGAAGACGGTACTTCAGTAGCGGAAAACAAGAACGATCGTAAGAAGCGGATTGATCGAGATGAGGAGGAGAGTAGGGAGGGAGCAGCAGCAGCTCAGACTGACGATTCAGATGCGGAAATTGACTCAGAGCGTTCCGCTCGTCAAGCGGCAGAGGCAAATGCACGTGCCGCTGCAGAGGCCACAGAGGATGAATACGATGCCTTGATTGCTGAAGCGGACAACGCCTTCGATGCTTCCAATTGGACCGAGTCGCGTCGTCGATACGATGCCGCATTGCGCGTAAAGCCCAACGATCGTTATGCCAAAAGCCGGTTGAGTCGAATTGACAAAGCCGAGGCGGGCGAGACTGCCATAACTGAAGACGGCAATGACTTCGAAGAACGCGCTGCTGTCCGGGAGGCTCAAAGGCTCAGGGAAGAACAGGAGTTTGAGTCTGCTGAAGAAATGGAGAGAGCGGCTCAGGATGCCGAACGGCAGCGCCGTTTGGATGAAACTGCGGCATTGGAGAAAGAACGGGAAAAGCAGCGCCAGGTACAGGCAGGATTGGACCGAAAACGTGCTGAACAAATGATGGCTAATTTGAATGCGTCTGAGGAAGATGAGGTGGAGACTTATTTCAGCGAAGCGCTTCGAAGTGAGGCGATTGCTCGAAAAGCAAAAGTGGAGGAGGCGAAGCGATCACAGGCCGAACTGATCTCGGAATCAGCAGCCAACGCCGTAGACCGAAGAGCCACAAGACAGCGGCAAAACGAAGATTTGGATCGCCTTGCCCAATCAAATGCACAAACCGCAGTTCGAAATCAAGAACAGCGCATAGCGAGCTTCGTTGAACAACAAGAGGAATACCGTCAGAAGGAGAATGCGGCCCAGATTCGATCCAATCGATTGATTGAAAATGGGGAAGATGCAGTAGCCAACGAGAAGGCGAGCCAGACGAGAATGCAATCGGATAGGGGCCGAGATTATACGTTGAATGTGCCTGATTTGGATTCTAAAAAGAGAACATGGCGGAATTTATTTCGTGGTATTAAACGCTCCGCAGAAGAAAAGCGTAGCGTATCGAGTGAAAACATCGCATCCACGTCAAAGCGTTATCGGGAAATAGGTCGCGGTGCAAACGAGAGGTCACAAGAGCGTTGGTTTGCATCAAGAAGGCAAGCGAAAAAGGTTGATCGAGCGCTTTCGAAGCGAGAACGGGAATCTCAGCAACGTGCTTATGATAAACGCAAGGATGAAAAAGAACGATTGGATAAAATGGCGGTGAAGTCTCCGCAAGATTATCAGTTGGCTGAAGGAGATGAAGATGTGCTGCAAGGTGTGAGCGAGGAATCTTACGATATTCCCAATGGTTTGGTGATCGAACGCACAGTGCGTGATGGAAACAAAGTGACTCGTTATCGCAAAGTGGTAACGAAAACGGGCACTTATTACTTCAAGGCAGACCACAGCATTACTTCTGTCACATGGAAGCGTGAGACATCGATGGTGCTCGATTGATCATGGGAATTTTGGTTTCACGGAGGCAGTTTTGGGTCGCCATGACCATCACCTTGGCTTTGCATGCTGCCATTCTTTTTGTTTTGTCCGTGCAACCGTTACGAAGCGAGTCTGTGCCGTCGAACCAGTTTGTATCGGTTGATTTTATAGACGAATCATCGATGGAAGAACTTGAAGAGCAATCCTTTGAAGAAGTGATTCAATCTCGCCTCAATGAGCAGGTGGCAAACCTTACAGCGAATGAAGGCGCTGAGCGATCTGGAGACCGCCGCTCCTCGGCGAGCGAGATGCAAGGTTTATCCCAATCAGTGGAGGCAGAATTGCGAGCGATGGAAAAGGCTGAATTCGAACGCTTGGCGAGCGAACAAAAGGAGTTCGATTTGGCAGGAGTTCCTAATGACGGCGCAAATGACGATATCAGGACCCTCACAGAATGGGACAAGCGCTATGATGGTCAGGTGACCGTATCCTACATCTTGGAAGGGAGGATGCATCGCACACTCCCGGTTCCCGGCTACAAATGCCAGGTTGCTGGCACCGTCTCAATTGTGATCAAGGTTTCCAATGACGGCAGGGTAAGCAGCGCCAAAATTTTCGATGTAACGGTTTTTGACGCTCTTGGACAACCAAAACTTGAATCCGAAGCGGATAACTGCATCGCACGTGCGGCGTTGGAAAGTGCCCGAGCCTCGATTTTTGATGCGGCAGTAGTCGAAACCACAGAGGGCCGGCTTAATTACCGTTTTCTGGCTCAAAAGTGATCATCAGAATGAGCAATGAAAAGTTGTCTAGCAGTCTCGGTTTCTGAAAGTACATGAAGTACCTTGGTTTTTTGAATTGACATTTGATTCGGCGATGTACACATCCGACAACCCTTTGCGCTTGGGAATTCTCCGAGAAGGAAAAACTCCTCCAGACCAGCGTGTTCCATTGACTCCTGATCAATGTGTTCTGCTTCAGGAAAGATTTTCTGAGTTGGATATCGTTGTTCAACCCAGTCCAGTTCGTCGGATTCGAGATGCCGAATATGCGGCCGCGGGGATAAAGATGCAGGAAGACCTGAGTGACCGTGATGTGCTCATTGGTGTTAAGGAGGTCAATGCCGAGGAATTGATTCCAGACAAGACGTACCTGTTTTTTAGTCATACCCATAAATTGCAGCCTTACAATGCCCGATTGTTGGGTGAAATCCTCAACAAAAGAATTCGCCTCATCGACTATGAATTGCTCAAGCGGCCAAGTGGCCGGAGAATCATTGGTTTTGGACGTTGGGCTGGATTGGTTGGAGCATACAATGGAATTCGGGCATGGGGGGAACGGAATGGGAGCTTTTCCATCCCTCGTGCGATTGACTGCTTGGATTTGAACGACATGCTTTCTATCGCAAAAGGAGTGCGCCTTCCGGATGATATTCGCATTATTTTGACAGGTTATGGTAGGGTTGGACAAGGAGCAAAGGAGGTGCTTGATCATCTGAACATCCGCTCTGTGCACCCTGATGATTTTTTGCGCATGGATTTTCCGGAGCCAGTTTACACTCATCTGGACGTTGGTGACTACAATGAACGCACGGATGGTGCTCCATTTGATATGGAAAACTTTATCGCTGAGCCCATGATGTTTGAGAGCACATTCATGCCATTTGCTCAGCGTGGAGACCTATTCATTGCAGGCCATTTCTGGGCCGAAGGGTCGCCATATTTATTCACGCGCGAGGACATGCAGCATCCCGAATGGAATTTGAAAGTCGTCGCGGACATATCGTGTGATATTGATGGTCCTGTCGCATGCACCATTCGCCCTTCAACCATCGCTCATCCGCTGTATGGTTACCATCCTCAATCGCAGCAGGAGTGCGAAGTGAATGATGCCAATTGCATCACGATCATGGCAGTAGACAACCTTCCTTGCGAACTTCCACGTGACGCTTCCGCCGGCTTTGGTCAAGAATTGATGGAACATGTTATTCCCTTGCTTGTTTTGGGTGATGCGGATGGCATTTTGGATGGGGCATCAGAAACCACCAAGGATGGCACCCTCAATGCTCCGTTCGCTTATTTGAGCGAATAT
>DCPZ01000050.1:1201-10286 GCA_002323795.1 Flavobacteriales bacterium UBA1531 | reverse complement strand
CAGTGAGAGAGCCTGTGCGCTCGCCATTAGCAGTCTTCGCCATATGCCGCCAAAAGGAGCAGAACGTCTGTGACACCAACTGAACCATCTCCGTCGATGTCAGCGGCACAATTTTCGGTGCATCCAAAATCTCCAAGAAGAAGCAGAACATCTGAAACTTCGATCATGCCGTTGCCATTCAAGTCTTCAGCACAACTGGTGGCTTCGCAATCTGGTTGGCCATCACCATCGGTGTCCAAGATGCAGTTTCCATCGCAATCGTAATCGGTAGGTGGTTCGTTTCCATCGCAATCGCACGTGCCGTCGGCAATGCCGTTGCCGCCACAAACGCCACATTCATCAAGTGAAGCGCAAGAGCCGTCATCATCCGTGGCCGTTGCATTATAGTTGCAGGCTGCATCATTTGTACAACCATTGATTTCAAATTCATCGCAAGTACCATCGCCATCTGCATCATTTAAGCAATTACCCGCGCAGTCGTAGCCGATAGCTGGTCCGTTTCCTTCGCAATCGCAAGAGCCTTCGGGAATGCCGTTGCCACCACATACGCCACATTCGTCAAATGAAGCACATGAGCCATCATCGTTGGTTGCATCATCATTGTAATTGCATGCCGTTGCATCCGTGCAACCATCAATGGTCGCTTCGTCTGGGCATAAGTCAGGTATGACCCAGTTCACCTGGTAGCTAGTCCCTGCAGAGGCATTGTAGCCATTGTGAAGGACTACGCTCCAATCGCCTGATCCGCCTAAGTTTGCTTCGGATATATCAACCGTAGCAGCGTAGCTGCCATTGGTAGAAACAGCCCATGTCTCTGGCCAAACAACTTCATAGTTTCCAAGGCTTGGACAGCCCTCAGGAGATCCATTGTAACCGCCAAATGAGATGCACTCACCTGACGGTGAGGTAATGGCCATTGCCATATCAGCTGCCCAACTCGAAGTGTTGCCAGTGTTGTCAAATTCCAACTCAATTGCAATGGTTGTCAGTGGGGCCAGGGATGTTGCAGATTGCGTTAAGGCCTCGCTTGTCTCGCCGCCAGCGAGATTAGCCACTTGACTTCCCGTGAGCTCACAAGAACAAGGTTCTTGTAAAATGCAGCTGCCATCATCGGTCGTCGCCCCCGGATCGTAGTTGCATGCACTTTCATCAGTGCAGCCGCAGTTTGGGCAGAGGTTTTCTTCGATCGTGAAATTCCCATTGGAGATATCGAAGAAGACATGGTTTGTTCCTTTGATTTTGACGCGGGCCGAAGATGAAAGAACATTGGGCAAGGTGATGGTCGCCGAGCCGTTATTTGTGATGTTTGTGGCAAGTTCGTATGGCCATGTGAAGCCTCCGTCCACAGAAAGGTAAATGTCTACGGAAGCACAATTAACTTCACCAGAATTGGTTCCTGCAACATCCCATGTGATCGTGGCTGAGGCGTCAGCATTTAACGATTCACCGCCATTGGGAGCGTTCACAATAAAAGGCCCCGATGAACCATCCACACTCATGGTGAGCAGGTCGTCTGCAAATCCTCCTCCGTTCAATTGGTTATCTCGTGCAGTGCATTTGAAATTCAATTGACGTGAGTAAGTAGGCAAATGCTCACCAATGGTGGTCGTTCCATTGACCAAGTCGGTGATACGCGGAAAAATACGCGTGGGGCTGGTTGACGAAGGCCAAGATCTGAAGATGGGCTGGTTACCTGATGGGTTTGTGAGGTTGTTGTCTCCGGAAGCTGTTGCCGGACCGAGGTCGTATTCTTCCCAGTTGTAAGTGATTGTTCCACCGTCTGAATCACTGCCTGTAGCGGTTAATTCGAAAGGTGTTGATGCCGGAATGACCAACCCATTGGTTCCAGCTTCCACGATGGGTGGAACATTGCCAGTAGAGGACAGGTCGGCGCATGAGTTCCCTCCCCCGTTTACTGTAAAAGAAATCATCTCATTGCAACTGTGGTTGTGAAAATGATCATCTGAATTGCCTTGCAGGTTGGGAGAACAAATCCCCGCATATCCCATGATTGTGCTAGCAGATCCCGGCTCATAAGCAGCTCCCGATGACCGGTTACAACTGTTGTTTTGGGTGTGATTTCCGCCAAATTGATGGCCCATTTCGTGGCACACATAGTCAATGTCAAATGGATCGCCTACTGGCGAGCCTTGACCAGTGACGCCACCTGCTTTGATGCTACTGCAGGGAGACTGGAGGTATGCGACACCACCACCACCTGTGGAAAACACGTGTCCGATGTCATAGTTGGCTGACCCGATGACGCTGTTACAGGTACTGATGTTTTGACCAAGCATGCTGCCGCCATTGTTGTTGGTGTAAGGATCTGTTGAAGCATTGAGAAAGATCAATTGATCGTTGTTGGCAACCATTATCATCCGTACTGCGATGTCTCGCTCAAACACCCCATTCACGCGAACCATTGATGTGTTCATTGCAGCAAGAGTGCCACTGACAGTACCTCCATGAAATTGCGCGTACTCGCCGGTGCAAGCTAAAGCGAGTCGATAGGTCCGCAACTGCTCGCCATTTTCAGTCATGATGGGTAATACCGGTGATGGGAATTGTTGAGAGCCCATTAAAACGGGTGTGGCATCTGAATGCGAATCATTTGAGATTTTTGAAGGAGCTATTTCTCCTGCGTTCAGCGCTGTGCAGCCACCCCATATTTTTGATGTTCCCTTGAAGAAAGCTTTTCGCGAGTAACAGATGTGCTTCTCCGGAGCAGCGGAATCGCGCACGGGGTCAATGAATACGGTGCTGCCTTCTCTGAAAATCATAGCGTGCAGTCCGTTTGGACTCAGGTCGAAATGTGCTTGCAGAAGTGGGTTGTCCACTCCCACACCTCGGTAAGATCTAATGCTCGGAAAGCGATTCTGCAAAGCCGCTGACATGACGGGCGCTTCAACAACTTTGAAATCAGCATTTTGGCCGTTGGGCATTGGAAATGAAATGATCACTGCGGATTGACTGACCATTTCAGCCGCATGCAACGGAGCATTTTTTAAAATTTCTTGAAAAGCAAATTGATCAACATCGAGCGCACGATAAGTAGCGACTTCAATGAGCCCCTTTTGTTCATGGGACAGCTCACTGTCAGCCCAATATGACGGGAATTGTGCGTGCACTGAACCGAGGCATAGATATATGGTTAAAACGCAACTGATCAATTGAATTGAACGCATTGCAACGGTAGTGTGCTTTTTCATGTTTTCGACGTATTTGGTCAGTCCTTTGCTTCAATGTACATAATTAATCTTTGATAATGAACCATTTAGGCTGAATTGTCGGGTGATGAAATATTTGCTTTTAGACCATTCCGTCTGATTCGATTGAATTAATTTCATCCCATGAATGTAATTTTTGGTTTTCCCTTGATGTTCCTGCGGTTATTTGCTTTCGTCTGCTTGATGACACTGGGTCTGCAATTAAACTTTGCCAATGCTCAAGTCTCAGAACTGAATGTGGATTTGCTTGAACCTCAATTGGAATTCCGATGCATCGGTCCATTTCGCGGCGGCAGATCAGCGGCAGTTGCTGGTGTCGATGGAAATCCGATGCTTTTTTACATGGGAGCCACAGGCGGTGGCGTTTGGAAAACAGAGAATGGAGGAACGACATGGACGAACATATCGGATGGTTATTTCGGAGGTTCCATTGGAGCCATCGCAGTGAGTTCGTCTCATTCAAATGTCATTTACGTTGGAGGAGGAGAGGTGACCGTTCGAGGAAATGTATCTCCGGGAACGGGGCTGTACAAATCAGTTGACGGCGGAAGAAGTTGGAAGGATATGGGGCTCAAAGCATCACGGCACATTCCGCGAATTCGCATTCATCCGACGAATCCAGATATTGCATATGCAGCGGTTCTAGGCGATTTGTTCAAAAATTCCTCGGAACGTGGGGTCTACAAAACAAAAGATGGAGGAGAGACTTGGCAACGCGTTTTGTTTGCAAATGAACGATCGGGTGCTGTTGATTTGATCCTCGATCCTGTCAATCCCGATGTGGTTTATGCGAGTACTTGGAATGTTCGCAGGACTCCTTATGACTTTTCATCGGGAGGCGACGGCTCTGCGCTATGGAAATCAGAAGATGCCGGTGCAACTTGGGTTTCGCTCATGGAACAAGAAGGAATGCCGGATGGACCACATGGCATCATTGGAGTAACGGTTTCGCCCGTCAATCCAGATCGGGTTTGGGCAATCATCGAAAATGAGGCAGGCGGTGTCTATCGTTCAGATGATGCCGGTGGGGCATGGAAGATGGTCAATTCGGACCGCAGTTTACGTCAACGCGCATGGTATTATACGCGCATCTATGCCGATACGGAGGATGTCAATCGTGTTTATGTAATGAATGTGTCTTACCACGTTTCGAATGATGGTGGAAAATCGTTTGAGTCCCGTTATGCGCCTCACGGCGATCACCATGATTTATGGATTGCACCCGAAGACGCCAGTCGGCTCATCATTGCAGACGATGGCGGCGCTCAAATCAGTTATGATGCAGGACAGAGTTGGTCCACGTACATGAACCAACCGACAGCTCAATTTTATCGGGTGACCACGGATGATCACTTTCCATATCGGATTTATGGTGCTCAGCAAGATAACTCTGCGATCAGGATTGATTCTCGGTCCTCTACTGGCTTCATAACAGAAGAAAATTGGGAATCCACTGCTGGTGGTGAAAGTGCTCACTTGGCGCCCGACCCGTCTGACAATGACATCGTTTATGGTGGAAGTTATGGCGGTTTTTTGACGCGTTTTAATCATGCTCTGGATATGAATCGTGCCATCAACGTCTGGCCCGAGAATCCCATGGGGAGTGGTGCCGAGGGAATGAAATACCGTTTTCAATGGAACTTTCCGGTCTTTTTCTCGCCGCATGATTCAACTCAATTGTACACGTGCTCCCAGCATTTGCATCGTTCCGACAATGGTGGCGAGTCGTGGGAAGTCATTTCCCCCGACTTGACTCGGGGTGAAGCTGAAAAGCTGGTTTCTTCTGGAGGGCCGATTACCAAGGACAACACCGGGGTAGAATATTATGCCACGATTTTTTCGGCGACAGAATCCTCACTGGAACCGGGATTGCTCTGGTGTGGATCTGATGATGGTTTGTTGCATGTATCGAGGGATGCAGGTGAGAAATGGAGCGATGTAACTCCTTCAAAAATGCCATCAGATGCGATGATAAATACCGTGGAAGTGGATCCGCATCGACCTGGGGGTTTGTACATAGCAGCGACCCGCTACAAACTGGGCGATTACGCTCCATACCTGTACCACACATCGGATTATGGTGCGACATGGAAATCCATTACCAATGGCATCGATAGAGGACACTTCACCCGTGTTATTCGCGCGGATAGAACCATTCCTGGCTTGCTGTACGCCGGCACAGAATTTGGGCTTTATGCCAGTGCGGATGATGGTAAAAACTGGGAGTCGTTGCAATTAAACCTTCCGCAAGTGCCCATTACAGATTTGACATTGAAAGACAATGATCTGATTGTTGCGACACAGGGAAGGAGCTTTTGGTTGTTGGATGATTTGGATGTGATTTGGCAAGGATTGAACGAGCCGCTGGTACCCGGTGAATTTCGGCTTTTTGAACCGCAACCCACCGTTGGATTTGGCGGTGGAAGTGGCAAGACATCAGACACCAGAGGAACCAATCATCCGGCTGGTGTACGCATTTTCTTTCAAATGCCGGAAGAAGTTGATGTTGCTTCACTCACCTTTGAAAATAACAATGGCGAGGTGATTCGGTCTTTTGCTTCGGACGCTTCCGGCGAGGACGCTTTGGAGATCCAAGGTGGTATCAACCGTTTTGAGTGGGATTTACGCTGTAAAAAGGCGGATGAGTTCGAAGGTCTTTTGATGTGGTGGGGGACGCTTCGTGGACCCGTTGTGCCGCCAGGCCTTTACAGAGCGGTTTTGACAGCAGGCCATGATACGCTATCCACCACTTTTGAAATCTTACTGGACCCTCGCACAGAAGGAACAGCATCCGATCGAGTGGCCCAATTTGAGTTCTTGAGGGCGGTGCGAGACAAAGTGGATGAGACACATGATGCCATTCGTCACATGCGGGCTACACGCCAGCAGATTGCCGCGTTGCTCGAGCGTCTAGATAGGGATAGGTATGTCGCACTTTTTGAGGAGGCGGAGGCGCTAGACTCCACCATGATTGCGATTGAAGAGGTTCTTTATCAGACAAAATTGAAGAGCAACCAAGACATGCTGAATTATCCAATCAAATTGAACAATAAACTGGCACATGTAGGTTCTTTGGCGAGCATGGGAATTTATCGGCCTACCGATCAAATGGTCGGAGTCAAGGAGGATCTTTCTGCTAAGATTGACGTTGAGTTGGATGCTTGGTATGCTTTGCGAGATCAGTTGCTTCCTGTTTTCAATGGCATGGTTCGCAGCAGCGAAATCGACTTCATTGGCGTGCCTGAAGACTGAAACGAGAAGGTTTCAACAAGGCTTTAACGTAATAGGGAGACCGTGCCTTGCTTCATCACTGGGAAACCGAGTTGATCGCGGTAGGTCACCTGCCACACGTACACTCCATTCGGAGCATAATGCCCGCCGCCAGACGACTGACCGAGCCAAGGCATTGAGGGATCATCGGTGGACCAGAGTAGCTCACCCCAGCGATTGCGCACTTCCATTTGATAGGAAGTCACACCGAGAGCCACGGGCATCCAGACGTCATTCAGGTAGTCTCCATCTGGAGTGAATCCGCTGGGCGCATAAAAAATCGTTCCGTTGACGACCACCTCACCCTCGGCAGTTGCAATGCATCCTTGGGGACTAATGACCGTTTGAATGATGTCGAATGTGCCGCCATCGCTGAAAGTGTATTCGCCATTTGCAGAACTCAGGCTTCCACCGTCTGAAAAATAATAATTTACAACGGTGTTGGCGTCTGCGCTGGAAGTGACTGTCACGTTGGGGGTGAGCAATTCCACAACATTGGGCTCCACATCAAATCCAGCCTGAGGCAATGGATAAACGGTCACGGCCTCTTCGATGGGAAACGTAATGGTCGCAGGGCAGTTTCCCAGGCTTGTTGCTGTTACCTGAATGTCAAAGGTTCCTACCACGTCATAAACATGCACGGGGACATCGATGAGGCTTTCGTACCCGTCTCCAAATTCCCAGCTGTAATCCATCGGCTCCGGAGGCGCAGCATCCATGAATGTGACGCTCAGAGGCACGCAGCCTTCGGTTGGAAAAATATCCACGTCAAATGACGTTAGGTCGGGTGGAGATTCTACAAAGATTGAATCCAAGGTTTCTGCAGTGCAGCCGATTTCGTTGAGGGTCAACAACACTTCATTCCAACCGGTCTGAATGAAGGCCACATTATTCTGATAGGCGCCAGCTACTGTTCCTGGATTGCTATTTTCAAATGACCATTCGAACGTCGCTCCTGGGAATTGATCGCCTTGAGCGGCGAAATCAAAAGCATTTCCATCGATGCACTGTTGTGCGGGGGCATCAAAGAGTGGGGTGGGGACATGCACGAGGAGCTCGTAATTCGCGCTCGACAGCAAGCATTCAAGGCCCGTGAATGTGACCTCTAAAAAGTAACCTCCGGCATCATTCAAATCGGCATTGGGAAGCAAGGCCGTGGCATCGTTGGATGCAAATCCGTTCGGACCTGACCATGTGTAATTTGCCAGTGATTCTGCAAGAGGATTGTCTATGAACGCCGGAACTTCGAGTGCTACGTCATCTCCCAAGCAAGTCGTGCTTACCGGCTCAATCGCAACTGGGGGACACACCCCTGTCTGCACTTCCAATGTGGTGACTTCTTCAACGGGGCAGCCATTGGCGTCGAGCAAAGCACTTGCACCTTCGTTGGTTTGGGTGTTGCCACTGATGTCGCCAAAACCATAGATATTGGCTGCGCCGGTGAGCGTTCCGTCGCACTGAAGAAGGAGGCAGTCATCCGTGAGTTGGACCTGAAAGCGGTAGGAAATGCTATCCTGCCCAAATGGATCGTTGTTCAAGGTTCCACCGGTGGTGCCGTCGGCTGTAGCGCCAATGCGCACTTGAACCATTTGCTCGTCGCTTAAGAATTCGCCAGGATCATCTCCTGCTATATCGGTCATCCATCCTGTGAGCGGTGCGGAATCCCAAACTAAGCTTCCTTCGACGAAACTGGTCCGAATATCCAGTGTGTTGGTTACGTAGACTTCTATGGCCGCATCCGATCCCAAATTTTTGGCTACCACAGTGTATTCCAAGACGTCGCCTGGTTCAGCGACGCCACCGTTGAGGTCTTCGATGTAGACCGTGGCTCGCAAGTCAGGTTCGTATACATCAATGGATGAGGTGATGGCATGCACGGTGATGGACTCTAGCTCAGTGGTCACACGTATTTCTGCGTCTGTGGCATTGTTGGGCAGAAAATCATACGCGGAGTTGTCGGGTATGAAAATATTGGCATCGTGTCCGAGGGTGTTATTGAACGCCGGGACGCGCCATGGATTCATGATACCTCCCGTGCAATGGGTGCTGTTGAATACGTTGTTGATGTCGTGTGTGGCATCTTCGATGTAATTGAATGTACCCGTACCGTCAAATCCTAGCTGATCGCCTTCAGAGTCTCGATCACCATCGTAAGCAACCACTCCCAATTTCAACGAAACCGGGCCGAATGGAGGCGTCAAAAATCCGGAAATCGGCACGTCGACTGTGCTGTTATCGGCACCGCCATTCCAGGGGTAATTGATCATGGCTAGACCATCAAAAACAGTCAGGTTTCGCATGGGTTCAGAAGCATCTGCATATACGATGATCAAAGCCCAGCCTCCCCATGAACTGTCATCCTGATCAGCGACTACATTTGCGATTGTGTATCGCGCATTAACGGGGTTGTTGGAGGCCCATTCAGTGATGTCGGCAAAGCAGCAGTAATTGTCAGTATTGGATGCGTCAAAGTCGATTGATTCATCTGCGAATACATCGATGTAGGCGTCTTCGTTCGCAGCTTTGATTTTGACCTGATCTTTCAAAGCTTCGTTGGCAACAAAACCATTTCCTAGCCTTCCCGCCCA
>DCPZ01000050.1:0-824 GCA_002323795.1 Flavobacteriales bacterium UBA1531 | reverse complement strand
GACGAACTCCAAGTCTCGGCATCTGCATCCGAGTTGAGGTAAATCATGTTGTGGTCGTTGTTATTGTCCTGAGGAAATCCCGTGATGGGCATGGCGTTCTGCGCTTGAACACACTGACTTCCCGTGCCACAGTATAGGCTGGTGTTGGCCAAGAATTGAATGCCTCCGTTTTGCTGCGTCTGGTAGCGAATTTCAAAGTCTTCTACCACCTGAGCGTTCAGTGCATTTGCACTGATCATCGCTAGGGCGAGGAGCACTGTAAAATCTCTTAGGAAATGCTTAAAATGCTGCATCAATGGAAACTTAACCACAAAACTCGGTCTTGGGTTGTCTTGTTTCGCACATTTTGCAAAAACAGTTGAATTGAATGCGCGGAGTCTTGCTTACTTTTGTCCATCGCTACGGCGAGTTCTTTGATTTCTGGGGCCGATTTTGGATTTGACAGCAAGATGATAAATCGGGTAAGCATGTCGAGCACTTGTTAGCACAGCTCGTAAAACTTGAACTTTTCAAGTCAGAAATGACAACAATTCCTACGCGCTCGCAGCATAATCGACTCAGTCGATTCGCCTAATTCACGTCACTCAGTGGCTGAACGAGCTATCCCGAAGCAACGTACGGACCCTTCCGCGGCTTCAATGGGGTATCAGGTAAATGGGACTAGCTGAGGGAGTGTCCGACACCTAACGCGAAATTTACTGGACTAAGCTGCTAGGTGGGTTGTCTGTGATCAGCCTCCGGTCGAAAATCAATTGCAGAATAAACATGTAGAAAGCACGAGTTGTCCTTGTTTGGACGCGGGTTCGACTCCCGCCGGCTCCACT
>DCPZ01000008.1 GCA_002323795.1 Flavobacteriales bacterium UBA1531 | reverse complement strand
AGCATGCAAAAGACCCGCAAGCATTCCAGCCAGACCCGCCAAAACAGCATGTCCCATTGGCAGGGCAAGGGAGTCGCTGATCCATTCCGTCACAATCGCAAACTGGTGTCCAAGGAGCGCACCGCAAAAAATTGCAGGGGCAAAAACACCGGCTACGCCTCCTGCTCCCAAAGTCATGCCTGTAAGCACCGGCTTAAGCACCCAAGCTAGCATCAAGAAGGCAATCAACATCCAACCATTCAATTCTAAGCTTTGCAACTGCATGCCGGTTGCAAGCATTTCGACTTTTCCGTCAAAGAGGGCGTTGACAATTTGATAGCCTTCGCCATACAAAGAGGGGAACAGCAGTAACGCCGCGCCAATGCCTATTCCAGCAATCCAAATTCGAAGACGGTGCGATGGCAATCGGCTGATTGAGTGACTTGCGCCGAGATAGAGCTTCGAAAAAAGGACAGACCCTACACCACAGGCCGCTCCGAGCAATACATACCACGGAAGCGTTTTCATTTCAAACTCCGCCAGATTTGAAATGGTCAAAATATCATTTTGCCCTTGGAATAAACTCGATGTGATCAAACCGGCCAAAGAAGCCAACAGCAGCGGCACCAAGCTCGCAGCAGTCAGGTCAATCATGATCACCTCGACAGCAAAAATAATGGCTGCAACCGGAGCCTTGAAAAGAGCGGCCAACGAAGCAGAAGCCGCACAGCCAATCAAAAGCATCCGCCTATTGAATGCGCGCTTCGTTTGTCGGCCAATTTCCGATCCAATGGCCGAAGCAGATTGCAAAGAAGGCCCCTCCAAACCCCCTGACCCCCCCAACCCGACGGAAAGTGAACTCGTAATCAATGGTGCAAACATCCACATTCGCTTGATTCGTCCTTGTCGCTGAGAAAGGGCATGTAAAATACTGGGAACGCCCGGTCCCGGATGATCGCCACGCAGCCAGTTACGAACCACCCATCGAGTCGCAAGCAAACCCATGAGCGGCCCAATTCCCAACCACCACGGCGCATCGAGTAATCCGGCAATGCCATTCATAGCGAGGTGCATGGCGCCAACGGTGCGCTTCAAAAGCACTGCTAGCAAACCCGCAGAACAACCCGTCAAAACCGCCCAACCCATCATGGACTGGTCAGATTGTTTCCAGCGGTTGAAACCCGCCGCAAACGCATTTAAAAATCCGTGGCTCCGCATGGGACAAATTTCGTTGGAATCATTGCTTTGAACGTAACTTTGTCTGGAAATTGATTAACAAAAAACATGTCTCAACATCGCATACTCGTACCTATGGATTTCACTCCGGTCAGTGAAATATCAATGGAGCACGCCTTTGTTGTTGGAAAAGCATTCAAGAGTGAAATTCTTTTGTTGCACATCATCCCATCAAAGAAGGAGATGACAGATGCAAGGCTGAGGGTGAAAGCACTGATGCAACGCTTCGAAGGTAAATACAACCACGAAGTCAAGACGGCCATTCGAATCGGATCAATCTTTGAAGACATCGATGACGTCGCCATCGAACAAGATGCAAATTTGGTCATCATGGGAACGCATGGACTGAAAGGCATGCAGTTTTTGACCGGTGGACGAGCATTGAAAATCGTGACCAATTGCTCAACGCCATTCATCATTACCCAAGAAAAAGGAATCAAAGACACCGGATACGATGATATTGTGGTTCCTCTCGACCTGCACCAAGACACGAAGCAGAAATTATCAACGGTGGCAGAAATGGCGACCTATTTCAAGGGCCGTGTTCACATCATTAGCCCCGCTGAATCCGATGAGTTTCTGAAAAATCAATTGAGTCGAAACATCGACTATGCTAAGGAATATTTTGGAGAGCGAGGCATCGAATACACTGTGAAAATTTCCGAGCACAGCTCAGGGGCATTTGTCAAAGATGTTGTTCGACATGCTGCGGCAATTGATGCCGATTTGATCAGCATCATGAACTTGCATGAGAAGAGCCTCATGGGCATTTTGGGACAAACGTATGAACAGCAAATAATCACCAATGAAGCTCAAATCCCTGTCCTGATCATCAATCCAATTGAAACACGGGTGGTTCGGGGGTCTGTTTTTGCTCAGTAAGCGCATTAAATTCGAACGCCAACAACGAGGACATCATCCACTTGTTCTTCCTCTCCCTTCCATTCATTGAAGGCATCTGCCAGAGAAGACTCCATATCCGCAGGCTGCATAGGTGCCACTCGCACAAGTAATTCACGAAAGCGCTTGCGCATAAACTTCTTGCCCTTCGGCCCTCCAAATTGATCCGGGAAACCGTCGGTGGCGACAAAAATAACATCCCCAGAAACCAATGGAATGGTGTGCATTTCGAAACTCCGAGTACCTGGCTGAAAAGAGGCAATGGCCATTTTATCCGGCTTCAATTCCTGAAGCATGCCTTTGCGCACGAGGTAGAGAGGACAATTGGCACCGCTATATTCCAGCTCCATCTTCTCCAAATCAACGGCAACCATGGCCAAATCCATGCCGTCTTGGACTGTAGACATTCCGTCGTTCTGGCCAAATCCCTGCGGCCTCAGCAATTCACATGCAGCACGATTCAGCTGCTCCAAAACACGGTCAGGCTGTGTGTAGACTTTGGTGACACGCTCAAGAGCATTGTGTCCTATCAAACTCATAAACGCTCCAGGAACGCCATGTCCTGTGCAATCAATGGCCGAAAACATCCGCACGCGGCCCACCGAATGAAACCAATAGAAATCACCAGACACGCCGTCACGAGGACGATAAAAAACCGCTGTTTCCTCAAAAACCTTGGCTCGATCTTCGGGCGACGGCAATATGGCTTTTTGGATGCGCTCAGCATAATTGATGCTATCCTTAAGATCGCCGTAAAGTGATTCGACGCGCCTTTTCTGTTGCTCTACCTCCGCCGTTCGCATCTGAACTTTGCCTTCCAATTCCTGCTCATTGCTCTCCAAGTCATCCCTCATTTTGAGGATGGCATGACCCAAAGCGTCGTCGTCACTCAATGGTTCATAATCCGCATCAAATTCGCCCTGGCCGACCCGCATGCTAAAGGCTCTCGTACGATTCAAGCCCGCCGCGAGACGATTCACTGCCAGGGCCATTTCTCCAATCTCATCCGATGTCGGGATTACTTCATTGGCCAAAGGTACCCCGCGTCCGAGGTACAGAAGCGCGCGCTTCAATTCGCCAATTGGCTTCACAATGGAGCGAGTTACGGCCCAAGCAATCATAAAACCTAAAATCAAAATTGCCAACGCCACATTCCCTGCATAGAGCTTAAGACGGTTGCTTAACTCATCCATTTCTGCGGTTGAAGAAGTGAGGGCGTCCGTCTGCGCGAGAGACATAGCGTCCATGCGGTTACGAATACTCGTCGTATAGCTTGGGATGCTTGACCCATCGAGGGCATAATACTCCGCCTCCATCATGGCCAGCGGATCATCATAGGCGCGAAAATCATACAACAACCGTATCACCTCAGCGTAAGCAAGAAACAGGTATTCGACATCGCGCTGGAGCGAATCGAACTCCAATCGCAAGAGTGGATCCCATGCATTCACAAGTGGCTCCATTCCGGATAGTTGCCTCGGAATCTGCACATCCATGAGCCGACGCAAATCCTGTTTTTCTGGATCACGAGGCCCCGACTGTACCGATAACCAATGGCGGATCAAAATCCGCGTCTCACTGATGGAACGATCCAATTCTTCCAGCGACTGTATGCTTGGCGTCAAAACACCATCAATGTGTTGACTGAGTTTTTGGCTTTCCTCGAGCGTGCTCCGCGTTAGGAGGAATAAGGCACCCACGGCCAACCCAAAAATTCCAAATCCCACCGAGATGCGCCACCCGATGCCCCATTGAAATTTTCCAGGTTTACGCTTACCCATCGGGCTTGGCTCCTGCTTGCGAATCATGTGCCCAAGTTAAAGCGGGAAAGGCTCAAACCCTTCCAACGCAATGGTCTGATTCAGCGATTGCCCAAAATCTCCTCAATTTGTGCTCGGTACCGGTCTGATTCCTCTTTCTGCGAGAGGGCATAATGCAGGGTCATAAGCCCCTTTAAGGTTTCCAAGCGATCAGGTTCCTGTGCATGTGCTGCTTGCATCGGAATCAACGACTGCTCGAAAAGAGCGATGCACATGTCTTGGATCTCCATCAACTCAAACATCGATGTTTCATAACCTATGCTTTTCAATTTTCGTACGCCTTGATTGTAGAGGGTGATTGCAAGGTTGTATTGGGTTGCATAGTCATTTGATTTACCTTCTAAAGCAATGCGATAATGTTCGATTGCTGCTTCAAAAATGGCCTGCAATTCATCGGCTGAGCGTGTTGGCTGAGATTCGAGTAATACGGCGTGAGCTTGACCCAAATAACGATTCAAATCCGACCGCTGCATTCCAAAATCTTTATTTGGGTTTAGGCTCGCTTCCAATGCTTCGTAACGACCGTAAAGTGATAAGATTTCCGCTGTCGAACCCCAGGTAAATCCTTCGACCATCGCAATGGCCTCCCGGAAATAACTGCGAGCCAAGAAATCCAAAGCCTCCACAGCCATTCGCTGATCTGATGCGTTCAATCCCAATTGGATTGCTCGCTGAAGACAAAAAACCGCGGCTAATCGTTCTGGCGAATCTGCTCCAAATTCACCTTGTTCTTTGTGCAGCTCCTTATGAATGAACCCCATGACAAACCAACTTCGACCGTTTGACTCGTGAGCTGCTGACTCCATGGCCGGCGCCAACAATTGTTTGGCTGCTATCCACCTCCCCAACCGACCAAGATCAGCGGCACGATCGGCCACGCCTTGGGCGCAAATCGATGAACAAATTGCGCTCAAAACAAGCAGGCCCGTGACTAAGAAGAATCTTATGTTCGTGTTCATCGCACTCATTTTACAGCCCAAGACAAAATTCGATTACCGATGAGGAGTTCACGTTTATTTGCCTCCTCAGAATTGATCTCATACCGGATGCGGTTATTTACCGCGACAAAATTTATGAGCGCTCCACTCTGCAGTCCATCAGCTGCATCTGAAATCAATAATACGGGTTGATCTCGGATAAATTTCAAAATCTGCTGCAACGTTTCCCCAGATTCTTCACTGTAGATGACATGCGCAAAAGGCTCTTTCTTAAGCAGCTCAGCATCATCCAGTAAAACAATCTCAAGCGATTGTGTACCGATTGATTTCATCGCGTATTTGTCTGAAAGAATGGCATGCAGGGAAGCGTTTCCAATGACAATCAATCGAAAAGGTCCCTCCATAAATTCAGCGGGCCACTCATTTGAAGCTGCAAAATGATAAAGGAAATTGGCTTTGGTAATCGAACGGGTATCCGATTCATCCATTGCGCTTGACTGTGCAAATTGATTTTGAGCCTGTGCGATCGAGCCATACAATAAGCCCGAAGCACAAGTGACTGTAAAGAGAAGGGCACGAAACAGATGACTCAAACGGTACACCCCTTGTTGGCAGAAGCTCCCTGCAGGCTCTAAAGCACACCTCATCCTGTTCCGAATGCACGGGGAAGTTTGGATTGTGATGTGTTGAGAGCGCACAGAATGCATGGAGTCAATTTGTTTCGAAGTTAAGGGATTCGCTTGGCCTTCCCATGCATTTTTAATTTGTTCTCAACGCAGAAAACAACCATCGCTTCCACCATGATTCGTCTTCCCGAGACGCCAAATGTGTCAACCGATCCATTTTACGCGCAGTAACCATCCAACTTACGAGCCGTTCCTCCAATCCATCGCAACTCTCAGATTTAAGCTCAGACGTGTGAACCCTTCGCCAGTCTTCCAAGGTCAAAAATGGATCCAACTCCCTCTTCTTCCGGATCCGAATGATGGCAGTCATCATGGCCCATTCTTCCTTCTCTGCCATAAATCGAATTTGTCGCTTTCCCAGCTTCTTAATGGGGTGCGCCAATCCCCAGGCCACCAGATCGAGCAACATGTTGTGCGCATTACCCCGGCTCATTCCAAGATGGCTCATCACATCGTCTGTCGATTGCGGTTCTGAGCAAACGATTAGCCAAGCGTGCACAGCAAGCAGTGCCTTTGGAACACCCCAGTGCTTGCCAATTTCTTGCCAATGTTCGATGAAAGACTCCTGGACAGCCGTTACTTCTTTTGAATGCACGCGATTCTTACTTTCAATTTTTTGTGAAAGTACGAAATCTTTTGGGGTGAACCTCATCTGGCACATCGCTCGTGATGCCGAGCATGGCGTCCAAGGTCCAGTCCACCATAGTTGGACCAATGGAGACCCCTCGTGTCCCCCAGCCCGTGCACGCTACATACCAATGATGTTGCGTAGAAACACGCCCCAATATCGGCCGTCGATCAAAGCAGGACGGTCGCAATCCTGCGAGGTGGCTCGTAACATCACTCGCCAACAAAGCCGGTTTTATTCTGGCCAAATTAGCCTGTCTCAAGAGATGATTCAAGGACTTTTCAAGCACAACAGGCTCTTCGATGTCCCAGCGATATGTGGATCCGATGCGGAAAGCGCCATTGCCCAGAGGCAACGTCCATGTCACATTGTTCACGGTTTGTGCCCCCCAGTCCATAGCTGTTTGCACCGTGATCACTTCACCGTGGTTCCGTCTCAACTCCAGTCCAAATTGAGCCAGATCAGCAGCAGCCCCGACACCGCGACAATCAACCACCGCATCAAAACCAGGAGGGCAACCATCCCGCATAGACCAAGAATGGTTTTTCCATTTACCGTTTTGTAACTGGAGCGCTCGGCTTTTTTCAGTCAATAATCGGACATTCACCCATCCTGCATCAGGCACCATCCCAGCTCCGTATGGAGCATTGATCGAAGGGTGCAGAAAATCGGCCGGCATTGATTCAATGAAAGGTGTAACCTCATGGCCCCCTCTGGCTCGTTCGGTCCAAAGTGCCGCATATTGAGCGTCCGGAAAAATGCGAATGATGGGAACGTCATGCCACAAATCGATGCCCAATGCTTTTTCGACAATGCTGAAGACTTCGCGCGCCCGAGCACTCTGATTGGCCGCATCCCATTGGGGTAAAATTCTTCGGAAAGAAACCGGATTGAACATGCCCGCAGCGACATCAGATGCCGCCGGACTTCCGTTGGACCATTGCTCAAAATCCACCCCCCGCTCCTGACATCCCCATGCCATTAGAGTGCCCGCCAATCCGCCTCCGACAATTAGAACTTTTCGAGGAACCCTAAATTCCATCAGGCAAAAGCCTCGAGGACGCCCAATTCACGGCCTACTTTTTCAAACGAAGCAATGGCGTGGTCGAGCTGTTCTCGGGTATGAGCCGCAGAGAGCTGGACGCGAATTCGCGCCTGTTCTTTTGGCACGACAGGATAGAAAAATCCAATGACATAAATTCCTTCATCCAGCAAGCGATTCGCCATGTCCTGAGAAAGTTTGGCGTCACCCAGCATCACTGGAACAATCGCAGATTCTCCATCCTTGATGGGCAAGCCCACGCGGCGCATACCTGCTTTGAAGTATCTCGTATTCTCCTCCAGCCGATCACGCAACTCTGTGGATTCACTCAGCATGCTGAACACTTCCAGCGACGCTCCAACGATGCTCGGCGCAAGGCTGTTGCTAAACAGGTAAGGACGCGACTTCTGGCGTAGCATTTCGATGATTTCCTTTCGACCTGTAGTAAAGCCGCCCATCGCACCGCCCATGGCCTTGCCCAATGTGCCAGTGATGATGTCGACACGGCCAAGAGCATCGCCCAATTCCACGCTGCCTCTTCCCGTCTTGCCAATGAAACCCGTGGCATGGCATTCGTCGACCATGACCAAAGCGTCATATCGATCCGCTAAATCACAGATTTTACCTATTTGAGCCACGTATCCATCCATTGAAAACACCCCATCCGTCACGATGATTTTAAATCGGTGATTCGCCTCTGATGCTTTCTTCAATTGCGCTTCCAAATCAACCATGTCATTGTTGGCATATCGGTAGCGAGCCGCTTTGCAAAGGCGAACCCCGTCGATGATGGAAGCGTGATTCAAGGCATCCGAAACAATGGCATCCTCTGGACCCAACAACGGCTCAAAGACACCGCCATTGGCGTCAAAAGCAGCGGCATATAGAATGGTATCTTCTGTTTTATGGAAATCAGCGATGCGCTCCTCCAATCGCTTGTGGATGTCCTGCGTTCCGCAAATGAAACGAACACTGGACATGCCAAAACCATGGCTGTCAATCGCACGCTTTGCAGCTTCATTTACCCGCGAGTCGTTGCTGAGTCCCAAATAATTGTTCGCGCAGAAATTCAACACCTTGGAACCATCCTCCAAGGTGATTTCGACATCCTGAGCACCGGCAATCACACGCTCTTTTTTGAATAATCCGGCCTCCTCGATGTTGGTTAATTCGTCGCGAAGGTGTTGTTTCATAGAACCATACATGGCAATAATGATGAAGGTTTAACTCCGCGAAATTAGGACTTTCCGAGGGCGAAGTGATGCTTTTGTTGCTCCCAACTTACTCCAAATAAAACAGGAACGTTTTTTTGCCCATGCCCAACCGGCAGATTCCAATCAATTGGTTTGCCTTCTGGAACATGTGCCCGTATGATTTCTTCAATCGATTGGCCAAAAGGATTCTCCGAGGACTGACCGTCGGCGATGGTATTGTCCCTCAAATCAGAGAATGAGCCAATCAAAAGTCCCTTCACCTCATCCAAAACACCCGCCAAACGCAAGGCCAGCATCATGCGGTCTATGTGATAAAGGTATTCATCCAAATCCTCGAGCAATAGCCAATTTCCCGAGCACTCCGGAAAAAAAGGTGTTCCCAAGAGGCTGAACAAAACGCTCAAATTCCCCCCCACCACTTTCGATTCTTGAACGGCTTCATGAGAAGCCGTTAGACTCGCCCAAAAAACATCCTGCTCCTTGGGCAGGCTTGATGCAAAAGTGTTTGCCACAGGTCCATGCAAGGTTGCCGAGCCCAGACGGTTGGCCCAACCGTGCAACGCAGTCACGTCGCTGAAACCTATGATCCAAGTGGGGCAACGCAAGAAAACTTCAGGATTCAGCAGGGGCAAGATACGGGCGCAACCATAGCCTCCACGCATCACCCAAATGGCTTTTACATCAGGCGCAGCAAACCCTTGGTTCATGACCTCCGCACGATGGACATCACTGCCACCAAATTGACCGTCTCGAAGAAGCAAACCCTCAGGAACGACGGCTACGAATCCTGCCTCTGATATGAATTTTACCGCCGCATCCGCTTGCTCCTCGGTCACGAACCGTGCCGGAGCCGCCAGCATAATCCGGTCGCCTCGCTCTAAAGGTGCAGGGATTATGGTCAATGAGGACAGTGCATTCATGGATTCCATTCAATGGTATGGCGCAAGATGGCAATGGATAGCGAAAAAGCCCGAAATTCGCACTTCTTTTCGTCCCAACTCTATGACCTCAACCTCCCGCCCATTTCGCCATCCCCGTCGTTTGATGATGACGTCGGCTCTCCCCTATGCCAATGGTCCAATTCACATTGGACACATCGCGGGGGCCTATCTACCGGGGGACATCCGAGCGCGCTTTGAACGAATGGCTGGTTCCGAAGTGCTTTGGGTTTGCGGAAGTGATGAGCACGGGGCCGCCATTACACTGCGCGCTAAAAAAGACGGAGTCACACCACGCGAGATTGTCGATCAGTACCACGCTGAAATGCAAGAAGCTTTTGCAGGAATCGACATGGCTTTCGACCACTATTCCCGTACCTCAAGCGATAAGCACCACCAAGTCGCGCAAGATTTTTTCCTGAAGTTGCTGGAATCGGGCAGTTTTGAAGTGAAAACAGACGCGCAATTTTACGACGCTGAAGCCGCGCAATTTTTGGCAGATCGATACATCACTGGAACCTGTCCCAAATGCGACGCTGCCGGAGCATATGGAGACCAGTGCGAAAAATGTGGTTCAGCCCTTTCGCCTACCGATTTAATTGATCCAAAATCCACCTTGAGCGGTGCCACACCAGTTTTAAAAGACACCACTTTATGGTACTTGCCCATGGGGCGCCACGAAGATTGGTTGCGTGATTACATCGACAGTGGACAATTCAACGGCGAGAAGCATCACGATCCTCGCGCCTGGAAATCCCATGTGAATGGTCAATGCCGCAGCTGGATTGACGGGGGCTTGCAAAGCCGTGCGATGACCCGTGACCTGGATTGGGGCGTGCCCGTTCCAGTCGAAGGAGCTGACGGAAAAGTGCTTTATGTCTGGCTCGATGCCCCAATCGGATACATCACATCCACGATGGAATGGGCTGAAAAATCAGGACAAAATTGGCGCAATTGGTGGCAGTCAAATGACGCTGAATTGATTCATTTTATCGGCAAGGACAACATCGTGTTTCACTGCTTGATCTTCCCGATCCTACTCAAAGAACACGGAGATTTCAATCTGCCGACGAACGTGCCCGCCAATGCATTCATGAACCTGGAAGGAGATAAGATCTCCACCTCCCGCAATTGGGCGGTCTGGGTGAAAGATTACCTCTCTGATTTCCCGGGCAAGAGCGATGAGCTCCGCTATGTGCTCACGAGCATCATGCCCGAGCAAAAAGACAGTGAGTTCACTTGGTCAGACTACCGCGAGCGGGTCAACAACGAATTGGCTGATGTCCTCGGTAATTTTATCAATCGGGTGATTGTCCTCACTAAAAAATACTATGAGTCGGAGGTGCCCCCAATCGATCGCATCAAGTGGACAGCTGACGAAGATGCCATCATTGCGGCCTTGGACTCCGCTCCCGGCGAGGTGGCTGAATTGATCCGACGCAACAGGTTCCGCGACGCCCTTCAAACCGCAATGGGAGTGGCTCGTTTGGGCAACAAGTACATGACCGAACAAGAGCCTTGGAAGCTCAAGAAAACAGATGAAGAACGAACTGCTGTAATCCTGAACACATGCATTCAAGTTGCTGCGAATTGCTCTTTACTGTTGGAGCCCTTCATTCCCCAGACTGCGCAGAAAATGCAAGCAGCTTTTGGTATCAAGAATGCTCAATGGGAGCAAGCCAGCGGCGCCATGTTGCAACCCGGTGCGGTGCTGGGCGACTTGCCGATTCTCTTCGAAAAAGTGGAAGAATCCACGGTCGATGCCCAAGTTGAAAAATTAAGAACGTCCCATGCTAGCGCAGCACCTGCAGCTGCCTGCGAACCTCTCAAGCCCATGATGACCTTTGATGATTTCCAAAAAATGGACCTTCGGGTCGGTGAAGTAATCGCGTGTGAACGTGTTCCCAAGGCAGATAAATTGCTGCAGTTGACCATTCGAACAGGTCTCGACGAACGCACTGTGCTGAGCGGCATCGCTGAACATTTCGAACCAGAGGAAGTCGTAGGACGACGCGTCACCTTACTGGCCAATCTCGCACCTCGCAAAATCCGCGGTGTAGAAAGCCAAGGGATGGTGCTGATGGCCGAATCAGCTGATGGGTCATTGCGCTTCGTAACGCCAGAAGAAGGCACCGCTGCTGGCGATACCATCCGTTGATCAGAACATCATCTTAAGTGTTGCAGAGAGTGTACGGCCGTAGGCCCAGTAACCTTCCATCTTTCCATTTTCGATGGTGCCTTGTTCCTTGTCACCCGTTTCAGGATCGGTCACGAAGGTTTCAAAGCCATCGCTGATGTAAATGTTGTCCAGCGCATTCTGCACATTCAAACTGGCCATCCAACCCAATCCACCCGCTTCAAACCGGTAACTCGCGCGCAGATCCAAGTAACCAAATTCCGGAAGCATCACCGGTTGCAAACCTGCTCGATCGGGGTTGGTGCGATCGGCATCCACTTCAAATCGAGCATATAAATTCCAATTCAAAACGTAATTCGCACCAAATCGAAGTCCTTTTGCAGGTGACACATTCAACAACACACCTACTTGGGATTGCGGTGCATCGCTCACCTTCAGACCAGCCGAGTATATGTAGAGGGTCTCCAAAACTTCACCGTTTTCCTCTGCGGTGATTTCGGCATTGACATCGTTGTCCCAGCGCCAATCTCCAAAAGACGCCATACCACCAATCTCCACCTTGGGGTGCGGACGAGTTTTCAATTCAAACTCGATGCCCTCATGCGTTTGCACCAAGCCCGTAATGAACGCTCTGTATTCCGTGCCGTCAGGTCGTAAAAGCGGGCTGCTCATGATGCTCTTGTCCCGCCATTGGGTGTGATAGGCATTGACATCCAATGAAATTCCACGCCAGCGGAAGCGATAGCCCGCTTCGAATGCTGCCACTTTCTCATTGGTCAAACGATCGTTGCTCAAAACATTGGAGTAATTCGTGAAGACATACCGAATGAAGGGAGCGCGTGAGTAGGCTCCACCATTCACGTATAGGTGACTCGTCTCGCCTATGCGCACACTGCCTCCAGCCTTGGCGTTGTAACCAACGCTGCTTGCCTTGAGTGATTTCTCGCCATAGACAAATTGCTCCGTGGTTTCAATGTTGCCAGTTGTTTCATTCAGTTCTGTGACTTCCTGAACCCCCGTCTCCGCGTATCGGAAGTAATTGTAGGGATCGATGCGACGATATCCAGTCAAACTCATGGTGCCCGCAGCAAACAAGCTGAAGCGATCATCCTTGTACTCCACTTGAGCAAAACCTCCAGCATACCGCACCAAACCGATGTCATCGTAATCGACCTTGTCACCGGGTTGTGCCATCAGTTCGTAATCCGGGTTAATTCCATACCCGTCAGAACGGCTAAAAGACTGCAGATAGAAGTCACCACCGAGCAAATTATTGACACGTGTGAAGTGCTTTCCACTGTAGTACCGCGCATCAACCCCGACCATAAGGCTTATGCGATCACTGACGTCATGGTGCAAAGTGGATAAGATGCCGGTCCAAAAATGCTCATTGTGAGAATTCTCAATGACACTGCGGCTGCGGCCGCCCACTACGGTATCCCCTTCGACAACAATGGGATCGCCGAACATGTGCACCGTGTCGATCCAAGCCTGTGCAAGCTCATCGTAAGCGATTTGATCGGCTGCGTACGTCACCGATTGGCTGTTGTTTTCATTGGAATCCCAGAGGTAATCCCAATTGAGGTTGGTTTTCACGCTTCTCTTTACAATATCCGTTTGACGCGCGCCATAAATGTATGAAGTGTACGTCTCGCTATCGCGCGGTTCACTGGTTCCATCATACCGAGAACCGTAACCTTGCCCCACACTGACGTAATAACTCGACGCCAAATGCGATCGCTCGCTCAATTGCCAATAATGGTTCAGCGCAAACTGAGGTTTGTGGTATCCATTGACCCGAGAGTTTAGCACTTCTTCTGTGGCTCCGCCGCGGTTCAAATAGCCCCAATCGTCGTTCCAGCGGTGTGCCTCATACCCCAACGAATTGAGGTCGTTGAATCGATCTACGCTGAGTTGCCCGCGCCGTTGTCCGTGTGTCTGGGGAGCGCCAATCGCCGTCAAAACCAACCGATGGGCCCCAAAATCTTTCGCCGCTGTGAGAAAATAGCTCCAGGCATCGATGAAGGTCGCATCCACGTATGCATTGCCCGTGGTTCGGCTGCCCACTGCACTCACTGCCCAGCCGTTTTTCATAACCCCCGAACTCAACGACAACATCGTTTTGTAACGACCATAATCGGTAACACTTTGCAAAAGACTGCCGCCCTTTTTCATGTCTGTGGCTTTCGTTATGATGTTCAACGTGCCGCCCACAGAGTTGATGGCCAGCTTCGAAGCTCCGAGTCCTCGTTGCACCTGCATGGTGTTGACAGCGTCCCCTAATCCTGCCCAATTTGACCAGTACACCCAGCCATTTTCCATATCGTTCACGGGGATTCCATTGATCAAAACCGCCACGTTTTTCTGATCGAACCCTCGTATATTGATCCGGCTGTCGCCAAAGCCACCCCCGCTTTTTGTGGCATAAACTCCTGGCGTAATGTTCAACGTCTCGACCAATTCCTTGTCCCCCAACTGCTCCTGAATCGTGCGAGCGTCCAACGTGGAAACGGCCACGGGCGTCTCGCGACTAGTGGCTACTGAAGCAATCACATTCGCTTCATTCAAACCGATGGTGGAAGAATTCAATCGCAGCACTCCCATGTCGATCACCGCCATGCCCACAGCTCGTCCTCCTTGACGGGCGGGCAACTGAATGTAGTTTCGGCTATTCTCGTAGCCGATCATGCTCGCCACGACGTGAGCCTCACCCGTCTGTCGAGTTGTGAATCTGAACCGCCCATCGAAATCGGTGACCGAGCCCATGCTGTATTCTTCGAGATACACCGAAGCTCCTATCAATGGCTCGCCCGATTCAACGTCCAAAACCGTTCCATAGATTTGGGTTTGAGACCGACCTGCGAGGGCAAGAAATAAAAATCCAGCAAGCAAATTAAACAAGCGCATTTGGAGGTGAGTTAAGGCGTGAGTTCGACCACGTAGCCATGCGGTTCTGGCGCAATTTAGTGCGAATCCCGCAAGTGTGAATTCCACGCTCAAGACCAACGACCTTGGTCCAATAAATACCGCGCAATTTGAACGGTATTTGTCGCTGCACCTTTGCGCAGGTTATCGGCAACAACCCATAAATGCAGACCATTTGGATGTCCCAAATCGCGGCGTATCCTCCCCACAAACACTTCGTCCTTACCATGCGCCATACGCGGCATCGGATAGGCATTCGAACTCGGATCGTCTACCACCACGACACCCGGGAAGTCAGACAGTACCTGATGCACGTCAGACAGCTCAAAATCCCGCTCTAACTCAAGGTAAACGCTCTCGCTATGTCCTCCTTGCACAGGCACACGGACCGCCGTACATGTCATGGCCAAGGAGTCGTCACCCAAGATTTTTTTGGTTTCGTGCCACACCTTCAACTCCTCCTTTGTGTAGCCATCTTCCACAAACACGTCGCAATGAGGAATGCAATTCAAATCAATCGGATGCGGATAAACAGGTGCGCTCGGCGTTTCGCCCTTTCGTTCTTCTTCCAACTGAACAATCGCAGCTTTTCCCGTGCCGGTAATGCTTTGGTACGTACTCACGATTCCACGCTTGATGCGGTAATGATCATGAAGCGGTTTCAAGGCCATCACGAGCTGCATCGTGGTGCAATTCGGATTGGCAATGATGCGATGATCCGGCCCGATGTGATTCCCATTGACTTCTGGCACCACCAAGGGACAGTCTCCATCCATGCGCCAGGCGCTGCTGTTGTCGATGACGGTAACCCCCGCAGAAGCAAATTGAGGCGCCCATTGTTCACTGACATCGCCTCCAGCGCTGAATAAGGCCAAATGCGGCTTGGCAGTGATGGCATCCTCAATTGAAATCACATTATGCGGTTGGCCTCCATAAAACACTGATGTCCCCACACTTCTTGCGCTCCCAACTGGCAACAGTTGGCTGACCGGAAATTCGTGCTCTTCCAAAACCTCGAGCATGGTGCGCCCCACCAAACCCGTTGCACCAACGATGCACACCTTCAAACCTTGTTCTGTTCTCATGCTCAAAATTAATTCCTAAATGGTGCTCAATAATTCACCGTTGGTTTCGCAAAATTCCAACATTTTTTCAACTTGAAACTGAGGCCCAACGCAAATATTTTAATCCGATTCACATAATGCCATGGCGTTGAAGTCCCAGCAATGATAAAATTTTGAATCTTCGCGTCATGTTCGAGGGAAACCCGATACCGCATGGGTCATACGACCTACTCGCAGCCGTTCTTGCCTCAATTGCTTTGGGCATGGTGGCAACTGTCATGCTGCGGATTCGTTTCGAAAGAGAGTGGAGTTTGACCATATGGACGGCGTATAACATTAAACGTGTTTGGCAGCGATTGGCAGACGAATCCGCCCGGACAGGCGGAACACTTACAAGCCATGGACTGGGAATCTGCGCCTGGTGCATTCTCGGCAGCGCATGGTCCCTGAACCAAGCTGATTATTCCCTCGGCAACCTTTGGCTCGGAATGGGCTACGGAGGGCTTGTTGGAGTGAGTTCGCTTCTTTTGCGAGCTACGGTGGCGATACTCGGAGGCTGGATCACACTTGCGCCCGCTTCGACAAGTCGGGGACTGGAAATCGACCGCCACATGAGGAATTGGTTGTTTTGGGTTTTGGTGATTTTGTGCGTTTTCTACTTGGGGAAAAACGTCCCGTTCGACCGTCGTCAAATCCTCTGGACTTCGACCGTTTCTACTTGGTGGATTTGGCTCAGTTTGAAATGGTTTCGTCAGCTTCAGTCGGTCGTGCATGATGGACTTCCATTTGGGTGGGGAATTGTGTACATTTGCACCTTCGAAATTGGACCTACTTATTTGCTGTTCAAGCAATTTTAAGTTCAATTGATTAAGCATGGAACCCCTTGAATATGGCTCAAACAGTCAAGACCATTCTGATATCACAACCAAAGCCGACAACGGAAAAATCGCCGTATTTCGACTTGGCGGAAAGGCAAAAACTCACCATCGACTTTCGCCCTTTCATTCATGTTGAAGGGATTGAAAGCCAAGAGTTTCGCCAACAGCGGATTGACTTTTCAGAGCATACTGCCCTCATTGTTACCAGTAGAAACGCAATTGATCATTTCTTTCGCTTGGCCGAGGAACTCCGTTTTGAAGTTCCAGATACCATGAAATACTTCTGCATTAGTGAAGCCTCGGCTTACTATCTGCAGAAATATGTCGTGTATCGGAAACGCAAGATTTTCTTCGGAAAGCAAAATTTTCAGGACTTGATGGAGCTGATCAAAAAGCACAAAAACGAAAAGTTTTTACTTCCGTGCAGTGATTTGATGAAGCCTTCCATTCCAAAATTCTTGGAAGACGGAAATATCAATTACACACGCGCTACAATGTACCGAACCATCTGTTCGGACCTCAGTGATTTGAGCGATGTAAAATATGATCTTTTGGTGTTTTATAGTCCGAGCGGAATTGAAAGCTTACTGAAAAACTTCCCTGACTTTGAACAGGGTGAAACGCGCATAGCAACCTTCGGGCCGACGACCGCAAAAGCAGCTGCTGAAGCCAATTTACGCATCGACATCTCGGCACCAACTCCAAAGGCCCCCTCGATGACTATGGCCATTGAGCACTACATTCAGGGCAAATAAATGCGCCCTTGTCCTCAACAGGCTCCTCTTCTTTTCCCCGAAGTCAGCGACTGAAATCCAAAAAGGTTTCAGAACTCGTCTTTGCAACCGGGCTTAAACTCAAAGCTCCTCCAATCATTGTGCGCTACCTTGACACGCCTTTGAGCGAGCCCGTAGCCGCGCAAGTCATGGTGACTGTGAGCAAGAGGAATTTCAAGCGAGCTGTGGATCGAAACCGAATCAAGCGGCTCATGCGAGAAGCCTGGCGACTTCAAAAAGTGGAATTGGAAAATCAATTGATTGCAGACGAAAAACAACGCGCCATCGTTTTCATCTTTGTAGCGAGTGAGATGCCTAATTATGAAATTGTAAGGGATGCAATGGCTTCGCTCATTCAAAAAATGCTCCCAACAAAAACAGCCCAAGACTGAAAAAGTGAAGAACGAGAATAGCTCATACCCCAGCGCGATTGATTCTGAAGCGAATAGAAAGAGCCGCTTAAAACTTTGGTTGTTGCCCCTTTTAGGTGTTTTCATTGCAGCGGTGCCGGTGCGCGAAAATTATTTCGAATTGTCAAAGCAATTGGAGATCATGAACGCTCTGTTCCGTGAATTGAACATCTTTTATGTCGATGAAATTCAACCCGGAGCGCTCATGGAAACGGGAATTGACGCCATGGTTTCGAGCTTGGATCCTTACACAATTTACTATCCCGAATCCCGCGTTGAAGATTTGCGCTTCATGAGCACTGGAGAATACGGTGGAATTGGAGCGAGCATCCAACAAATGGGTGGTCGGCATCTCTTCATCGATGTCCTTCCAGGCTTTCCTGCTGCACAAGCTGGGATTAAAATTGGAGACGAATTGACCGAAGTCGATGGCATCAAGCTCGACGAGGTCGAAGAAGATCTCATTCCTGAAATGTTGCAAGGAGCAAGTGGCACAGAAGTAGAAGTTGGGTTTATCCCAAATGCTACCAAAGTGCCTGCGTCTGTTGTCATGATCCGCGCCAAAATCAAGCTTCCTGCTGTTCCTTTCCGCGCAGTAGTCAAGGACAGTACAGGCTATGTTGCACTATCAGCATTTACGCGCGGCTCATCCTTTGAATTGCGTCAAGCCATTCGTTATCTGAGGGATAGTGTGGGAATGAGGCAACTTGTGCTTGACTTACGGGGTAACGGCGGCGGTCTGTTGCAGGAATCTATCAGCATTGTCAATTTATTCATCGGTAAGGGCGAGGAGGTCGTGAGTACCCGCGGCAAAACAGAAGATTGGGATAAAAGCTACAGCACAATGGGTGAGGCTCTATTGCCAGATCTCCCGATCGCAGTATTGATTGACGGCATGTCCGCATCGGCATCTGAGATTGTTTCGGGCACCCTCCAAGATTTGGACCGCGCAATTGTTGTTGGCCAAGAGAGCTACGGCAAGGGCTTGGTTCAGCAGTCAAAACAATTGGCTTATGGCACTAAACTGAAGGTAACGGTAGCAAAATACTATACTCCGAGTGGACGGTGCATTCAACGCCTTGACTATGGCGGAAACCGCACGGAAGATGGAAGTGCCCGAGCCGTTGCGGACTCCTTGATTCAAGTTTTTCACACGCGCAACGGACGTCCGGTGGTTGATGGAAAAGGGGTTCAGCCTGACGTTCTAACTCCTCTGCCTCCGAGCGGTTACGTGTTGACAGGTTTGTATGAAAGCGGTGTGTTATTTGACTTTGCCAATGCTTGGACTGCTGAACGTGATACAATCGCAAATGCTGCGTCTTTTGCACTTAGTGAGGACGACTGGAACACATTCCTGGACTTTACTGCGACGAGTGCTTCAACAGAATATGAATCACAGACTTCACTCATGTGGAGTCAACTCAAAGCATTGGCTGAAGAGGAAAAGGTCTATGCGTTAAACCCAGAGGTTTTTCAAAATTTAGAGCTGGCTCTTCAGCCGAACATTAACCGGGACCTGAACGAATTCAGATCGCAAATCCAACAAGCATTGGAAGAAGAAATTGTCATGCGTTATTACCTCCAAGACGGAGTATTCGAATGGTCACTTCCACGTGATTCGACGTTGACGCGTGCCATCGAGCTACTGAACTCAGGTCAGTACAAAACAATCTTGGCCGGAGTAAACTAATCAGTGCTTGATGGAAAACGAATCAAAGCACCTCCATTCAGCAAGCGCTGCCGGGTCACGTCGCGTTCAGCGCGCGTACGACTTGGCTTTGATCGTGACAGCGCTCGCCCTACCCTTCTCCAATTTTCTCATGAGCCAAGGAGCGTTTTTGCTAGCGCTTGCTTGGGGGCTTGATCGTTGGTACAACGGGCCAATCTTCCGCGGTCGGTCTTGGAAATTTTGGAAATCACAGCCAATTCTTTGGGCTATCGTCGGCCTCTTTTTCTGGCAATTGATTGGACAATTGTGGACAGACGATTTAGTTCAAGGTTGGAGATCTCTGCGCATCCAATTGCCCCTTCTAGCGTTTCCTTTGATGCTCATCACAGGCCGATGGGAGCAGCATAGAGGTCTTGAATTGACACAGCACACGCTGGCATTCTCTGTTATCGCAGCCTGCATAGGTGCACTTTGGTCCGGCAGCTCTAATCCCGAAGCTGTTGAAGCTCGCGATTGGTCCCCTTTCATCTCGCACATTCGTTTTAGCTTGATTATTGCCTTCATTTTATCGTGGTGGCTGCTTCGTGCTTTCCAAACTCGTCACTTAAAAGCTTGGGGCATTGTCATTGTCATAACTATACTAGGCACTGCTTTCATCTGGAAAACCGCATCCATTACAGGAGCTATCCTTTTGCCGCTATCCGCTTCTGGAGCATTCGCCCTCTCGCGTCTCGAACATTCAATCAAAGCGCACCACCATTCATTGTCAAAGGCTGCTCAAAAGTGGGGGCTTGCAATTGTCTTTGGGGGCTCTTGCGTTGCGATGCTCGCGGGGGCTAGCCTTTGGCCTAGATATCCGGATGTTACGGCCTTGAAAGTCGCCACAGCAAACGGTGAGAATTACCTGCATTACCCGAATCGGTGCATGCGTGAAAACAATCATCACGTTTGGACAAGCATCGCTTGGGGCGAATTGAGCGAAGCATGGAATGAACGCAGCAGCGTGTCATTTGAAGGAGACGATAGACGCGGTCAAGAATTGCGGATGACCTTGCTTCGTTATCTAACGTCACTCAACTTGACAAAAGATCAGGCGGGAGTTTTCGCCCTCGATAAATCAGATATTGATCGAATCGAATCGGGTGTGCCTACCATTTTGGAAGTAAACCATGACGGATTGATGCGCCGATGGGACATTGTGAAATTTGAAGTCTGGAATGCATTGGATGGAGGGAATCCAAGCGGTCATTCGCTCATGCAACGATTTCTTTTCTTACAAAATGCCTTTTATGTTTTTCAAAACCAACCGGTTTTGGGAGTGGGAACTGGCGACGTCCCCACAGCGATAGCCGCTTCTTACTCCGAGCACAGCTCTCCCTTGGCCACACAATTTCGACTTAGACCACACAACCAGTACATCACATTTCTGATTTCTGGAGGTCCTCTATCCATGCTCCTTTGGATGACCATTTTAGTCGCCCTCATCGCAGTTTCGCGATCAGCCTTCTCGGACTACCCTTTCAAAGTTGCTGTTTTAGCCTGCCTCATCATCGCTATATCCTGCATCACGGAGGACACCCTAGAGACCCAAGCTGGCGTCACATTTTCAGGCTTCTTAATTGGCTTGCTTGGCCGGCGCGTTACGCCTTAAAGACGTCTTGCATCGAGGCTAGAACCTCATCCACTTGAATGTCCAGCGCTCCTTCATCGGTCAACCGCTTTGCTGTTATCCAATGTGCCTTTGGCCCCAAGGGATGCCAACGCTGCGGCCATTCCGGTGCGTTCGGACCATACAAACCCAAACACATGGTATTTGAGGCCGCTGCCATATGCAGAGGCCCCGTGCTGGAAGCAATTAAACCATCTGCCACGCCAATCATGGCCAACAGCTGATCAAGGTTCATCTTTCCCATGGTATCGATCACACCGGTCGGCAATGAATGGCCATTCAGGTTCAGTTGCTTCGATTCAAAAGCAGTACCGGTCCACAAAACGCGATGTCCCATGGAGTTCAATCGTTCTGTCAATTCAAGATAATGTCCCACTGTCCAATTATTGGCACTGCCCGCAGACCCCGGATGCACAATGATATTCTTACGCCCTTTTATCAACCATTGAGACGCACCCTCGATGCTTACACACTCATCAGACCAAGGCCTCGGCCGCAGTCGACCCAAATGCTTCATTTCATTCGAAGACGCTGGAAGCTGCAAGCCAGGGAATTCCCATCCCGGTGCTGGATGCATCGATTTGGCTAACTCGAGGCCGTGCCAAGCCTCATGCTGGCCTGAAACCTTTCGGGAAGTTCGATTTCGATGCGTAAGCCAACGCTGAAAAGGCCACCTTCGTGATGTGCCCACAACAATCGCAACGCCCTGATTGTGAAGAAACCTGACGACTTCTACATCGGGGAACGCCACGATCGCAGCATCATAAACGGATAAATCCGGCGGCATATCCGTGCCCCAGACAACAACATTGTCAACATCTATTGCCGCCGAAACGACAGGAGCCGCATACGATCGAACCAAAAAATCAACCTTCAAATCTGGGTTGGATGATTTGATCCAGCTTGCAATCGGGAGCGTCAAAACAGCGTCCCCAATGGCATCTGTCCGGCATACCAGCACACGTTCAACATTGGACTTTCCATGAGCTTTGAGCAGCCGCTTTGAAAGCCGATAGCGGCGTGCTTTTTCATATTTCTTTTCGGTAGCAAGAGCGCTATACTTGGCGATTATCAAGCCCGTCCGTCCATCGCGCCACCCTCCTCGTAAGAGTGCATTCTTGGACCATTGAAATACACGTTTGAATGGACGAATCCCGCGACTTGTCAACCAAAAAGGTCCCGTGTAATGAACCGCTGCAATGTCCGAGAAATATTCAATTTGACGAATATGGTCATCAACCGAATGATACGAGTGGTGCAACAAATCACCCTCCAAATAACCTGAAGGCTTGTCTTCAATCAATTCCAATCGATCATGTGGATTTTCACCTGTCCAATAAGCCTTCCCTTTTTGCCAAAGGCGCAGCTTTTGATCTGGGTACCACCCCCCGTGACGCACCCAATGACCACAATAGGATGTCAAACGATTGAGACGGTAACCAAAATTTTCCGGCGCTTTGCTTTTCCATGCCTGCAGTGACAATGCCAGCTCTGCGCTCAAACTTTCATCCGCATCCAAGGATATAAGCCACCGGCCCAATGCCTGCTCCGCCGCCCAATTTTTCTGTTCGATATGCCCTTCGAAGGCATGGTGCAAAACCCGCGCGCCAAGAGCCTCACTTTTGGACACCGTATCGTCCGTTGATCCGGAGTCTACAACTAAAATCTCATCAGCAATGGCCTGCAAAGACTTCAAACATCGCTCGATGTTCTGAGATTCATTGAAGGCTATGACGACGGCAGATAAAAAAGGTTGATTCATGTGAGGCACTAACGGTCGAATTCCTTGCAAGTTACTGCGAGCATACATGAAGTTTCTAACGATTCTTTGTGTACGCCTCGAGACCCATTAATTTTGCTGCATGAATGTACTTTTGTTGGGAGGTGGTGGTCGCGAGCACGCGATGGCTTGGAAATTAAGTGAATCATCCATGTTGCGAAACCTACATATTGCTCCTGGCAATGGAGGAATGCACGATTTGGGTACGATGACTGATGTTGATGCGATGGACTTTCCGGCAGTGGAACGCTACGTGCGGAAGCACGCCATCGACCTGATTGTCGTTGGTTCAGAAGCCCCTCTTGTCGCCGGTATTGCGGATTACTTCGAAGCCTCTGGAAAAACCAACGTTGCGGTCGTTGGCCCAAAAAAGGAAGGTGCCATGTTGGAAGGCAGCAAAGACTTCGCCAAAGCTTTCATGCACCGCCATAACATTCCTACCGCCCGGTATGAAAGCTTTAATAGCGAGCAACTTGCTGAGGCGATCACTGCGCTAGACACATTCAACCCGCCATATGTAATCAAGGCCGATGGGCTGGCTGGCGGAAAAGGAGTCATCATTACGGAATCTAAGCAGGAAGCCTGTGACACCCTTGAGTCCATGCTCAAAGGCGGAGCTTTCAAGGAAGCCGGTAAACGCGTAGTTATCGAAGAGTTCCTTGCGGGACAAGAAGTGAGCATGTTTGTAGTCACGGATGGCAAAAGCTATCATATTCTGCCATCTGCGAAAGACTACAAGCGCATCGGAGAAGGTGATACGGGCCCTAACACCGGCGGCATGGGAGCCATTTCACCTGTCCCTTATCTCTCAGAAGAATTTCAGCAGAAAGCCCTAAATCAAATCATAATTCCAACCATCAAAGGATTGACTAAAGATGAAATTCCCTACCACGGCTTTGTCTTCTTTGGCCTAATGAAGGTGGGAAGCGATCCTTACGTGATTGAATACAACTGCCGCATGGGTGACCCAGAAACAGAGGTGGTGCTGCCACGCATCAAAAGTGATTTGCTTCATCTTTTCGAAAGCCTCTGCTCCGGACTGCTCTCTGAATACGACTTGGAAATTGATGATCGCGCGGCATCAACAGTTGTCATGGCCAGCGATGGATATCCGGGGGCCTATGAAACAAACTTCGAAATCAAAGGTGCCGAGGACGAACCCAACTGGGAGGGAGTTGTTTTCCACGCGGGAACCAAAGTGTCACGCCGCAAACTCTACACAAAAGGTGGCCGTGTTCTGGCCGTCACAGGCAGAGGAGCTACCGTCGAAGACGCTCTGAAAAGAAGCTATGCAAAAGTCGAGAAGATCAAATTCGAAGGTGCATATTTCCGAAAAGACATTGGTGCCGACGTATTGGATTTGGCCTGATGCCGCTTTAGAACGCTGAATCTTTGCAACAAAGAAGAAGATCTCGAGATTTCAAACCAAATTGCCGCTTTTTTCGGCCTTTTGGGTGTACTTCTTTTGCAGTCTGAGCCAAAACAACAACCCTGCAATTCCAAGCAGTATGACGGCAGAGTTGAAAGTCGGACTCATAGGCACGAGCACGGTTTCAAATGTCCATTCGATAAACTTTGCAACTGGCGTGATGATTTCTTGCGTATTCATAAGTACTAAATTCGATGCAAAAATAAGCAAGCCTTGATTTCTATCCTCCGTTCGAACCAACCGATTGCATGGTCAATTGTTCCTGGCACTATTTTTCTAGGGATTCTTTGGCACATTTGGTTTTCACAGACATCGGCCTTATCCCTCGTCATCTACGGCATTGGGCTACTTTCATTGGCGGGATATTCGCATCACTTATACGTTCAAAGAAATTTTGTCGAACGAGGCGATGCTGCTTTGGCGTGGTCCGTTGTTGCCTGGATGATTGCCTTGATTCCAGTGGGCTCTCCATCAGAAGGGGCCCAAATGTGGTGCAGTCTGCTACTGATCTGTGCTTCATTGGATCACACTTTGCGGATGCATCGCCAACCATCGACGAGCAGCATCCAGTTTCGCGCAGGTTTAGCATCAGGGCTTGCCGTGGGCATCCAGCCCCTCAATCTAGGCGTTCTGATCGGGCTCATACTGGTCCAAATCCGAGCAAGACCCTTTCTATTTCGGGAATGGATTTTATTGGTGTTTGGCTTAGTTCACGGTTACCTAGTTGCGGAGTTCATCTGGAGTTTTGACCTCATCTCGAACACATTTGCACCTTCTTCAGCATCAGTCTCCACTGATCTTATGACAACAGGGAATCACTGGAGTGCAATCGCAATGGGGTGTCCTGCAATATTGGGGCTATTCATGCTCATCCGTGAAAACCCACGGCTCATCCTGAAGACAAGAAACGCCCGATACAACGCCATCATCGTGCTAATTGCACTCGCGGCTACTTGTACTTTGCTATGCTGGATTGTGCCTTTAGAATTCAGAGGCATTTACTCCGTGTCGCAAGCGATTTCACACTGGTCCGCTCTCAACGCCATAGCACTGGGGTTCCTATGCGTAAGTCTCGTACCAAAACGCGATCGCAGAAACGACAAGTTGAGTGCACTCGATGCCACAGGGTGGATTGTTTTTGTTGGTACGCTGTTGGTTGTTTTTGGGCTCAGTTGCTTCCAATAAAGCCATCGAATTAACGAACTTCGCAGCATGAAAATAGGAGTAGTCACTTTCCCGGGTTCCAATTGCGATATGGATATGGTTTACGCGATGGAACATGACTTGCAGTTCGATGTTGTCCAACTTTGGCACAAAAGTAGAGACTTAGAAGGCGCCGAGGTTGTGATTCTACCGGGCGGTTTCAGCTATGGTGATTACCTCCGCAGCGGAGCCATCGCACGCTTTTCACCCATCATGGAATCGATTGTAGCACATGCCAAAAAAGGAGGTCGGGTCTTTGGCGTTTGCAATGGTTTTCAGATCCTTTGCGAATCTGGTCTTCTCCCTGGGGCCTTGCTTCACAATGAAAGCCGAAAGTTCATCTGCCGCAACGTCCAACTCAAAGCGGTCTCACGCAAGGCCTGCCTTTCGCGGGAACTCGATGTAAATGATGCCCTGACCATTCCCATCGCTCACGGCGAAGGCAATTACTTCATCGATCATGACGGTCTACAAAAGCTTCAAGATCAGGATCAAATCCTATTTCGCTACTGCGATGAAAACGGAAAAGTGAATCCTTGGTCAAACCCAAATGGGTCCGTCGACAACATCGCAGGTATAGCCAATGAAGGCATGAATGTCTTCGGCATGATGCCGCACCCAGAACGTGCCGCAAGTAGTGACCTTGGAAACACGGATGGAGCCGCAATTTTATCGGGATTAGCGGCACTGATTAAAGCATGAAAGGGGCCCAATTGAGTATAAAGGGGCTGCAGACTCGGAAAAGTTCTATTTGTATTGATCTGAACTGAACATCAATGGCTTTAATTTTGTTGACGTTGCACAGGAGCAATAAGACCTTCCAACCATGAGTCATTATCCAGCAGGCCCACACCTTTCCCGCATCAAAACGCCGGAAGATCTTCGTCAACTTTTTCAAAACACCGACTTGCCCGTAATCTGTGATGAACTGCGGCAATTCATTGTTGACGTGGTGTCCGAAAAAGGAGGACATTTTGGAGCGAGCCTCGGAGTGGTCGAACTCACTGTGGCTCTTCACTATGTGTTCAACACGCCCGATGACCAAATCGTTTGGGATGTAGGTCACCAAGCTTACGGGCACAAGATCTTGACTGGACGTCGTGAAAAATTTCACACCAATCGAGAGTACAAAGGCCTGAGTGGGTTTCCAAAGCGAACAGAAAGCGAGTATGACACCTTTGGTGTTGGACACAGCTCAACATCCATCTCTGCAGCTCTAGGTATGGCTGTTGCGAGCAAACTAAAAGGTGATCAGAAGCGGCAACACATTGCAGTCATTGGTGACGGAGCCATGACTGCAGGACTAGCATTTGAAGGCCTCAACCACGGTGGAGCAGAGGACACAAATATGTTGGTCATTTTGAATGACAATTGCATGTCCATCGACCCAAATGTCGGGGCATTGAAGGAGTACCTGACTGACATCACCACTTCGAAGGCCTACAACAAAGCCAAAGATGAAGTCTGGCATTTGCTCGGTCGAATTTCAAAATTTGGTCCGAATGCGCAAGCAGTTGCTCACAAGATTGAAGTTGCGATGAAGTCAGCCCTTTTGAAACAATCGAACCTGTTCGAGTCGTTAAATTTTCGATACTTCGGTCCAGTCGATGGACACGACGTGGAGCACTTGGCTCAAATCTTAGAAGATATTAAGGACATTCCGGGGCCCAAGCTACTACACTGCGTAACTGTGAAAGGCAAGGGTTACAAACCAGCAGAGATGGGAAGTCCAACAAAATGGCACGCTCCCGGTTTGTTCAATAAGGATACAGGCGAAATTGTCAAATCAGCTTCGACCCAGCCCCAACCACCAAAATTCCAGGACGTCTTTGGCCACTCCATCATCGAACTCGCCCAAAAAAACGAACGTATCGTTGGAGTCACACCTGCTATGCCTTCTGGTTGCAGCCTGAAGTACATGCTCGAGGCGATGCCCGACCGAGCGTTTGATGTAGGCATCGCAGAGCAGCACGCTGTGACATTTAGCGCTGGCATGGCAACGCAAGGAAAGGTGCCATTTTGCAACATCTATTCCAGTTTCATGCAACGCGCTTACGATCAAGTCGTGCATGATGTTGCGACCCAAAACCTACACGTTGTGTTCTGCCTTGACCGAGGCGGTTTGGTAGGAGCCGATGGCCCCACACATCACGGAGCCTTTGATATGGCATACATGCGATGTGTTCCCAATATGGTGGTCGCCGCTCCCATGGATGAAGTGGAGTTGAGAAACATGATGTACACTGCTGCGGAAATGCAAAGTGGCCCATTTTCAATCCGTTATCCCAGAGGCACTGGCACAATTGTAGACTGGCGACAGCCTTTCAAGGCCATCCAAATTGGTCAAGGACGGAAAATCAAATCAGGCGATGACATCGCCATTTTGAGCATTGGTGCGATCGGTTCTCAAGCAACTGAAGCCATCGAGACTTTGGAAAGGCAAGGGATTTCCGCAGCACACTACGACATGCGCTTCGTAAAACCGCTCGACGAGATTATGCTCCACGAGATTTTCGGGAAATTCAACGCGGTCATCACCATTGAGGATGGCTGTCTCATGGGTGGATTTGGCAGCGCTGTCACAGAGTTCATGGGGGACAACGGATATCAAGCTTACGTCAAACGACTTGGCTTAGGCGATCATTATGTAGAGCACGGGACACAAGCTCAGCTCTATGCTGAAAACGGTTACGATGCAGCGGCTATTGTCTCAACAGCTGAGGAATTGGTGTCTGTCTCAAAGCCAACCAGCCAAACGATGCGATCTGCTTAAGCGATGAAAGAAGCTGCTCCCACCATTCGAAACCGCGTGGATGAAAGCGGCCTGACGACTATTGATCTGGATGATTTGATTTCACGCGAATCAATTGTGCCTTTTGATCTAGCGGATTGCCTCGAAAATGGCCTCATCCTCCGAGAAAGACCCTTTCGGGAGACGCTCAAGAACTTAAATCCCGAAGACTGGTCCGATAAAATTGCAGTACTGCATTGCAGCAACGATGCAATCGTACCAGAATGGGCATGGATGCTCGCAACTTCCCAACTCACAGCTTGCGGGGCCAAAGTGGGCATTGGAACGCCCGACGCAGTGAGACAAGCACTTTTAATTGAAGCCATCCATCAACTGCCACAGGAATCTTTTCGCGATGCCCGAATCGTCATAAAAGGTTGTTCCTCCGGGACAAATGCGGAAAGCCTAGCAACAGCAATTCGGCATTTACAACCTGTGGCACTTTCCATATTTTACGGGGAGCCTTGCTCAACTGTTCCCGTGTACAAACGGCCAAAAAAACCGGCGAAAAATTGAGGTAGAGGTGGTAACTTCGATGTGTTACTCACGCCTCGAAACCAAATGATTTCCGCTCCCTCAGATCGCAAACTATTCCTTGTTGACGCATATGCTCTTGTCTTTCGAGCCTACTATGCTTTCATCAAGAATCCACGCATCAACTCCAAAGGTCTCAATACGAGTGCTGTTTTTGGCTTCACGAATGCATTGCTCGAAGTCATTCGTAAAGAAGCTCCAACCCACATCGCTGTAGTATTTGACCCTCCAGGCGGATCATTTAGGAATGAACAATTCCCTGAATACAAAGCGAATAGAGACGAAACTCCGGAAGACATCAAGCGATCCGTGCCTTGGATTCTTGAAGTGCTCGAAGGCTTAAATATCCCTGCCATTAGCCAAAAGGGATTTGAAGCAGACGACGTGATTGGGTTCATGTCGAAAAAAGCGGAAGAACAAGGTTTTGACGTGTACATGATGACCCCAGACAAAGACTTTGGTCAGCTGGTTTCAGAGCGCATAAAAATGTACCGGCCAGGACGCGGTGGCAGCCCTGCTGAAATATGGGGGCCTTCAGAAATCTGCGACAAGTTTGGAGTGGACAATCCACTTCAGGTCATTGATCTGCTCGGCATGATGGGAGACAGTGCTGATAACATCCCCGGAATTCCGGGAATCGGAGCCAAGACGGCTTCCAAATTACTGAAGCAATACGGGAGTCTCGAGGGTGTCATTGAGAACAGCGCTGATCTCAAAGGGAAATTGAAAGAAAGGGTTGAAGAAAATATCGAATTAGCGCATCTCTCCAAATCACTAGCCACCATTTGCCTTGATATTCCAATGAAAATTGAGTGGGATCAACTCGACCTGGAAGAGCCCAATGCAGAGAAGCTAAGGGAAACATTGGAAAATCTGGAATTTAGAACCTTGGCCCGCCGAATGTTCGGAGATGCTGGAGGCGATTCAGCACGAACAGCTCCCACAATTGCTCAACCGCGCCCTCCCGCCCAAGAAGCTCAACTCGATTTATTTGGCACACCAGGAGGTTCCGTTGAAGCCGGTGCTTCGAGGCATTTCACAGCGGCAGAGCCCGAAGATTCTGGCCATGCCAACCTATCAAATACGACGCATTCGTACACTTTGGTCATCGATTCCAAAGGCTTAGATCAATTAATGCTAGCCTTAGAGGCCGCGGAATGTTTTGCATTTGACACGGAGACAACCGGCCTGAATACCATGACCGCAGCATTGGTCGGCATTTCGTTTGCTACCGAAGTCGGCAAGGCGTGGTGGGTTCCTGTAGTCAGTGAAGACTGGACTGAATCAAGTCTTCTCGAGCGCCTGGGACCCATCTTCGCTGATAGTAATAAGGAGGCCGTAGCTCACCACTTCAAATTTGATTATAAAATCCTCGCAAGACGCGGAGTAAAATTTGGAGTGCGTCCATTCGACACCATGATTGCGCATTACCTGATCCAGCCAGAAAGTTCCCACAAACTGGACCGTTTGGCAGAGACTGAATTGGGCTATGCCACCATTCCCATCACAGATCTCATTGGCAAATCAGGCAAGGATCAAAAACACTTGGGGGAATTGGATCCATCGAGCATAACTGATTATGCTTGTGAGGACGCAGACATTGCCCTGCAACTTCGAAGCCGACTCATGCCCCAATTGTCAGATGTCGCAGGCACCGAGCTTTTTCGCAACGTTGAAATGCCTTTGGCCATCATCCTTGCTGATATGGAATTGGAAGGCGTCCGTATCAATGTAACCGAACTTGAACGATACAACATCGAGTTAAGCACCAAAATAGATGCCTTGACCGAGGCCATTTACGAGCACGCTGGACAGTCATTCAACATTGATAGTCCAAAACAACTTGGCCCTATTTTATTTGAGACCCTCGCCATTCCAGCCAAGGTGAAAAAAACCAAAACGGGTCAATATCCCACTGGAGAAGAAGTGTTAGAGAAGATCAAAGAAGCGCATCCGATTGTGAGTGACGTGCTGAAGTACCGGAAACTGAAAAAACTCAAGAGTACATATGTCGAACCATTGCCCAAGTTGGTCAACGATTCCTCAGGTCGCATCCACACGACTTATCAGCAAACCGTAGCCGCCACCGGACGATTGAGCTCCAAAGACCCCAATCTTCAAAACATCCCCATTCGCACTCCTGAAGGACGAGCGATTCGCAAAGCCTTCATACCCCGTGACGAAAATCATGTCCTTGTTGCTGCAGATTATAGCCAAGTCGAACTGCGCATTGCCGCTGCACTGAGCAAAGATGCTGGTCTAGTAGATGCATTTGTAGAAGGAATGGACATTCACACAGCTACTGCAGCGAAAGTCTTTGGAGTCAGTCCCGAGGATGTAAACCGTGACATGCGCAGCAAAGCAAAAGCTGTAAACTTCGGAATTCTCTATGGCCAAGGTGCTTTCGGTTTGGCTCAAAACTTGGGAATCCCTCGGCGCGAGGCAAAAGAAATCATCGATGCATATTTCGAACAGTTTGCCGCACTCAAAACATTCACCGCCAATTGCGTTGAAGAAGTTCGGGGGAAAGGATATGCAGAAACTGTACTCGGGCGGCGACGTTATTTGCCCGACATTCAATCAAGCAATGCCACAGTGCGGGCCTTTGCAGAGCGCAATGCCGTGAATGCTCCTATTCAAGGGTCAGCAGCTGATGTCATCAAAGTGGCCATGGTTAACATCGATTCCGCGCTCAAAGCAAAAGGGCTGCAATCCAAAATGATCCTGCAAGTGCACGACGAATTGGTCTTTGATGTGCCCAAATCCGAAGTTGAACAATTAACGGCTCTAATCGGACCCGCGATGACAAAAGCAGTGGTACTTGAAGTACCATTGGCTGTCGATATGTCCTCGGGAAATGATTGGCTAGAGGCTCATTGAACTCCGATTTGTCCTGAACATTGGTGTGTGTGGAACTTTTTGAGTTCCCTTGCGTATAACACGGAGGTAAGAAGCAAATTGTGCTTCAATATCCAGAACTATAATTATGCGCATCAACCAACGAATTCAAGCATTGCCCATCGCCTTCGGCCTGGGTTTATTTCTCATCACAGGGTGTGGTGAAACTTCTGATGACCACGCCGGTCACGACCATGGCAATCACAGCCATGGAGAAGAAGAAGTGGATAGCGACGGTATGGCCGTAACAACACGTCAAAATACGTTGACGAAAATTTTTCACGCAGCACCTTCGCCGATGGAAACCGCTTCACTCATTAAACGCAGTGGTGCACATTTCCATGCTGACGCATTGAACTCCGCCGCTGAATACAACCGATACACAACGAGCGATAAGCAGGCGATCAACTTGGGCATCTACGGAGCTGACCTCAGTTATGCGACGATTTTCGAAGAAAATAGCGCTAGCCTCGATTACCTCGCCTCCATTAAATCCCTCAGCCAAGCTTTGGGAGTAAGTGATGTCTTGAGCCAAGATGTAATGAATGAAGTGGAAGAAAATCGAAATGACCGCGATATCCTCATTGACATCGTTTCCGAAACATTCTATGATTTGAATGAACGATTGAAATTCAATGGCCAAGAAGACCTCGCTGGTTTGGTTGTAGCTTCTGGATGGGTTGAGGGCATGTACCTAGCAACCCGCCATTTGGACGCAGCGCCAGACGAATTGAAGCAACGCATCGCAGAACAAAAACTTGTTTTGAATGATGTGATGGGCTTGTGCAGCAGCTACGAGCAGACACCTGCACTGTCAAATTTACTCGCCTCCATGCGCTCCATCGAAGCCGCATATGGCGGAGTAGCATCAACCAACAATGAAAGCACTACAAACAGAGAAGAATCCGGTTCATTTACAATCGGCGGAGGTCCAACCTTTGCCGCAGATGATGCAACCATTTTAGCCATTGCCAGCGCGGTCGAATCCGTTCGAACAGCTTGCATCCAATAAAGTCAAGAAGTACGATGAAGCATACCATAATCCTCCTTTTGACCCTCGGGCTCTTTGCAACAACAGCAGACGCTCAGTGCAGGTCATTTACCAAAAAGAATTGCCTCACCGAGTTGGAAGGCTACATTCAGAATGACAATTATAACAGTGCAATCCTCATTCCAGGTGACGAAGCACAGTTGATGCTAACATTCCTCGCCGGACAAGAATACCGCTTGCTTGTTTGCAGTCATCCAGTCCTCGGAGATGTGACCTACGAAATCTTCGATGCGCAGGGAAAACGCCTGTTCGATAGCCGAAAAAATGAACCCGATGTGTCCCACGTTGATTTCAACATGGAAACAACACAACAACTTCAAGTTCAAGTGCACGTTCCGGAAACGCGCTCTGCCCTAACGCATGAAGGATGTGTAACAGTATTGGTGGGATCGAAGAGTTAGTAACCTCTCCATAGTTCCATGAAAAACGGCCGCAAGTGTGCGGCCGTTTTTTCGTTTTAGCTATAGAAACTTCGCTTCTGCAATGCGCATCATTGAATCACAAGCTGCTTTGTGAATCGACGACCATCAAGGTTCACTGCCACCATATAGGTGCCTGCAGACCACTGATTTATCGGCAACTCCACAAGGTGCTGCCCCGGTGCAATATTCAACTGCCGCTGCGACCATAGAATTCGGCCCGTAAGATCAAGGAGTTCGATGTCCATCCCGCTGTACACCAACCGGGTTGAAAAAGAAACTGTTGCCTCGTTGCGTGCTGGGTTGGGGTACACTTGAAAATCCACCCCTGCGCCTGACTCCATCTCAAGCAAATCGCTTGCTGTGTATGCCGTAATATTGATGTCATCTAGGAAAATATTGTTGCCAAGGCGACTTTCAAATTCAAACATCAATCGAAAATTCTGGGTGTAAAATTGTGAATACGGGATGTCCAAAACATAGCTATTCCACTCATCCTGTCCGTTCGGAGTAAACAGAAATGGATGCGGCGGAGCAGATGGTAAATCCGTGAATCCCCGATGCATCCGGCGCAAGCTCCAAGTGTCACCGCAGTCGGGAGAAGCATATACTTTCAAGCGATCATCAGTGTCATCCTCGTCCTCATTGTTGCCTTTGTAGCTGAACGCCCATTTGTACGTTACTTGAATCAACTCCGCCTCAGACATGTCAATGGCTTGTGAGACGAGCTGATCTCGGTTAAACTCCGTGTTATTTGACCAATTAAGAATCCGAAGGCTTTGATCACCGGTGTACCCCGCAGCAGAAGTTATTTCCCAACCATCCCCATCATTGGACACGTCGACCATGAACCAATTCTCATCCAGTTCTTCTGCTTCAAAGTTCTCTGTGAATGGAAGCGTCATGCCGTCGGAGTTCAACACCTGCACATAGCCCGCCTCTGTTAATGAAACTTCATTCGTGCCATTTGACACGGTCAACGTGACATCATAAATACCGGGTTCATCGAATGAATGCAATGGATCCTCATCATCTGAAGAATTCCCATCCCCAAAATCCCAGGCCCAACCACTCCCGCCGTGATAACTGTTGTCGAAAAACTGAATCGTATCACCAACACAAATGGTTCGACGGCTCGCGCTAAACCTCGCCTCACACAATATGGGATCTAAACTCACCCCTGTTTCCTCAAGGTTTTGTGGTGTCCACAGTTGATTGCGTTGAGCTGTACCACTGTACATCGCCGCGCGCATGCGCGTGCGTTGCCCGTCCGAAAACATTCGCCCGCAGTAGGAGTACTCCATGTAATTTTGGACATTGTCCAACGAGCCGCAGGTTGAGCCATCAAGATTGCAAGACGTCCAACCACTAGAAAGCGGAGTATCGGCAACTTGATCGTCCATATCGCAATTGTCAGGATCTCCCGGGCTGTTGCTGTTGCCCCAAAGGTGCCGCAAATTCATCCAATGCCCCGCCTCGTGTGTAAGCGTGCGTGATCTATAATTGTTACTGGTTCCAATGTTGCCCGTATAATCATGTGCGACAACGATACCGTCGTTCCCTGCGCCTTGAGCACCATTGACAGACCCTGGATATAGGCTGTAGCCTGCCGCTCCATTGGCGTCCTCCACCACCCAAATATTCAAGTAGCTATTTCTAGGCCATTGTATCAAATCCTTTACTTCACCACCTCCATCGTATGTGAGCGGTGATACGATGCGGTTGATTCCTGTATGACAGTTGCCTTGAGGATCAATTTGCGCCAATCGAAACTCAATTTCAGTGTCCGCAGCTATGTCTTCAAATTCGCTGATGATGTCATCTGCGTCCGGATTTTGGAGTCGGTAATCTCGGTTCATTACCTCAATCCCACTGTAAACCTGTTCATCGCTTATGTTCTCAGGCCCATTGTAGTGAATGACATGAAATACGACCGGAATCACAATGAGTTCGTCTCGGTTGAAGTCTGTGAAATTTTGAGTTTCCCACTCGAGTCGAGCATTGGCCTGTTCTGCAATGGATCTTTGCTCAGGATGGGCATTGAAAAAAGCTTGCTCCATCTTCCATTGTCCACAATAGCGAATGTCCTGGGTTTGGGCATTTGCCATTTGAGGCAAAATGAAAAAGAGTAGATATAAGGAGGAGAATGCACAAATGCATCGCGCCTTTAACGAAAAGTCAGACATGTTTCAAATTTCTTGGATTGGCAATTTACTCGATTTTCCCAATCCTTGATGGAAACGGGGCATCGCTACCTACTTTTGTAGCATGAATGCACCTCTCACTGGTCCAATAGCAGTGGTTTGTATAGCCACTTTCTCATTCTTTAGCTGCGGTGACAGCCCCGCTGACAACCCTCAAAACCAACAACAAGTCACTGAAACATCCATTTTGACTTTGGATTCATTAAAAGCCGCTCATCCCGATGCGATTTTGTTAGACGTACGTTCAGATGAAGAATGGGCTGCTGGCCACCTGTTGGGTGCGAGTTACGTTTCATTTGATTGGGACCACCGCAAGGATTCTTTGAGTGAAATCCCGTGGGACCGACCCGTACTTGTTTATTGCGAAGCCGGTGGCAGAAGTGGCGTGGTAACAGAAGAGCTGCGCATCATTGGACATCCGCACATCATTGACCTCATCGGAGGCATGGAGCGGTGGTTGGAAAACAAAAAACCTCTTGACTTTGACGTGCCCGTACCCGTGATGCCCCAAGTTGATTAACCCGCCTTCTTTTGAGAGGGCGTTGGCTCTAACCTGAATCCTACATCCAGCATCCCCGGCAAGGGATCAACTCTCATCCCATGGGTTATTTTAATGGTATAATCACCAAGCAATGGAAAAGCCGTGCTCTGGCGAAATCCGATGCGATGCTCAATCAGATTCCCAAAACCAGAGCCAAACCACTGCCCTCTTTCATCCGCTAAGTCGCATGAAATGGTATCCCTGCGCATGAGTCCATTGGGAAAGATGTAGTCCACAAAAAGATACAGATTCGTAAAAGGATATTCCTGATTGTGCCGAAGGTCAATGAAAAAGTCATGTTTCTTCAATGTATCGCTAACGTGCCAATCGAATTTTGCGATATTCTCTGAAGCCCATCCAATATCTTGGGCAAGTGGTTTCGACCCCGCAAAAACTGCCTCTGATTCGCAACTGAACAACCCCAGTAAAATTACAATCCCCCCCGCAGTGAGCAAGCCTCGAACTTCATGGTTTAGGTCCATTATTACGGCTCTCATTTAACTGGATGCATCGGAGTTTGGTGCCTTTGGAGAACGTCGCTTATTTGGTCGACGCTTGTTACGGTTCGGTTTATCTCCATTCGGCTTGGCCTCTCCCTGAGAAGCCTTTGCTCCTCCTGTCGACTGCTTCGGAGCATCCGAATTGGGACGCCTCTTTCCTTGATTCCGACGACCCGATCGCTTCTTGCGACTTCGCTTGCGTTCATCAAAACGTGTCACACTGTCCTGACCCACTACATTGGAGTAAACTTCATCCACTTCGTCCGGCTCGTCAACTTGCACAAAGCCCTTAAGATTTGCTGGATACTCCCCACGCTCGTTCATCGCCATCAACTCCTTCATATCCTCGAGGCTTACTGCCACAGGTCCGTTTCCAACCCCATCGGGGGCATTCAAGTAGACCAAACGTTTGAAGATGTCCATTTTAAAGACAAACGCTCTGCCCTCTTTCAATTTAATTTTTGTGTTGGGAGAAGGAAATTCACTTACAGCCTCAACATACTGATCCAACTCAAAATTCAAACAACATTTGAGCTTGCCGCATTGTCCGGCCAGCTTTTGGGGGTTCAAGGACATTTGTTGGTACCGCGCTGCCGAGGTACTCACGCTTCGGAAATCTTTGAGCCAACTGGAACAACAAAGCTCCCGACCACATACACCGATTCCACCCACCCGAGCGGCCTCCTGCCGCGCGCCAATTTGCCGCATCTCAACACGAATGCCGAAGGCAGCAGCTAAATCACGAACCAATAGTCTGAAATCCACACGCACCTCAGCAGTGTAGTAAAAGGTCGCTTTTTTATTGTCGCCCTGAAATTCGACATCCGCCAATTTCATTTGTAAACCCAGGTCTCTGATGATTTTGCGGGATTTTGAGATGGTATCCGCTTCTCGCATACTCGCTTTCTGCCACGTATCGATGTCTTCTTGAGTGGCTTTCCGGGAAACTTTTCGAATTTCATGGTCGTCCTTCACGCGCTTTGCACTCATCTGTGCCTTGACCAACTCACCTCGCAAGCTCACGACACCGACATCGAATCCGTGGTCAGCATCCACTGCCACGACGTCTCCAACTTGAATTTCAAGTTGAGAAGATCTTCGATAGAATCCCTTTCGGTTGGCCTTAAACCTCACTTCTACCACGTCAAAAGCGGTCTGTCCCGTAGGCAAGGCCACGCCTTCGAGCCAGTCAAATACAGTCAAAGGACCACATCCGCCTACACCACAATTTCCATTGCTCTTGCACCCCCGTGGTGTGCCGTCTGTTCCATTTCTGCAATTGCTACAACTCATGACCCCTAAGATACATCCCTTCAGGTTGGCTTCCGAAGCAAAACGCTCACTCGAGCACTTAAATCGAGGAAGACCAACTTTCCATTTACATTTCCTGCGATGTCACGGTGAGCATTTTCAAGCAGTTGCTGTATGTCTATGGCATTTCCATGGTGAATGAAAGGTGCAAATTTTTCTGCAAACGCACGCTCGGGAGCAGTCAACCGCACCAAACTTTGTGCTCCATAATTGCCTACAATGCACTGCCGAACCATGTGCAAAGCGTAAAGCAGGAAGCGTTTCATGGACTCCCGCCCAGGCTTGGCAAAATCATCCGCCAAGGCAACTGTTTTGGGCGTTTCTTGTGCATAACATGACCGCATCCAATGGATGAACAAATCCCGATCAATTTCTGATCCCCCCGAATGTTGCATGCGCATCGCAGCAGCAACATTGCCTTCGGTGACGTGTGTCCATTGCCTTGCTTGCTCCAAGTCAATGCCATAACGCTCATTCATCCCCAATGCAGCTTCTTCATCAGAAAGGCGAGGCACCTGAATCATCTGCACGCGTGAACGAATCGTAGCAAGCAACTGATTCGCTTGTTCACTGACAAACAACATTACGGTTTTGTCTGTGGGCTCCTCAATCAATTTCAACATCTTATTCGCTGTATCCACGCGCATGGTTTCTGGCAACCACAGGATCAACACCTTCCAACCGCCTTGAAAAGACTTCAATCCCAATTTACGATTCAACTCCAAGGCCTCTTGGACACTGATGAATAATTGCTTTTTATCTGCGCCTATCGTACCCAACCATTCTTCCAATCCAAAATAGGAATCATCAAGGACACGTTCCCGCCAGGCATTTTGAAATGGCCGTGTAGTGGATTGCTCCGAACCGTCTTTTTTAAAAAACGGAAAGGACCAATGCAAGTCCGGATGCTGCAGTGAATCATACTGTCTGCAAGAAGTACAAGTCCCACAAGCATCTGTCTCAGATGGTTTTTGACAATGCAAGTAGCGCGCGTATGCCAATGCCAACGATAGAGCACCCGATCCTTCAGGACCGTTAAACAATTGCGCATGAGCAACACGTCCATTTTGAACCCCAGCGCGGAGCTTTGAACCAATTTTATCATGCCCGATGATCGCTTCAAATCGCATGTGACGAAGTTAACCTGAAATGATGCCGGCCTAAAATGCAGTGTGCAAAGAAGTATAGAAGCCACGACCCGGCGCACTGATGCCACTTGCGAATACCCGGTAATGCATGTCCATGACATTGCGCACACCGCACCGCCATTCCAATTTGGGGTGCAATTCAAAACTGAATTCACCATTCAATGTCCACCAAGAAGGCGCGCCCCCTTCATCTGGCAGCATCAAATCCAAGTTGTCCGTGGCATAAGGCCCAAAGCGCTCCGCTGACTTAGAACCACTGAACAACACGTAACACTCCAATGTCCATCGCCTTCCTTTGTAGTGAGTGGCAACCCGACCAAACATGGGCGGAATATGAGCCATAGGCCGCTTGGCCTTCTCACCTGTATCGGCGTCAGGAATGAATTGATTTCCTCTTGTCCAATTCAGAGCTCCTTGCAAATTCCACGAAGGGGTCAGCTTCGCTTGCAGCTCTGCTCGCAATCCTCCAATGTGAGCATGACTGGCGTTGACATGTGTCTGAACACGAGCAGAATCGCCGTCAATGAAAAACAGCTCTGAGCCTCCGAGCAAAGCATTTTGTGGGACAATTGCATCGTTCAGTCGTGAAGCGAACGCGCTAGCTGTAACGAGAAGTTCTTGCCTCCCCCCCAAATCCCATTGCAGAGACTGCTCCAAACTGTACAAGTATTCAGGCCGCAAAGAATCGTTTGGAACCAGAACAAAGCCGCCCTTTTCGCGCACCTTGCCCATATCGTCAATATTGGGATGACGAAATCCCGTTGAAAAAGAAGTATTGGTTGACCACTCCCGGTTATGACTGGTCCATCGGTCCGATATTCCGCCGGTTACGGCTCCATTCGTCATGTGCACGTTTTCGAAAGGGAGAACAAACGAAGATGTCGGTTCAAATGCCGCGTCCAATCGTGATCGGCTCCAGCGAATACCGCCGGCGATTTGATGCTGACTGATGTCCCAAACTCCCGTTGCAAACAAAGCACTGGTGCCCATGCTACTGCCACCATTTGGATAGCGCGTGTCCATTGGATATCGTTGATTAGCGGCATCTTCCGGTAGTGAATCTGATGGATATGCGAGGGTTTGGAATGCTTCTGATCGAACCGAATCGAACGAACCACTGACCCCTGCAGTAAGCTTCACACCGTTGTACCAAGACTTTTGAAAAGTTGAAAAACCATTTAAGACGGATACTTGCTCTACTTGACTCTCGCGCCAATCAGATCCAAAGCGACGCTTGATACGAGACTCCTCTACTTTTTGATAAGCCAGCAGCGATTGCCACTGGACATTCCAGCGTGACAATGAACGCGTATAGCGCGCGGAGGCCATGGTGCGTTGCTGTGGACCGTAGTTCCACTCAGCCCATTTCAATTGTTCACCCGCGTATTCAGCTGAGACATCATAGCGTGGAATATCGCTACTCAAGCTTTTTTGAACGTTCAAGTCGAGCATCGCTTCGGGCAACCGAATCCTGATTTTCTGCAAAAAATCCCATTGGGAATAACCCGAACCTTTCTGAACATTGGGATTATTGTTGATATGCACAACATCCGTTGAATCCCCTCGTGCTACAAAAACGGTGTCCAATCCCCACGTGGCGTCACCATGATGGCGCCACTTACCCATGCGCAAGTCACCATACTCCGAGCGCGTCACGGAAGTAATGCTTCCCCAGCGCTCCCTTGAAATTTCAACATCTGCATGCCCAGTCTGACTTTGATTGGGCGATCTGTAGGCTCCAGATGCGTTGACTTGAACATCATTTGTCCCCAATCTTGGTGTACGGGTATGATAGTGAATGACTCCACCGAGGGCATCACTGCCAAACAAAATACTGTGTGGGCCGAGCAATACATCTGTCCTTTGCAGGACATTGGGATCCACGGTAATTGCATTTTGTATGTGGCCGCTGCGATAGATCGCATTGTTCATGCGAACGCCATCTACAACCAGCAAAATTCGATTCGCTTCAAACCCACGAATGATAGGAGACCCCCCTCCTTGCTGACTTTGCTGGACCAATACAGAACCTGTTGACCAGAGCAGTTCCGCAGCTGTCTGTGGAACCTCCAAACGAATCACCTCACTTTTTATGCTCGGGATTGCCATCGCTTTCGTGGACAGCGAAGCGCTGTTCGCATCCACCAAACCCTCGCTCACGACTTGTGCCGTTTGTAGACTAATCAAGTCCTCAACTAGGCGGACAGTCGCGGACAAGGATTGACCAGGGAAAATGAGTTTGTCCAAAAAACCAACGCTTCGAATCAGCAATGTGTCCGAAGCCATGGTCCGCCAAACGGTCGCCTGTCCATTGACATTCGTCAATGCTTGTTGCCCTGTATTTTTATTTAGAACCACTGCAAAAGGAACCGGCGTAAACCCATCAGAGGCGACTGCCTTGAGCTGCTTGAGTTGCCTCGTGTGAATAAGACTGTCGTCAGACGCAACTTCAGATTCCAAGCTACGCTGGTCGAGAGGTGCTTGAGGGGCATCCCCTTGAGCGACCATAACCCCTGGCAATGCTCCTAGCAGGTTCAATGCCATGAGCACTGCGTAGCATTTGCTTCTTATTTGTTGCCGACTGCTCCGCCTCATGTCGCTGGTGATGTCAAAAATCGCGCCAAACACGCCGCTATCGTTCATTATCAAACACAGCTTCCAACACTGCGTAGCTCTTGATTTCGCGCATGGTCCCCAATTGATGCTGAAGGTAGCGGACTTGGCCGAGAATCAAGCGCTTTCGGTCCGCAACCGACCACATTTCCGGAATGGTTGCGTCACGTTCCAAAAATGCCATAAATCCTTCCGCAATGTTCCTCTCCAAGGATTCCTTTTCCAAGCCCATTTCAAAATTCCAATCGCCTGATTGTAGATCCAATGACTTCAAACTTTGCGAGTCAGGTGAAACGGGGGCGATGCCGAGGGTTCGAATCAACCGACCTAAGAAAGCCGCATGAATCCAACCCAATGATGAGCTCGATTCAATTTCAAGAATGAACTGGGCCATCAAATCATGTACCTCTGGATGCGGCGTCTCCTCAGGTATGGTTTTTTCGATGACCTCGCAAATGAAAAAGACTATTGCACTGCGACGAGGATCACGGATAACACCATCCAAAACGACTGTTCTTCTCACTTCTCGAAAACGAACCAATCCCTCAGAGCCTTTTCGGTTCATCCCGCTCAACTCCAAGACCGCACCCGCGTGCCACATGGCAATCCTGCGACTCTTGCCCCGTCCTTCATTCACCCAAAGGGCAATGATGCCGTGTGAACGGCTCATGACGCGCACTACCCGCTTGCCGTCGCTATAAGGACGACTCGTGAGAACAACTGCTGAATCCGTTTCGTTTTGGATGGAAGGCAAATGGATAGAATTGTGGGTTGGTGAGTCCGTTCCGTTTCGTAAAATTACTCTTCAACCGTGGACAATTCGAATCGCTGTACTCCAACAATTCTTGCCTCGCTTCGGTTACCTTAGCAGAGCAAACCGAACCATGGAACACAACGCCCACCCTGACACCCATTCAGACCACCTCAATGTTGATTGGTTCAACTACCGCAGGCGCGTTTCAAGGCAAATCAATGTCGGCGCATTGACCTTGGGGGGAGAGGCCCCCATTCGCATTCAATCGATGACCACTGCTGACACGCTCGACATCCAGAAAACCGTGGACGAGAGCATCCGCATGGTGAATGCAGGAAGCGAGTTAGTCAGGATTACGGCACCTTCGAAAAGGGAAGCTGAAGCTCTAGGCAGCATTGCCGCAGAATTGCATAACGCACAAAAACACGTGCCGCTTGTGGCAGACATTCACTTCACGCCGAAAGCGGCTGAAGTAGCGGCTGATCACGTCGAGAAAATTCGGGTGAATCCGGGAAATTATGCAGACAAGAAAAAGTTTGAGGAAATCGAATACACCGATGAATCATACGCCGCTGAGCTCAATCGAATTGAAACACGGTTCACGCCACTCGTCCTAAAATGCAAACAGCTTGGGCGCGCAATGCGAATCGGGACCAATCATGGATCCCTGTCTGATCGCATTCTCAGTCGCTATGGAGATACGCCGATGGGCATGGTTGAAAGCGCATTGGAATTCCTTCGAATCTGCCGCAAGCACGATTACCATGAAATCGTCATTAGCATGAAGGCATCAAATCCGCAAGTGATGGTGCAGGCCTATCGCCTGCTCGTCGCACGCATGGATTCAGATGGCATGAATTACCCCCTTCATCTAGGCGTCACAGAAGCCGGAGATGGAGAAGACGGCCGGATCAAAAGCGCCGTGGGCATTGGAGCGCTGCTTGAAGACGGATTGGGCGATACGATTCGTGTATCTCTCACTGAAGCTCCAGAAGCAGAGCTACCCGTCGCACGAACGCTCGTAAATCGTTATTCCAATCGCGGCCTCACCCCTTTGAAAGAGCCGGTTCCTCTGAGTTTTAATCCATTCAACTATGCACGGCGTATCACGCAAGATGTCATCAATATTGGAGGGAAAAATGTACCTGTTGTCGTTCACGACTTGAGTGACGGGGAGATAACGCCTGCAAGACTTTTCGGCTGTGGCTATCGGTACTCTGTGCCCCTCGATAAATGGAATTTGGACGATTTTGCATGTGACTACATCTACACAGGAAAGCAGGAGATTGACTTTGATCTTCCGGGAACGCTTGGTGTGATTCAAGATTCCGCTCACTGGAAGGGAGCAACGCGCCATTATCCATTGTGGAACGCTGCAGATTGGAATTCTGAAGCCGCTTCGGATGTTCACTTCATTCGTACCCACCGAGAAGACTTGACGGAAGAGTTTATTGCACTCATCAATGGGCGCAATGACATCGTGCTGGCGTTGGAACCATCGAACGAGCACGCAATGGCAGATTTGCGAGGTTGTTGCATGCGTTTGGACCAACTTAAATGCAACGTCCCGGTCATCTTGTCCCGAACATTGGACGGAATTGATGACGAGACATTCCAACTTTTTGCTTCCGTTGACTTGGGCGCTCCGTTGTTGGACGGGTTTGGGGATGGAATTTGGATTGCAAGCAACCAAAGCTCACTGCAACTTCGCAATTCAACGGCTTTTGGAATCCTCCAAGCAACACGCACCCGCATCTCCAAAACAGAATACATCAGTTGCCCAAGTTGCGGCAGAACGCTGTTTGACCTGCAAGAAACCACAGCTAAAATTCGCTCTGTAACTTCGCATTTGAAGGGTGTAAAAATCGGCATCATGGGCTGCATCGTCAATGGACCTGGGGAAATGGCTGACGCCGATTATGGCTATGTAGGAACTGGCCCCGGGAAAATCACATTGTACAAGGAAAAAGAGGTGGTCGAACGAAACGTTCCTGAGGACCGCGCCGTTGACGCACTTGTAGATTTGATCCGATCACATGGTGATTGGGTAGAGCCAGCAGCAAATTAAACGAAGTAGGTTCCAGGCGATAGGAGCCTAAGGCTTATGAGTCCATTGCTTCAGGTGATGATTCCGCTTCTCGAAAAAACACGCGCTGTCCAATGAGAATGGAAATGACTCCGCATGAAATGGCGGCATCGGCCAAATTCCAAATAGGCGGAAACACCTCGCGCCCCGCGAGTGATTCGATCGGAAAGCCAGCAGGCCATCGCACAACAAAATGAAACATATCGACCACATTGCCCATTAGCAGCGGAGCGTAGCCTTCGCCGCTTCGAGCCCAATCCGCGAACATTCCCCAAGAACTTCGGGTAAAGAGTTGGCCGTAAACAGCACTATCGATGATGTTTCCGATGGCACCCGCCCATACAAATGACACACAGGCCAACAAGCCCTTGTGCACCCTAGATCGAATGAGTTTATTCAAGTAGAATCCAATGCCAACAGCCGCCAACAAACGGAAGATAGTGAGCACCAACTTACCGGCTGCCCCTGGCAATGCCCAGCCAAAAGCCATGCCTTCATTTTCGATGAATTGCAACTCAAGAAGACCAGGAATAAAGGAAGCTTTTTGCCCAACTGCAAAACTGAGTTTGATCCATATCTTAATGACTTGATCGCACACCAACAGTGGCAACACCACAAGTAAAATCCAACCTAACAGGGACTTAGGACTAGACAATTTTTTGATATTAAGTCTTTTATTGCTTGTTCTTTGCCTCGATGGACATGGTCGCGTGAGGTACCAATCGCAAACGTTCTTTTGGAATCAACTTGCCTGTAACGCGGCAAATCCCGTACGTCTTATTCTTGATTCGAAGCAAAGCGTTCTCTAGGTTTCGAATGAATTTTTCTTGACGCGCCGCCAATTGGGCCGTTTCCTCCCGACTCATCGTTTCCGATCCGTCCTCCATCATTTTGAAGGTCGGGGAAGTATCGTGGGTCGTGTTGTCATCTTGATGCGAAAGAGCACGTTGCAACTCATCATAATTTTCACGCGCTGTTTTCAGCTTGTCGTCAATCAAACTCTGAAATTCCTTCAAGTCTGAGTCCGTGTATCGTGTTTCAGCCATTGCTCAATGTTCAATTCAATTTATCAACTCCAATGTGCAAGGTTATTCCCTCGCCCAGATCCACTTCAGTTGCTGCGGCGGATTTCTCCCATCTCACTTCATCTGCAAGAGTCTCGACCCGAATATAATCTAAATTCACTTCGATTGCTGAACGAATTTCATCAGCGACATCCAAGGTCAATTGAATCCGATCGGTGACCTCCAGTCCACAGTCTTTCCGAACGCCTTGCACTCGATTGATTAGCTCCCGCGCAACACCTTCTGAGCGCAATGCTTCATCCAATGTAATATCAAGCGCCACTGTGACTCCAGCCGCACTCGAGACCAACCAACCGGGTATGTCGTCCGTCATGATTTCTACGTCTGAAGTGGAAATTACGGCCGGACCCTGATCATCTGTTGGAAGAACCTCAAATTGACCATCGCGCTCCAACGCCACAATGTCTTCTGCACTCATCGCATTTACAGCCGCTGCAATGGATTTCATGCGCTTGCCAAAGCGAGGCCCCAATGCTTTGAAGTCTGGTTTGACTCGCTTTACAATTGAAACATCGGAATCCGTTTCATCCTTCAACAGCTCAACCTGCTTGACATTGATCTCTCCGCAAATCAATCCTTCAACAGCACGGATTCGTCGCTCAGTGGTTTCATCCAGCACCGGAACAAGGATTCGGCGAAGCGGCTGACGGACTCGGATCTTTTCGCGCTTCCGCAATGACAATGCCTGAGAACTTATCTGCTGAGCCAGTTTCATCCGTTCCTCCAATTCATTGTCAATGCAATCTGAGTCGACTTCTGGAAATGCCATGAGGTGGACCGATTCAGCACCCGGATTGATGTCTTGATGCAGTCGGTCGCAATAAAAGGGAGCGATTGGGGATGCAATAATGGCCAACGATTTGAGGCATTCGTGCAATGTTTGGTATGCACTCAATTTATCAGCACTCATCTCGCCTTTCCAGAATCGCCTGCGCGACAACCGAACATGCCAATTGGACAGCTCATCAATGGTAAACTCTTGAATGGCTCTTGCAGCTTTGGTAGGTTCAAGCTCACCATAAGCCGCATCAACCTCCTGAATCAAGGAGTGCAAACGCGACAGAATCCAGCGATCGATTTCCGGCCGATCATGGACTGGAATCTCGATCTCGCTGCCGGTGTAACCGTCAATTTTTGCGTACAGGGCCAGGAAATTATAAGTGTTGTGCAGTGTGCCAAAAAACTTGCGCTGCACTTCCACAATGCCGTCTGCATCAAATTTCAAATTATCCCAAGGTTGGGCATTGCTGATCATATACCAGCGTGTCGCATCAGGACCGAATGCTTCAAGTGTTTCGAATGGATCAACGCCATTGCCCAATCGCTTCGACATCTTCAATCCCTGCTTGTCCAAAACGAGTCCGTTACTCACCACATTTTTGTAGGCCACAGAGTCGAAAACCATGGTGCCAATGGCATGCAGGGTGTAAAACCACCCTCGCGTCTGATCCACACCCTCAGCAATAAAATCTGCCGGAAAAGACTTTGCTCCGTCGATGCGGTCCTTATTCTCAAATGGATAGTGCCATTGTGCATAAGGCATGGATCCGCTATCAAACCAAACATCAATCAAGTCAGCCTCGCGGTGCATGGGGCTTCCTGATGACGAAACCAGCACAATTGAATCCACTGAGTGCTTATGAAGATCAAACGCTTGGTAATTTTCTTTGGTCATGTCGCCAGGAGCGAATTCCCCAAGAGGATTAGCGGACATAAACCCGGCTTTGACAGAATCCTCACACGCCTGCTTTAGTTCTTCAACCGATCCAATGCAAATGCGTTCCGAACCATCCTCCGTGGACCAGATTGGAATTGGAATGCCCCAAAACCGAGACCGACTGAGGTTCCAATCGTTGAGGTTCTCCAACCATTTCCCAAACCTTCCACTACCGGTACTTGCCGGTTTCCAGCGAATGGTATTGTTCAATTCCTGCATCCGCTCTTTCGCTGCAGTGGCGCGAACGAACCAGCTGTCCAATGGGTAATATAAGACTGGCTTATCGGTGCGCCAGCAATGCGGGTAATTGTGCTCGTATTTCTCCACCAAAAAAGCCTGCCCCCGTTCCTTCAACAAGATGGCAATTTCAACATCGACAGACCGCTCAGGAGCTTCATCAGCATCGTCGTAATACTCTTGTTTCACAAAACGGCCAGCAAAAGGTCCAACGCCCGCTCGAAAACGACCCTGCATGTCCACAAGAGGTACACCATGCCCCGTACCATCATCTATCAGCATCGGCGGGACACCTGCGGCCAATGCTACACGGGCGTCGTCTGCTCCAAAAGTTGGCGCTGTGTGCACGATCCCTGTGCCATCCTCTGTCGTGACAAAATCACCGGGTATAACGCGATAAGCTTGCTCCACGCTTTCCATCGGTTCTGCCCAATCCAAGAGTTGTTCGTAGCGCGCACCGCACAAATCCGTTCCTTTAATCTGGGCAATGATTTCGTGCTTCGGCGCTTTTTTCCCTTCGAAATGTTTCCCCACCAAATCCGAAGCCAAAATCACTAAGCCTTGTTCATCAGTGTATCGATTTGTCGTTAAGACCAAGGAATAATCAATATCAGGACCAACAGTCAATGCCGTATTGGACGGAAGCGTCCAAGGCGTTGTCGTCCACGCCAAGAAATCGACCGGAAGGTGAGCCAATTCTGCAGCCTTTTGTGAACCTGCATGCTCCAAAATTCGCCCTGCACAATCAGACAATGTTCTGAATTGTGCCACAATCGTAGTGTCCTTTACGTCGCGGTAAGCGCCTGGTTGATTCAGCTCATGCGAACTGAGACCTGTTCCAGCTGCTGGGCTGTAAGGCTGAATCGTATATCCTTTGTAGAGCAAGTCTTTGTTGTCCAATTGCTTGAGCAACCACCAGACGCTTTCAATGTATTTGTTCTCATACGTGACATAAGGCTCCTCGGTGTCGACCCAATAACCCATTTTGTGGGTGAGGTCGTTCCAAATATCCGTGTATCGCATTACCGCCTTTCGGCAAGCGTCGTTGTACTCTTCAATGGTGAGTTTAACACCAATGTCCTCTTTGGTGATCCCAAGTTCTTTCTCGACGCCCAATTCTACGGGCAATCCGTGAGTGTCCCAGCCAGCTTTGCGCTCAACACGATAGCCTTTGAGGGTGTGAAAACGGCAGAAAATATCCTTGATCGCCCTCGCCATCACGTGGTGGATTCCAGGTTTACCATTGGCAGATGGCGGCCCTTCAAAAAACACGTAAGGACGATCCTCCGGTCGCGTGTCGATGCTGCGTTGGAAAGTATTATCACGTTCCCAGCGTTGCAAGATTTCGTTTGCGACATCGGGTAGGTTCAACGAACCTCGTTCGGGAAAGGAAGCTTTTACGTTAGAATTACTCATTCTGGTGGCCATTACTTTGCGCGTATGCGCAGCCGCGAAGATAACACCAACTCAAAGAGGATGCGATAACTAAACCACTGATTTTTCTATACTTGGCTGAGCTTAACCATGTTGGTCATCCCTGCATCGGCAATGGGCATGCTCGCAAGGTGAATGACAAAATCCCCTTTTTCAACAACTCCCATTTTTGTCAACTCAAACTTGATGTCCGCGATGGTGTGATCGGTACTTACCATTTTCAGGTAGGGAAAAGCTGTAACTCCCCAGACCAGTGACATCTGGCCGAGCACTTTTTTATTCGCTGTGAACATATAGACGTGCGCCTTAGGACGCTGACTAGAGACTTGCGTCGCAGTATACCCGCTGAAAGTCATGGTTACGATGGCCTTAGCGCTTACTCGCTTTGCCAGTCGGCAGGCGTTGTAACACATGCTGTCGCTTATGAACCTATCATCGTCCGGACTCAATGGTGGGCGTTCGTGGTTAAACATTGCATCGTGACCCTCCATGGAGTGAATGATGTCGGTCATTGCCCTTACCGCTTCGACTGGAAAAGCTCCAACTGACGTTTCAGCGCTTAACATAACCGCATCAGCTCCATCCAAAACGGCGTTCGCTACGTCATTCACCTCGGCCCGTGTAGGCACAGAATGTTCAATCATGGATTCCATCATCTGCGTCGCAACAATGACTGGTCGCCCTAGCAACATGCATCGTTTGATGATGTCTTTTTGAACCAAAGGGACCTCCTGCTTCGGAATTTCAACTCCCAAATCGCCGCGCGCAACCATGACTGCATCGGTCAAATTCAAAATACGGTCAAGGTCTTCAAGCGCCTCAGGTTTCTCTATTTTGGCAACGATGCGGGCATGTTTGCCCGCCCCATTAATCCGATTGCGCAAATCGGTAATGTCCTGCGCATTGCGGACAAAAGAGAGCCCAATCCAATCCACATCATGCTCTAAAGCAAATGCCAAATCAGCCTCATCCTTTTCAGTAATGCAAGGGAGGGAAATCGCCGTTGAAGGCAAGTTAATCCCTTTGCGCGGCTTGAGTTTTCCTCCATGAACAACCTCACATTTCACTTCATGCTTGCCGTCAGTTTCAAGAACTTTTAATTCCAACTTGCCGTCGTCCATGAGAACGGGCTCTCCCGGAGTGACATCGCGGGCAAACTCCTGATACGTCGTGAAAACAATCCCATCTCTGCCAACCTCATCGCCCGTTCTGATGATCAAAGCAGATCCGTTTTCCAACATCATTTCTCCCCTTTCAATGTCTCCTACGCGCAATTTCGGCCCCTGCAAATCCGCCAATAACGCTGTATGCGACCCCAGCTCCTCATCTACCTTCCGGATGTTTGCAATGGTCTGTTCATGCTCGGCATATTCGCCATGGGAAAAGTTCAAACGCGCCACATTCATTCCCGCAAGAATCAATGCCTTCAGGCTTTCCTCTGAAGAAGAAGCAGGGCCCATCGTCGCAACTATTTTCGTTCGTTTCATTTATTTCTCTTCTGTCTTTCCTAATCGTCCGCAGGAATTAAATCAATCAAAGCCAGATGCTCAATAGCTCCGGAGTGCAATGGGTCAAGGGGTTGAGCATAGATTATACCATTCACCTTTCTCAATGCTGGAATCACTGCCGCAGCTTGCTCGCATCCTTCACCCAAGTGAATGAGATAATCCAGTGCAGATGCTCCTTGGAATCGAGCAATGACGCCTGCCGACACCTTATTTTCGACCACATGATATGCGCACTGGTCCTCGTCATCCGTTTCATTGAACCGATACACGACATGGCTTGATTTGCCTTTTTTCTGAGCAATATCAAGCATGTGGCTAAATGCTAAGTTCCAGCCCATTGAGCGATTCAACTCCCAGCACAAGCGCTGCGGTGTGAGATGACTGCTCAGACCGATCAATTCAAAATCGCAAGAATCTGCAAAGTCGTCATCGAGCCACTGCATCAGACAAATATACCGTGAGCATTCCGTTTCTGCCGTATCATGAAGCCACTAACATACACCATCAGAGCGAAATATTGCTGCTAGCCTCTTCAGCAGCAGCATGCTCTGCTCCTTTCTTTGACGAACCTCTTCCGGTGCCCATAATTTCTCCTTCAACCAGCAGCTCCATCTCGTAAACCTTTCTTCCTGCAACCATGGTCTCACTGAGCAAATTGTATTCGACCAATTTGCCTGATCGCTGCGCCCATTCTTGCACTTTCGTTTTGAAATCCTCAGAAAATCCCTCCACCGCTCCATGTCGATCGAACATGCGACGCACGGCAAGCTCAGTTTTACGATAACCTTTGTCAATGAAAATCGCACCAAGCAGTGCTTCGAGTGCATTGCCAATCACAGTTGGGGGAATGGCCGACCGACCCAATTTCGCTTCAATGAAACTGTCCAGCTTCATTGATTTTCCAATTTGATTGAGCGCCCTGCGACTGACCATCGCGGCCTTGCGCTGGGTGAGCGGCCCTTCATCCTCGTGTGGGAAGTGATCGAAGACTTCTTTAGCTATTATTGCTCCAAGTACCGCGTCGCCTAGAAACTCAAGTCGTTCATTGGACATTTGACCAGGCTCTAAGTCGGCAGATAACGATGCATGTGTCATGGACTCCTCATACCACGCTTTTTGCGACGGTATGACCCCGAATTCTTCCTTTACAAATGCATCAAAGGCACTGAGCTTGCGGCTCGGAAAATGCAAGCTTCGCAAACGCCTGGAATTCAATAACCCCAAAACGCTTAACGTTTAAGCCGTGAATTCGCGAAAAAGAACAGAAGCATTATGACCTCCAAATCCAAATGTGTTTGATAGCGCTGCGCGCACCGTTCTCTTCTTGGCCGTATTGAATGTGTAATCCAGTTTTTGGTCCAACTGATCATCGGCGTGCTCAAAATTGATGGTCGGAGGAATGATCCCGTTTTTGATCGCGAGAATGCACGCAATGCCTTCGATTGCCCCAGCAGCACCGAGCAAATGACCTGTCATCGATTTTGTAGAAGAGATGTTCAGATTGTAGGCATGATCGCCAAAAACACCTTGTATGGCTTTGGTTTCTGCCACATCACCAAGAGGCGTTGACGTACCGTGCACATTCACATAGTCTACTTCAGAAGGATCCATGGAGGCATCGTCCAAAGCAGATTTCATGACATTCAGGGCGCCTAATCCCTCGGGATGTGGTGCTGTAATGTGGTGCGCATCTGCGCTCATTCCGCCGCCCACCATTTCGCAATAAATGGTCGCGCCTCGAGCAATCGCATGATCGTAGTCTTCCAAAATGATTGCCCCTCCGCCTTCACCAAGTACAAAACCATCTCGAGTCGAATCGAATGGCCTTGATGCAGTGGTCGGATCATCATTCCTCGTAGACAATGCCTTTAAGGCATTGAATCCACCGATGCCACCCTCTGTAACTGCTGCTTCAGATCCGCCAGTTACCATCACATCGGCTTTACCAAGGCGGATGTAGTTGAATGCGTCAATCATAGCGTTCGTTCCACTAGCACAGGCGGAGACGGTACAGAAGTTAGGGCCTCTGTAGCCATGGCGCATGCTGATGTGACCTGCGGCGATGTCCGAAATCATCATCGGAATGAAAAAAGGACTAAACCGCGGGATTCCGTCGCTTTTGTGAAAGTTCAACGCCTCAGTCATGAACGTTTGAAAGCCTCCTATACCTGAGCCCCAGATGACACCTGCCCTGTCAGGATTTACGGCATCTTCTTCAGCGAGGCCTGCGTCTTTTATGGCTTCATCTGAGCAGACTACGGCGTATTGGGTGAATAAGTCCATTCTCCGAGACTCTTTTCGCTCCAAAAATTGCGCCACGTCAAAGTCTTTGACCTCGCAAGCAAATTTTGTCTTGAAGTTCTCGGCATCGAATTTGGTGATCGGGGCCGCCCCACTCACACCATTGACCAGCCCTTCCCAGTAGGTACGCACGTCATTTCCTAGGGGCGTAATCGCTCCCAGACCCGTCACAACTACCCTTTTCAGCTCCATGGAGCTAGGCTTATTTCGCGTGCTCGGTAATGTAGTCGACCGCTTGGCCTACTGTGCTGATCTTTTCAGCTTGGTCGTCAGGAATGGCAATATTGAACTCCTTTTCGAATTCCATGATGAGTTCTACCGTGTCCAAAGAATCTGCTCCCAAATCATTGGTGAAGCTTGCTTCGATGTTTACTTCTCCGGCATCAACTCCCAACTTATCGACGATGATCGCCGTTACTTTTTCTTGAATATCAGACATAGCTTATCTCTGTTTATCGGGGCGCAAAGTAACCAAAGTAAAAGGTAACGACCGAGGTTTATTTCAGTTTTTATGTCAAACGTATGCAATTACTTTGTCTCTGAGCCAAATTTTACACTTATTTCATCCAGCGATTTTCGAGCAATATCAGGCACTTTACAGCCTTTTGATGGATATCCAATCGGAATCAACAAAAATGCCTTCTCATGAGCCGGTCTTTTCAATATTTCGGACAAAAAGCCCATTGGAGAGGGTGTATGCGTCAACGCTGCAATGCCCGATTCGTGCAAAGCCGATATAAGCATGCCGCAGGCGATTCCAACTGATTCTTGCACATAATAGTTTTGCTTTTTCCCTTCCACTTCATCAGGCTCCCATGCCTGCCTGAATACGGCAATTAAGACCGGAGCCTCCTCCAAGTGCGGCTTTAAATGGTCCGTTTCAAAAGGCTCCAAATCATTTAACCAGCGGTCCGACATGCGTCCGTGGTAATTCGCATATTCCTCTTTCTCTGCCGCTTCTCGGATCTGCTTTTTAACATCCGGCGCGGTGATGATACAGAAACACCAAGGTTGCTTGTGGGCTCCTGAAGGTGCTGTGCCTGCAGCTAGAATGCAGCGCTCAACGACATCCATCGGAACGGAGTCTGTCGAAAAGTGCCGGACCGTGCGGCGTGATTGGTAGCGCTCCAACATTTCCCGCGATATGGCGTCCATTTCCTCCGGGCTTCGGCGATCAAAGGCCAGAGAAACCTGCACTGTGCCTTCTTCTGACATGGTTCAGCCCTTGGTTTGATTTTGACGAATCTGACGCATCAAATCCGATGCGAAAACAAAAGATTCAAGTTCCTGAACACCACCTTGGAGCAATTGATCTCGATCTCCGTTCCACAGGATGGAGCCCTCATGCACGAATTGGATGGAATCACTCGCTTCCATTACACTGTTCATGTCATGCGAAATCACGACCGTAGTCATCTGATATTCGAGTGTTATTTCCTTGATCAACTGATCAATGACAATTGCTGTTTGCGGATCCAGCCCCGAATTGGGTTCATCGCAAAACAAGTACTTTGGATTCATTGCAATTGCTCGTGCAATGCCCACCCGCTTCTGCATTCCTCCGCTGCATTCAGAAGGAAAGCGCGCGCCGGCATCCGAAAGCTCAACACGCTCAAGGCAAGCTGCAGCTCGAGATGCAATTTCCTTTTCGCTCATTTTGCTGAACATCCTGAGTGGAAAACGAACATTTTCTTCGACCGACATGCTATCGAAGAGCGCAGAACCCTGAAAAAGCATTCCGATCTCCTGGCGAACAGCCTTGCGCTCTTTCAAAGACATGCGCGTAAAATTGCGGCCATCATATTCGACGTGGCCAAGATCTGGCTCAATTAAACCTACGGTGCATTTGGTAAGAACGCTCTTTCCACTGCCGCTTCGCCCGATGACAAAGTTGACTTTGCCACGCTCAAAAGACGCTGAAATGTCTTTCAGGACATGGTGCTCTCCGAAAGACTTGGAAATGTTGTGTAATTCAATCATTCGCTCGCCCTTTAGTTCAACAGCATTTGGGTGATGATCAAGTTTGAAACCATGATGATGACGACTGACCATACAACTGCTCGTGTACTCGAGCGTCCAACTTCAATGGGACCGCCCGAGGCGTAATAACCGTGGTATGCAGATACGCTCGTCAGGATAAATCCAAAAATGACTGTCTTGATGAGCGCATACGAAACATCGAAAACCCGAAAATCTACTTGCATGCCGTATTCGAAGTCTGCGAGCGTGCTCACGCCAGTTGCTACCCCAATCCAAGCCCCTGCGCCCACACCAAGTACCATGCTGAGAATCACCAAAAAAGGAACAATTAATACACCGGCTAAAATCTTGGGCAGGATCAAATGACTCGCGCTGTTTACACCCATGATTTCCAGCGCGTCAATTTCTTCTGTCACCCGCATGCTTCCCAATTGTGAAGCAATATTGGACCCCACCTTTCCTGCAAGAATGACAGGTATCAGTGTCGGTGAAAACTCCAAAATCATTGTTTGACGTACTGTAAAGCCAATCGTGTAAGCAGGAATCCAACCACCAATTTGATGTGCTGTTTGCAAGCAGATTACGGCTCCCATGAATAAGCTAAGCAATGCTACAATACCCACTGACTGGATGCCAATCGACTCCAATTCTTGGACAAAAAGATCTCTGAACATCCGCCCTTTTTCAGGCTTGCGAAAGCTCTTCGTCAACAATTGCATGTAACGCCCTACATGAAACATCCAGCGCATGCGGCTAAGTTAAACGTTGAGCGCCTTATTTTTGCTTGCAATGGAGGGGCGAAAACACACGTTATACACGGTCGCAATGCTTTGCATGGGATTATTGCTCTGCGGCTGTCAAAATCAGCGAAGAACTCAAAAATGCGATTGTCCGCAATGGTCCTGTGTTTCTACCCAAAATTCATTGCCGTTAACACAACCTTGATTTGAAAAACTCGAACACTTACGCTGTTATTATGGCTGGTGGCATTGGAAGCCGCTTTTGGCCCATGAGCCGTGAAACGCAGCCCAAACAATTCCTGGACATACTCGGTACCGGTCGGTCCTTGATTCAAATGACGTACGATCGCCTCAGTCGAATGGTCCCCAATGAGAACATCGTAGTCGTCACCCAAGAGCGTTATCGCGGATTGGTCCATGAACACTTGGAGCAGCTGCCAGCAGAAAATGTCCTGTGCGAGCCATTCATGAGAAATACTGCTCCTTGCATTGCATATGCCAACCACTGGGTGGCCAACAAATCCGGTGATCGTGCGTCCGAGGCGGTGATGATTGTCGCGCCATCAGATCATCTCATTTTAAAAGAAGATGATTTTATTGAAATCGTTCAAGTCGCTGCGCAACATAGTTTAAGTACCAATCAACTTGTGACTTTGGGAATCAAGCCCTCACGTCCTGATACAGGTTACGGTTACATCCAATTCGAAGATCTCCCCGACGCGGGAGACGGACGCATTCGCTCGGTCAAAACGTTTACTGAAAAACCACAGCGAGAATTGGCCGAACAGTTCATTGCCTCCGGGGACTTCTACTGGAATTCAGGAATTTTCATTTGGAGCCTCCAAAACATCACCACTGCTTTTGAAAAGCATTTGCCTGAGATGCAAGATCTTTTCCAAGAACGTGCGCGAGCGTTTTCAACTCCCGGGGAAAAATCCGCGATTCAATTGATCTATGGCGATTGCGAGAACATTTCGATCGACTATGGTATCATGGAAAAAGCTCCGAATGTGGCTGTTGTTTTATCTGATTTCGGGTGGAGTGATCTGGGTACGTGGGGGTCATTGCACGAAAAGCTTGCTTTGGACGAGCAAGGTAACGGGACAACCGGCGCTGAACTCTGGGCTCACGACGCGGCAGGTAATGTCGTGGCGACGGATGCTGCAGAGGCAAAAAAACTGGTCGCCATCCGAGGGTTAAATGACTTCATCGTCGTTGACACAAACGATGCTCTGTTGATTTGCCCCAAATCAGAAGAGCAGTGGATCAAGCAACTGGTTACGGAGATGAAAACGCGAAAAACACGCTGAGACAGCTCAGACTAATTTACTCAGTGACGGCCTGTCATTTCCGCGGGCACCACCCAAGCATCGTACTCCGACTCGGATAAATAGCCCGTTGAAAGTGCAGCAGCCTTCAAGGTGGTTCCCTCTGCGTGGGCTTTGTTTGCAATTTCTGCAGCTTTGTAATAACCGATTTTAGTGTTGAGCGCTGTCACGAGCATCAGACTATTCTGCACCAATTCTTCGATGCGCTCGTAATTAGGCTCAATGCCTTCGACGCAATGCTTGCTAAAGGATGCACAAGCGTCTCCAATGAGCTGAGCACTTTCCAAAATGTTTCTAGCCATCATGGGTTTGAATACGTTCAGTTCATAATGGCCCTGAGCGCCCCCCAAAGCAATGGCAACATCATTTCCAATCACCTGAGCACAGACCATTGTGAGTGCCTCACATTGCGTTGGGTTGACTTTTCCGGGCATGATGCTTGAACCGGGTTCATTGGCCGGAATGATAATTTCACCGATGCCAGACCTTGGGCCTGATGCCATCAATCGAATATCGTTCCCAATTTTGTTCAGCGAAACAGCCAGCTGCTTGAGCGCTCCATGTGACTCGACGATGGCGTCGTGTGCCGCAAGTGCCTCAAATTTATTACCCGCGGTTACGAACGGATGTCCCGTCAATGTGGCAATGTGAGCTGCAACCCGTTCTGCATAACCCTCCGGCGTATTTATGCCCGTACCTACCGCAGTTCCCCCCAATGCCAACTCAGCCAAATGAGCTAACGAATTGCGCAACGCATTCAAACCGTAATTGAGCTGCGCAACGTACCCCCCAAACTCCTGTCCCAAAGTCAATGGCGTGGCATCCATCAAGTGCGTCCGGCCAATCTTGACGACCTCCGAAAATGTTTTTGACTTCACTTCCAGGGCATCCCTGAGCTTCTCAACCCCCGGAATGGTCGTCTCCAAAATCATGCGGTAAGAAGCAATGTGCATCGCTGTTGGGAACGTATCGTTGGATGACTGGGACTTATTGACGTCATCATTCGGGTGAACGGGGCGCTCACCCTCCCCAACAGTTCCCCCATTGAGCTGATGCGCTCGGTTGGCGACCACTTCGTTCACGTTCATGTTGGATTGGGTTCCTGAACCGGTTTGCCAGACGACCAAGGGAAATTGCTCATCCCATTTGCCGTCGATGATTTCTTCGCATGCCGCAGCAATCAAATCGCGCTTCTTCACATCCAACCCACCCAATTCTGCATTGGTCAGAGCAGCCGCCTTTTTCAAATAGGCAAAGGCCCTGACCACCTCCATGGGCATTGATGCCACGGGACCAATTTTAAAGTTGTTGCGCGAACGCTCGGTTTGCGGACCCCAGAGGGCTTGTTTTGGCACCTTGACTTCGCCAATGGTGTCCTTTTCAATGCGAAATGAATTCATGGGTTGGATTTTCGGGAGGATGGATGCATTATTCTGCGTTTTTCGCGCCAGATCCAGCTTGCATCAAATACGCTTTGAGAAAGCCTTCAAGGTCTCCATTCATCACTGCTTCTACATTTGAAGTCTCGTAACTGGTTCGGACATCCTTGATCATTTTGTACGGTTGCATCACGTATGAGCGGATCTGCGAACCCCATTCGATTTTTTTCTTTCCAGCTTCAATCTCAGCCCGCGCTTCGTTTCTGCGAGCCCTCTCCATCTCGAAAAGTTGAGATTTGAGAAGCTGCATAGCTTTCTCTTTATTGCCGAGCTGTGATCGGGTTTCTGTATTGTCAATGACGATGCCCGTCGGCGCGTGACGGAGACGAACACCGGTCTCAACTTTGTTGACATTCTGACCTCCAGCTCCCCCCGATCGAAAGGTATCCCATGAAATGTCTGCCGGATTCACCTCAATCTCAATGGAATCATCCACAAGTGGATAGACATAGACAGAGACAAATGAGGTGTGCCGACGGGCTTGGCTATCAAACGGACTGATGCGAACAAGTCGGTGCACGCCATTTTCTCCTTTGAGCATTCCAAAGGCAAAGTCACCATCAAACTCCAAGGTAACTTGTTTGATTCCGGCGACATCACCCTCTTGCATGTCAAGTTCTTTGATCTTGAAGCCTGCACGATCGCCGTACATCCGATACATGCGCATCAACATGGAAGCCCAATCACAACTCTCCGTGCCACCTGCGCCAGAAGTGATTTGCATCACTGCGTTGAGGTTATCTTCTTCTGCGCTGAGCATGTTTTTAAATTCCAGCTCCTCAACAGACTTCGTTGCTACTTCAAATGCTGAATTAAATTCCGCTTCTTCCGCCTCTCCTGCCTTGAAAAACTCGAATAGAACTTGGGCATCATCCAGAGATCCCATGCAATCATTGAAACTGCCTGTCCACGTTTTGAGGGTTCTGATTCGCTTCATGACCAGTTCCGCTTCTTTTGAATTCGTCCAAAAATTCGGATCCTGCGTGCGCTTTTCCTCCTCGGCGATTTCAATGGCCTTCTCGTCAATGGATAAATAACCCCTTAAATCTTCAATGCGTTTTCTCAACCCATTTATTTGATCAATCGTAATCATGTGTGCACAAAGTTAATTCACCCCTGTTCCAAAGTTGCTCCTTGTCGCAAGATGTCTTCCATTCGATAACCTCGTGAGACCAGAAACCGAATCACGCGCTCACGATTTTCCTTCCATTCACCAGCTCTGCGCTCCAACAACCGGCTCAAGGCACGCTCAAATGCCTTTTGATCCCAAGAATTTACTGCGTCCCAAGCACTAGAAGAATCAAAACCTTTGATTTTCAGACCATTTACAATCTTGTGTGGACCCCAGCCTTTGTACTCGATGTGCGTCCGGATATAAGATTCCAAAAATCGCCTCTCCGACATGAATTCTTCCTCGATTAACCTCGCAATCACCTGATGCAGCTCAGTTTCAGTGACACCAGCATTCTTCATTTTGGTTCGAACATCTTGTTCACAACGCTCACGAATGGAACACCATTTCCGCATCTTATTCAGCCATTCTTCCATTTTTTGGACTTGAATTTGTTCGAAAATAGCGTCAAAACAAGGGTTTAACCGATATTTGTAGTCCAGAATTTTAAATACGTGACCGATGAGGTCTGAGATATTAGAACGCATCCAATCCTTGCTTGGGCAAGAAGACCTCGAAAGCATCCGTGCAGAGATTCGCTCAGCAATGGAAGAATTTCGAAGCTTAACTCAAGAGGAAGTTCGAAAACAGAGAGAAAATTGGACCCCAGCCGAAGGGAATACTTCGGACGTTTTTGAGTATGCGCCTGCACCAGAGGAAGCTCTCTTTGAAGAGGCCGTCGCGCACTTTAAAACCAGAGAAAAAGAATGGCGCAAGCACGTCGCTGAGGAACAACGCTCCAATCTGGAAAAAAAGCAAGCCATGCTTGAGCGGCTTCGACACACCATTCAAGAGGAGGAAAACATTGGTGCTGCTTTTGTTGCGTTCAATGAAGTGCGAGAAGAATGGGGAACCGTTGGCGAGGTGCCGGGAGATCGACACAAAGAAGTTCATGACCAGTATTATCGGTTGCAAGATGAGTTTTTCTACAACATCAACATATACAAGGAGCTCAAGGAGCACGACCTGAAAGTCAATCAGAAAAAGAAGGAAGAGCTCATCGAAAAGGCCAAAGCCATGGTCACGCTTGAATCACTAAAAGAAAGGCAAAAAGAAGCCCGTGTGATTCAAAAGCAATGGCTTGATGTGGGGCCTTCTCCTCGTGAAAACTACAAGGAAATGGCGGATGTATTCTTCGGAATGGTCCGCCCGGTCTTTGATGAAGTTAAAGAGCACTATCAGCAGGTAAAAGCCAGCTTCCAGGGCCATGCAGAAAAGAAAACTGCACTGATTGAGCAGCTGCGTGCCATAGTTGCCGAAGAAGTCGCCGCAAGTCACGATGCATGGCAAGCCGTTACCGCAAAAGTGATTGCGCTTCAACAGGAATGGAAAACAACTGGGTTCGCAGGCAAGGATCAAAATGAAGTGCTTTGGAGTCAATTTCGCGAATTGGCGGACGTCTTCTTCGCCAAGAAGCAGCTGTTTTATGACGATCAAAAGGAGTCGACCAAAGCATTTAAGGAAGAAAAAATTGCGCTGATTGAAAAAGCACAGGAATTGGCCAAAAGTACCAATTGGAAGGAAACTGCTCCTCAAATGATGGACCTGCAAAAGGCTTGGAAACAGGTGGGGGCATGTTCCCCGAGAGAAGAGCAAAAATTGTGGAGCAAGTTCCGAAAAACACAGGATTTGTTTTTCAAAGCCCGCAAAGCGGAAATGGCCGGGAGACTTGAAGAAGAGAAGAAAAACTTAGGAGATAAGAAGGCCCTCATTGCCGAAATAAAAGCCTTTAAGCTCACGGAAAATCGGAAAGATGACTTGGCTGCACTGAAAGCTTTTTCAGTGCGATGGAATGCAATCGGGTTCATCCCACGGAAGTCCTTGGACACCATTATGAACGCCTACCGTTCTGCCATGGATGTGCACTACGACGCTTTAAGCGCTCAGAAATCCGAACGAGCAATGGAGACGTATAAGCAGCGTATCGATCATTTGGTCAGTTCAGACGCCCAAAACATTCGCCGAGAGCAGCGAATTTTGCGTGAAAAGATGGATCGGATCAAAACGAGGGTCACCAAAACAGAGGAGAACATCGAACGGTTCACAGGAAAAGGAGCGGAGACCATTCGGGCTCAATATGAAAAGTCCATGGAAGAGGACCGCAATGAGATGGAGGACATTCGAGCCAAATTAACCTTGTTGCGAAACGCTGCAAAAAAAGCAGAAGAGGAAAGCAGTTCTGAATCAGACGGCGACGGGAAGTAAGCTGCAGGTGTAACCTTCTTGCCGAAGCCAGCTTATGTAAGCATGAAGGAGCGGGAGCATGCGATCAGCGGCTTTGATTGAATCGTGAAAAACGACAATCGCGCCCGGACGGGTGTTGACCAGCAGATCATTATAGCACATCTCTGCGGTTCGGTTTTCATCGAAATCACCACTCAAGACGTCCCACATGATGATTTGAGTCTCCTTCTGAAGGGCAGAGGCCTGTGAGCGGGTAATTCTACCATAAGGTGGTCGGAACCACTTCGCATTCACAAGCTCCTGACAACGAGAGTAGCTTTTTAGATATTGGTAATTGGACGTTGTCCAGCCTGATTCATGCCTGTAGGTATGATTGCCTATTTCATGGCCTTCTTCGCGTATCCTCTCAACAATGTCAAGGTGCTTCTCAACGTTTTGTCCCACACAAAAAAAGGTTGCAGGCACTTCGTTCTGAGCCAGAATATCCAAAACCGCTGATGTAATCTCTGGATGTGGTCCATCGTCGAATGTCAAATAGACGGCAGGTTGACCATCTACCTCAACCGGACCGGACCACATCAATTGCGATGCCATGGCCTTGAGAAGCGGGGGAGTTTTGCTCAGATACACAGCACAAAGATATTCGCCGAAGTCATTTTATGCCCGTATTCGAAGAGTACCTTTGCAACGAATAGGCAGATACCCATGGAATACGATTTTCAAGCCATCGAAGAACGCTGGAAGGCGCAATGGAAAACGGACAACGCATACCGCGTAGAAGAAGACCCCAATCGACCGAAGTATTACGTCCTCGATATGTTCCCGTATCCGTCGGGTGCGGGTCTACATGTTGGGCACCCACTCGGCTATATAGCAAGCGATGTGTTTGCTCGTTACAAAAGGCACCAGGGATTCAATGTTCTGCATCCAATGGGCTACGACAGCTTTGGACTTCCTGCTGAGCAATATGCCATTCAGACAGGACAACATCCGGCGATTACCACAGAGACCAACATCAAACGTTATCGGGAACAGCTCGAACAGATGGGCTTCTGTTATGACTGGACGCGAGAAGTGCGTACGAGTGATCCGAAATATTACCGATGGACCCAGTGGATTTTCAGCCAATTATTCGAATCTTGGTACGATGTCCAGGCGGACAAAGCGAGGCCCATTCGACAACTTATTGAAGCACTCGACTCAAATGGATTGGACGGCGTTCACCTCGCTTCCGATTCAAAATGGTGGGAAAACCTCGCACCAAAAATACGAGCACCGTGGGGGGACGATTTCGGCGGACAACTTTCAGCAGACCAGTGGAGGAACTGCTCAGATTCCACGAAATCTCAGATTCTCATGGAATTTAGATTGGCCTACCTCGCGGATAGTGAAGTCAACTGGTGCCCTGCGCTCGGGACGGTACTCGCCAATGATGAAGTCAAAGATGGCCTCAGTGAACGAGGGGGGCACCCCGTGCATCGCAAGCGGATGCGGCAATGGATCATGCGCATTTCAGCATACGCAAAGCGTCTTTTGGACGACTTGGATGGTTTAGATTGGACAGACAGCATCAAAGAGGCACAGCGCAATTGGATAGGACAAAGCCAAGGCGCAGAGGTCCGTTTTAATGTTGCAGAAACAAACCACCAATTGGCCGTTTTCACCACAAGGCCAGACACGCTTTACGGTGTGAGCTTCATGGTTCTGGCACCCGAGCATCCTCTAGTTCCAGAAATCACAATCCCTGGACATAAAGATACCGTGGAACAATACCAGCAAGCCGCTTCACTCAAATCCGAACGCGAGCGACAAGGAGCTGGTGACCAAACTGTAACTGGTTGTGCTACCGGAGCTTCTGCCATCCACCCTTTAACAGGAAAAAAAATCCCTATCTGGATTGCAGACTATGTACTTGCTGGTTACGGGACCGGTGCTATCATGGCCGTACCTGCTGGCGATGAACGGGATTGGAAATTTGCCAAAACATTCGACCTGCAGATCCCTGGGATTTTTGAAGGCAAGGACACGAACACGGCAGTTTTTACCGAGAAATCAGCAATACTTTGCAACTCAGAATCACTAAACGGCCTCACTGGAAGTGAAGGCATTCCGGCAGCAATCGAAATGTTGGAAACCAAGGGTGTTGGGTCAAAGCAGATCAATTATCGTCTGCGCGATGCTGTTTTCAGCCGGCAACGATACTGGGGCGAACCGTTCCCAATTTGTTATGAAAACGAAATCCCCAGGCTCATCGAAAGCACACAAGTAACGCTGCCAGAAGTTGACGCTTACCTGCCCACTGAAGAAGGTGAACCTCCCCTTGCGCGAGCGAGAAAGGAAGACTGGAATGTCTTTGAAGGTGATCGCATGGAGTTCAATACCATGCCGGGATGGGCTGGGTCTAGCTGGTATTTCCTGCGGTACATGGACCCCCTCAACGAGGAGGTCTTCTGTAGCCGAGAAAAATCTGACTATTGGGGCCCAGTTGACCTCTACATCGGTGGTGCGGAGCACACTACGGGTCATCTTTTGTATTCAAGGTTCTGGACAAAATTTTTATTCGACATTGAGTCGATTGGTTTCCATGAGCCGTTCAAGCAAATGATCAACCAAGGCATGATTTTGGGTCGTTCCAGCTTCGTTTATCGTGTGCTAGGCACCAATCAATTTGTAACGGCTGAACGACGAAAAGAGTTCAAGACTCAGCGCTTACACGTGGACATCAGCTTCGTAGAAGGCGACACATTGGATACTGAAGCCTTTAGAAACTGGCGCGAAGAATATTCAGATGCGGAATTCATCCTCGGAAAAGACGGCACCTACACCTGTGGCTTTGAAGTGGAAAAGATGTCCAAATCAAAATTCAACGTACAAACACCAGACGAGCTCGTGGAACGCTACGGAGCGGACACGCTGCGTTGCTATGAGATGTTCTTGGGACCATTGACGCAACACAAACCATGGGACACTCAAGGCATCAGTGGGGTGCATAATTTCTTACGAAAAACATATCGCTTATTTGCACAAAGTGATGACGGATCCCCCAGCGACACTAGCCTTCGTATTTTACACAAAACCATTAAAAAAGTCACCGACGATTTGAATCGCCATGCGTTCAACACCGTGATCAGTGCGCTTATGATTGGTGTCAATGAACTGCTTGATTCGAAGGGCCACCAGAGGAATATCTTGCAACCGCTGGCAATTCTGCTCAGTCCCGTAGCCCCTCACCTCGCTGAAGAGTTGTGGCAAATGAGCGAAGGCAAAGGAAGTGTTATGGATGCAACTTGGCCTGAAAGCGACGAAAAATGGTTAATCGCAGATCGAATTACCTATCCCGTTTCCTTCAACGGAAAAGTGCGATTTCAACTGGATCTTGACGCAACAATGGAGGCCAAAGATGTGGAGAAAGCTGCTCTGCAGCACGAAAAAACCACTGCACAAATCGAAGGGAAAACCATTCGGAAAGTAATTGTGGTGCCGGGACGAATCATCAACATTGTGGTTGGGTGAAACCAGTCCGTTGGCATAATTTGACTGTTGGCCTTGTTATTTCAGACATTCGGCTTGTTTTTAAGCAAGAAAACCCCGAATTTAGTGCTCGTTGCTTTGTCAAAGGCTCGGAACATACTTGCACCCATGAATCGCCAAACCACTCTGAAACAAATCAGGATAACCCTCTGCTGGTTATTGGCATTTCTATTGATAGATTCATCCAGTTTTGCCGCTGTCGATATGGCCAATGATGGATGCACAAATCCGTTTGCATGCAATTACGATGCGTCTGCTTCAGAAGACGATGGATCATGTGAGTACATATCTTGCATCGGGTGTATGAATGAATTTGCGTGCAATTTTGATCCTTTTGCAATTTATCCGGACGCATCATGTGAGTATTTTAGCTGCGCCGGCTGCATAGCACCTCTCGCATGCAATTATGACGAGGCTGCAACTGTGCCTGACGAAACCGCTTGCGACTTTGAGAGTTGCGCGGGCTGCATGGATTTTACAGCTTGTAATTTTGACCCTGAAGCAACGCTTTCGACACCCATATCTTGCGAATATCCTCTGCCCGATTACGATTGCGAGGGTAACCTTGAGGGCTGTGTGAATTGCACGCCCCTTTTCTTGTCAGACTTTGAGCCAGACACTGTGGTTTGTTCGTCTGATCTCCCGACGTCTCCAAGCAATGATGTCGTTGCCATTGTCCCGTCCTCTGGAGACACCTTAGAGGTTGGTGCCGTTTTGGTTCAGGCCATTGGAAGTTATGATCTCAACCTTGCGAACACTTCCGACGGGGTTGGGCCAGATGGAGCGATTCGATTATTCGGACTCTCCGAACAACTCGGACTTTCAAATTCAGATTACTTCGTTGAATCTTACCCTCTAATCGTCACACGCTATTCCAATGGAGTTGCGCGGGTAACTGGGCAAGTTTCAGACTCCGAAAATCCTAATCTCAAATGGAACGTTCACATCGTACTCGAAGATGCACAGTCAGGAACAGACTGGATTGATGAAGATCCAAATCATGGCTTCCTCACGTCCTTTGGATGCGATGCCGATACAGGAAACTGGGCGATGTTTAGCATGAACAATGCGCAGTCATATCTGATTGGAGCTGGGGGCTACGAAGGCTCGTGGCTGCAACTTTCGCACATGCCATTTTCTGAGAGTAAACGATTCCAGCTCGGCGTTGGTGGAAATGGCGTCAATTGCAATTATGGACTCGGCGGTTGGTTCGCATGGGAAGGACATCTTCTTGGACAATCCGTAATGGGAATGTCTGGAGATCTTGTCGTGGATTTGGGCGAGGATGTCAACATCAGCGTTCCATGTGGATCTGAATTTGGGGCTGTGTTTTATAATGCGTTGAATCCAATCTCTGGGGATTTCACCGAGACGGTGCAATTCACATATGCCGTTGATGATGTGGCGCCGACCATTGAGTCCTCGTGTGAAAATCTCGTGAGCTTGTGCTATGAAGCCAGCAGTGGTGTCTTTATTCCTGAGCCTTGTTCATTCCAATCGGACAACTGCGGTAGCTCTCTCGAGGTGACGTTTACTGAAGTCGTTTTAAGCGGTGATCCTGATGCAGGCGACTCCACTCCATTCGAAATTGAACGCAATTATGAAGCCACTGATTGCAGTGGAAATACAGCCACATTTAGCCAAACCTTGACTTTCGATGGGGAAGATTGTGACAGTGAGGAGGGTCTTATAGCCAATCCTTTTGCGTTCTTGCCAGAGCCAGAAACGTCCGATGCATATACATTCAACCCGAGTGATTCGAGTCGCCTATTATCAAGCCAAGGAGATGCGAGTTTTCTTGCTCCAAACCCCACTTCAACGATATCCACCCTCAAGTTGAAGGGCTCAAAAGCAGCCAACATTGTGGTTCGCGTTTTCAATCTCGCTGGAATGGAAGCTATGCCATCTATGAATCATGCTACGAATGAGGGCAATTCCTTTGATTATATCACTTTGAATGGCGCAAGGCTCATTCCCGGCTGCTATCTCGTTCGAATTGAAACTGGAGGCTCCGTGGAAACCCTGCGATGGATAATCGCCCGTTGATTCACTCGCGGCCCTGATTGGAGTGCTCCGGCTATTTCTTCCCTTTTGACGTGTAACTTGCTTTACAAATTCATTGGCATGCCTTTTTACCGACCCTTCCTTTTGGTTTCTTTCATTCTCACAACATGTGCAATTTTCAACTTCACATTTGCTCAAGTTGAATTTGAAGGAGGCCTCCCCTATAACCCGGATAGTGACAACAACGGCACCATTGAAGTCAATGATTTGTTGGTCTTCTTGCCGTTCTATGGAGCCAATTTCAATGCTGAAGGAGTAATCCCCATAACTTTCGGGGGAACCGGCGCTACTTCTGCAAAAGCAGCAAGAGACTCACTCGGACTAACAAGCATTCAGGACAGCATCTTTTCAGGATCCACACATGCGTGGATCAATGGTTCTGCACGAGTTATGAGTCAATTCGCGCAAGGTTTCGCTGCATCGGCTACTGGATTGTATGCTCACGCTTCAGGGACCAATGTCACAGCCAGCGGAGCATTCAGCAATGCCCAAAACAGACTGACCGTTGCCAGCGCGACATGTTCAAGTGCGGAAGGAGAAGGAACCACAGCAAGCGGAACAGCTTCTCACGCCGAAGGCATGTTGAGTATAGCGACAAACCTCACTGCTCACGCAGAAGGGTACAATACCTCTGCAACATCGAATTACAGCCATGCGGAAGGCTATGGAACCAGTGCCGAAAGCACCGCCGCGCATGCGCAAGGCTACCTAACAACAGCATCTGGTTTGTACGCTCATGCGGAAGGCCGACAAAACAATGCCAGCGGAAATTCGGCGCATGCCGAAGGGCAGGCAAGCGCTGCCTCAGGGGATGTTGCACACGCAGAAGGATATGGATGCACTGCATCCGGATATGCCAGCCACGCTGGAGGATTTGAATCAACAGCCAGCGGACTTTACAGCCGAGCAGTTGGTCGGTCCACCTTGGCCTCTGCTTCAAATGCGTTTGCAAGTGGATTTGGAGTGGTTGCTGATCAGGAAAATAGCGCTGTCTTTGGCCAATTCAACTCCCCCGGTCAAGAAAACCTTCTGCTCGTGGTGGGAAACGGCAGCGACAATTCAAACCGCTCTGATGCCTTTACCGTATCCGCACTAGGCGACGCAACAATTGCCGGAAATGCAAGTGTTTTCGGGGATCTCAATGTAAACGGAATCGAAGTGGCTGCAGTTCTCACTGAATTGCTCAGCACCGTTGATTCCTTGCAAGGCTTGATCACACAGCTGCAAGCACAGATCGAGTTGATCGATTCCGGGGAATAACGGACGTGATCGAGACGATGAAAAACAGATCGAAAGCAATAGCTTTAAAAAAAAAGAATCCTTGGAACAAGTCCCAAGGATTCTCAAGCTAAACGTTCCCCGACCAGGACTCGAACCTGGAATAACGGCACCAAAAACCGGTGTGTTACCATTACACCATCGGGGAATGCCTCGTAGTTTTGGCCACAATAGCGTCGGCAAAGATAAAAAGGATTTTCTGAATTTGTATGCAATCAACGCACTCTAATTATCTTGGAGCCATGGAGCAATTGCAAAATCTGATTGGAGGAGAACTTCGAGGTGCGATCAATGGAGAGTGGTTGGACAACATTGAACCTGCTACTGGCAAGGTCTACAGTCAAATTCCACGGTCGACCGCGGCCGATGTCGCTCTTGCTGTTCAAGCGGCTGAAAAGGCATTCCCATCATGGTCAACTGTTGCCTTTGCCGATCGAGCCGCTTGCCTTCGACGCTGGGCAGAAAAAATTGCTCGTCATTCCGAAGCCCTCATTCATGCTGAATCAAAAGACAATGGCAAGCCAATCTCCCTCGCCGCTGCCGTGGATATTCCACGTGCGCAAAAGAATCTAGAATTCTTTGCAGGAGCCATCGAACACTTTGCTTCAGAAGCACATATACCTGCAGATTCATCACACATCCATTACACCCACCGCAAACCCCTTGGAATTGTAGGCTGCATATCGCCTTGGAACCTACCCCTCTATCTGTTCACTTGGAAAATTGCCCCTGCCATTGCCGCTGGAAATTGTGTGATCGCCAAACCGTCCGAAATCACCCCATTCTCGGCATTCATGCTCTCTCAATGGGCTGAAGAAGCGGGGATCCCCAAAGGTGTATTCAACGTCGTGCATGGGCTGGGCAATGAGGCAGGACAAGCCATTGTGGAACATCCTCAAATCAAGGCGATCTCCTTTACGGGGGGCACGGCAACAGGGGCGCACATCGCACAAACCACTGCCCCACAATTTAAGAAGTTGAGCTTGGAGCTAGGGGGTAAAAATCCTGCAATCATTTTTGCCGACTGCGACTTTGACAAAGCTTTGGCCACGACCATTCGATCCTCCTTCGCAAACCAAGGTCAAATTTGCTTGTGTTCATCACGCATCCTCATCGAAGACTCAATCTACGATCGATTCAAAACAGCACTCGTCGAAAAAGTGAAGCGCATGCAAGTTGGAGACCCTGCAGAAAAAGGAACAAAAATGGGCGCTGTCGTGTCTCAAGCTCATCGTGATAAAATCTTGCACAGCGTTGAGAAAGCCAAGGAAGCTGGGGGGCAAATCCTGTGCGGAGGGTATGCTGCAACCCCGCCAAATGAACGCTGCAACTCCGGGTTCTTTGTTCAGCCAACCGTCATCGACGGGCTCGGACCAAAATGCGCAATCAACCAGGAAGAAGTTTTTGGCCCTGTAATCACATTGCAGCGTTTCAGGGACGAGAGTCACGCGATTGCCTTAGCCAATGATTCAATGTATGGCCTCGCAGCAACGATATGGACACAAGACATTGGAAAAGCGCATCGGACCGCATCCTCAATCGAAAGCGGAATTGCTTGGATCAACTGCTGGCTGGTGCGTGACTTACGCACGCCGTTCGGTGGTGTAAAATCAAGTGGCTTAGGAAGAGAAGGGGGCTTTGAAGCTTTGCGTTTCTTTACGGAGCCTCAGAATGTTTGCCTACCAACGCATGCGAATTGAGTTGAACGGATTCCGCCTTGGAAATCTTCAGCAGTCAATCTCGATCCTCAATGGCTTGAAAACCGTCGTAACCAACTTTATTTCCATTGGTAAAGAACCAACCGAGGGTCTTATCAATCCAAGAAGCTGCGTTGCGAATAATTATGGCCATTGTGTCTTTGCTTAAGTCAAAGGTAGTGTCTGTAAAACACTTTATCAACGAAACATGTTTCAAAAATATTTCAGACTAAGGTAATTCAGTATTCTGAAAAACCTAAGTTTGGAGGCTATTCCCGATACACCCTCGATGAAAGCTCTAATATACCCGACGACACTCTTTTTCAGTTTTTTTCTGTTCAATGGATGTGTCACGTTGAAGCAGTTCGACGAACTGCAGTCTGATTTCGACAAAATTCAAAATGAAAATCGAATGCTTGCTCTGGAAGGACAAGATGGAGAGATTGAACGACGTGAAATGACCGGAAGAATTGCTGTTCTCGAGGAAAGTCAGCGAAACTTGATTGCTGATACTGCGAAGATTGGACGAAAAATGCGCCAGGCTGCAGCTGAAATTGTCCGTCTTGAAGAATTGAATGATGTTCTCAACTCCGAGAGCTCTTCTCGCATGGCCGCTATCAATGATGAAAATCGTGCTTTGCTCGCGGACCTGAGTCGTTCTCGTACGGAATTGCAGCAACAAGAAGACGCATTGAACGAGTTGCGATCCAATCTTGAATCGCGAGAAAAGGAGTTGAGCGATCGCTCGAAACGCATTGCTGAACTTGAAGGGTTGCTTCTCGCTCGCGACGCCGCAGCGGAAGCCCTTCGAAGCCAACTCGCTGATGCTTTACTCGGATTTGCCGACAAAGGCTTATCCGTTGAACAACGGGATGGCAAGGTCTATGTCAGCTTGGAAGCCCAATTGCTTTTCCCCTCAGGAAGCACAGCAATCAACGCCAATGGCAAAAAAGCATTGCAAGATTTATCCGCTGTCATCAGCCAGCAATCCAACCTGGAAATCATTGTTGAAGGGCACACCGATTCGGATCAATTGCGTTCGGCTTCAATTCCCCGAAATAATTGGGAGTTGAGTGTCTTGCGATCAACAGCTGTCATCGAAATCTTGAAGGCGTCGGGGGTGGCTCCAAACCTATTGACAGCGGCAGGGCGAAGCGAATATCATCCGCTGGACGTCGATGACAAGGCTCGTAATCGCCGGATTGAGGTCATCCTGGCGCCTAATTTGGACGCTTTATTTGAACTCATCCGTTCAGATGAGTAAATAAAAATCTCAGCCAATCAATTGATTTGCATCTGGAAAGCACCCTGGGCAAGGTTCATGCTTTCGCCAGACATTCCCAAAACGCTTCCAATGAAGGTGCCTACAATGAATCCCCCAGAAACGGCATCTACGTATGCAATATTCACCGTTACGCCACCGCCAAAGTTGGTGCTGTATGCATTCTGGGCTGGATCAGCGTATGAACACGAAGAACCCGTTGCAGCTGTGCATTGAACTTGCGATCCGGCGATCCAGCCTGCTAATGGCACTTCCATGACCAAAGCCAAGCCAGCGCCTGTCAGGGTCAAGCCGGTCAGAGTGATGGTCGTTCCATCGAGCTCTGCAGACAATCCTGTTTCTGCCACGAGCGTTGTACCGTTGGCTTTCCAAGTCAAAATGGTCTCACACTCAGGGCAGTAGTCACCACCGCAGTCGATGTAAAGCTCGTCTCCGTCCATGAGGCCGTTTCCGCAATTCACTCCATCTGGACATGGCCCACAAACGATGTTAGGATTCTCACAGGCGATATAAATATTCGACTCATAATTCCCCCCGCAATCAACGGCAACCTCGTCCCCGTTCATCATTCCATCGCAGCACGTTGGACAAGGCTCGCAATCAGACCCTCCGCAATCAACGGCTTGCTCGTTTCCATTCAACAGACCATCGCCGCAGAGTTCACCGCAAGCTACTCCTGTGTCTCCTCCGCAATCGATGCCAGATTCACCGGGGTCTTGCACGCCATTGAAACTGGGGTCGCAAGGGCCACATTCACCTCCGCAATCCACCCAAGTCTCTCCGAGTAGGGAATCAAACTGACCGTTCTCGCATGGATCACATGCTGGGCAAATTGACCCGCCGCAATCAACCAACTCTTCTCCGTTGTTCAAAATCCCATCGTAACAGTTTTCAGGAATCAGGTTATCATCATTCAGACAACCACTGCCAATGGCAAGCATAAACAGCAAGGCAGACGCAAAAGTGAATTGTAAAGATTTCATTTTCGTTAATGGATTTTGACAGAGCATTTCAAATTCATTGTGCTACTTTAGGCAGTGCAAGATAAGTTGAACACAATTACCCTTCGACCTTTTCCTTAGAATCGATGAGGAAACCCAAGGAGAAATACAATAAACGGCATTCACCGTCCATTCGTTATGACCGCAGCTCAACAATTGAATGATAGTTCTTGGATAGTCAAGCAACAGCCAAACCGGCAGGAAGTTGTGCAGTTGATGAAAAACGCAGGACTCACACCTTTGGTTGCTTCCCTCCTGATTCAAAGAGGTTTGAAGGAGCCCGAAGAAGTCTTAGGGTTTCTAAACCCTGCATTGTCAGCGATGCACCATTCGATGCTGATGAAGGACATGTTGGAGGCTGTAAATCGCCTCCATCAGGCGATCGAAGACGAAGAGCGTATTTTGATTTACGGTGATTATGATGTGGATGGCACCACTTCCGTGGCCATGGTTGCGAGTTACCTCGAAGGTGTTGGCGGACAAGTCGAAACCTACATTCCTCATCGGTATAACGAAGGTTACGGCGTTAGCATGGAAGGGGTGCGCTACGCGTCTGAAAATCGGTTCTCATTGATGATTACCTTGGATTGTGGAACCAAGGATTTCGAACCTTTGGCGGACGCTGCTGAGCGAGGTATTGACGTCATCATTTGCGACCACCATTTGCCAGAAAGCAAACTCCCTGCGGCCTATGCCATCCTCAATCCAAAGAGGTCGGACTGCCCTTATCCGTTCAAGGAATTGTCCGGGTGTGGTGTTGCTTTTAAGTTGCTCCAATCACTCGCTCACCTTATGGACTTGCCTGAAAGCGGTATTTATGAGGAGCTGGACCTCGTCGCGATTAGCATCGGTGCAGATCTCGTTGAGTTGAAGGGTGAAAATCGCATCATGGCATCTCAAGGGTTGAAACAACTTCGGAAGCGTCAAAGACCCGGTATCTTGGCTTTATTGCGCGCTGCAGACATCCATCAGGCACCCCAAACCATTCGCGACATCAGCTTCACACTCGGACCAAGGATCAATGCTGCCGGGCGCATGGACCATGCCCAACGCGTGGTGGACCTCCTGATTGAGAAAAGGGAATCACGAGCGGCAGAGGTCGCCCGTGAAATCGAAGAAATGAACCAGCAAAGGCGGCAGGTGGACGAAAAAACCACCGCTGATGCTTTGGCGCAACTCGAAACAAGTGAAACAGGCCCTTTTGTGAACATCGTACACGGCCAAGATTGGCATCGCGGAGTCGTCGGCATTGTGGCTAGTAGAATGATAGAACAGCGGTATCGGCCTTCGATTGTCTTGTCCGAAGAGGATGGTCAGCTCATTGGAAGTGCGCGATCCGTTGACGGAATCGATATCCATCGAGCACTCGAAGATTGCTCGGACTTGTTGCAGCAGTTCGGTGGCCATACAATGGCTGCTGGCCTGAGCCTAAAAGTTGAGCACTTGGCTGAATTCAAAATCCGTCTGAATGAGGCAATCGCTAAACAGACAAATGATGTTCTTCCCAAGCCCATTGTTCGCTGCGATAGGGAAGTGCAAATTAGCGAACTCTCTTTGGAAGCTTGGAAGGAGCTGCAACAACTCGAACCATTTGGACCAGGAAATCCAACACCTGTTTTCATTCTGAGAAATGTAGTTTGTGTGCGTCGACCGCGGACAATTGGCAATCAAGGGCGACATTTAAAAATCACGGTCAAAGACCCTGAAGGTGACTTCCCCACGATCGATGCCATTGGATGGAACATGGGAGAGCTCGCTCCTCACATCAAGCAAGATATGCCCATAGACATCGCGTTTACATTGGTGAAAAACACCTGGAAGCCTCGTGGATGGCAAAGTCGAACCGAACTCAATCTGCACCTCAAAGCCATTCGAAATGCACGTGTAGACTCCTCTGAAGCTTGAGCGCCCTATTCGTTAATTTTCTGGAGTGTGAATTGTGCCTGAACGCAGATGCAAGTCACGTTGTGGAAACGGAATGACCACGCCATTTTGGCGAAATGCATCATTTATTTTGAAACGAACGTTGCTGGAAATTGACATGCGCTGCCAAGGCTCAGAAACCCAAAAGAAGACGCTGAATTTCAAGCCTGATTCACCAAAATCGGTAAATAAAACGCCCACTTCATCTTTTCGAATTACCGCCTGTTCGCTCCTAGCTGCATCCAACAGAATGGTCTTTACCTGATCCAGGTCGGTGCCGTAGGCGACATTAACATCAATCCTGAGCATGCTTGCCTGATCACCCTGAGTAAAGTTTCGAACGGTTTGGCCAGATATAAGACCGTTGGGCATTACGATCAAATTTCCAAAGCGAGTGATCACACGAGTCGAGCGCAGATCGATCCTATCGACCCGAACCAGCATGCCGTCCACTTCCAACTCGTCGCCCACCCGAACTCCGCCCTCGAACAAGAGCACAAAGCCTGAAACAACGTCATTGAAGAAGTTCTGCAAACCAATTCCTACGCCAACCAACAAAGCAGCTGAGCCAAACCACAGAGCCTGTAAATCCACTCCAGCGGTTTCCAGAGCAATGACTGCACCCAGCGTGTAGATGATCGTGCGTAACAATCGCATGATCATGAATCGCGTTCCCTCCTCCATGCTCGAACTTTTAAAAATTCGTCGCAATGCCGCTCGAACTGTCCAGAAAAGAATCTGCGACAATGACAGAACTGCCAAAATCTGAAGCATCGAACCCAACGAGAAGTGATGCTCGCCCAATTGAAATCCGGAACTTAAAATTTCCTCCATTGGTCAATTTTTACGGTAGAATAGCAACCCCAAAGTAACTCGCAATCTTTGCCTTTTG